>NZ_JARWKZ010000018.1:0-113122 GCF_050577975.1 Rhizobium sp. BR 315 | reverse complement strand
ATCCGCGAGGAACTTCTGCTGCATGGCACTCGTCCGATCATTCCGCCGCGATCAACCCGGAAGAACCCGCCACCTTGCGACTACCGCGCTTACAAGGATCGCAATCGCATCGAACGCATGTTCAACCGAATGAAGCAGTTCCGTCGCATTGCCACGCGCTACGACAAAACCAAAACATCATACGCTGCTTTCCTCGCTATCGCCGCCGCTAAGATCTGGTTGCCATACTTTGTCAACATCGCCTAGATCTTCGGAACGTGAGTGTCTGATGACACGCGTTTACTGTCAGCTCGAAATCCGGATGGTAGATGTTGATCTCTTATACTTATACGCATTGTGAATGTGCAGGTTTTTGCTACTTTAAGTGATAATTCGAGGGGGCGTCGGCAGTGAAAAATGGTCTCGTTATTGCGGGTTTAGTAATTTTCTCGGGGTGCACATCATTTGAAACTCCGTTGGAAGGTAAAGATGACATAAGGCTAGTAGGTGACAGGGTCATTTGCGAATTTCGTGATGCGTACAACATGCAGATGAAGAAAGGGAATACTTGGCTGCAGAACTATGCGGTATCATATTTGCTGACGCTGAAACGCGAAGACTCGATAAACGGAGGCCCACACATTGGGTACAAGGCTTCATTTAGTCACGACCGCAGTTTCTCACTCGGCGACGGTGCTTCGATTGGCGCAACTGGAACTGGAATACGTACCATCACAACAAAACGGCAGTTCAAGCTTGCTGACCTTCCCGCCGTAAAGAACTGTCCTGTAGCTCCACCAAAGATGTTCCGGGGGAGTCTCGGCATTGGAGAAGGTCTCGAGGAGGCTCTTAGTGCTCAAGGCGGGGCGGCAGCCGGCCCACCGTTTCAAAACAATCTCGCTGATCTCGGCTATACGATTTCGTTCGAAATCAAAACGTCCGCATCCGTCGATCCGACGTTCGGTATTCAGCGCATAACCGGAGTGGGAGTGAACATGGGCGCCTACTCGGATAAGACGAATACACTCGACATTGCTTATACCGACGCCACTCCTCGTCCTCAGGTCATAGATGTGCGAGTCACGAATTTTCCAGGCCAGCCGGGGTTGGTGGGAACGCCGCCCCGTCCCGGCGCTCACAAGAAACCGCTTATCGGAATTCCTCAATTGCTGATTTCTCCAGAGGTGGAGGATCGCCTCAATCAGACAATCAATAGGCTTCAGAACGACAGGCTACAGAACCGACTGCGCTAGCTTGCCAGGATCGTTGGCTTGTGTTTCGGCGTGCAATATTGACCAGATAAGGGGTCAACATTGCACGCCGATCGGTAGGGTATTCGCAGTAGTGTCTCTCCGAGATTGGCGTTTCGGAGGGGAGGGCCCTCGCTGCAACGTCGTCGGCCATCATTGAATCCTTTCCGTCGTCCATTTGATGGCTAGCGATGGCGGCGGCATCAGCGAAGTTGTTGTGCGGCGCCACCGTCAGGGGCGCAGAATAAATGCGGCCGCCTCCCGCACGGCTCCAGATTTGTCGAATTCGACCTGTCGGTCATATTGCCGCCCGGCATCTACCCGCAACGAGTTGCGGCCGACACTGTCCAGGACGACGCGTCTTGCCACCGGCGATCGATCTAGGATTGCTCTGTCAGCGACTTCGATTGGTGAGACTGAACAAGCAAGCTCTCTGTGACTGTAGGTTGGGATCCACCGCTTGAGATTATAGCGTTTGTCGATCCATTCCCGAAGAAAACCGGATCGCCATCTTGCCTTTCCGTCGATTAGCGCCTCGGCCGCAATCGCCCGCACCAGCGGGTTCACTGATCTGATGGAGATGTCCTCCAAGTGGCCATCGAGCAAGGGTGCGCGCAGCGCGTGGCGCAGCGTCTATGGCGACGGGCTGTTGTTTGCTGGATCAGCAGCTTTGCGAGTTCGGCTGTAATATCTGGCCGAGCGTAGAGCTGCTCGATCATGGATCGTTCAGGCTTACCCCATCGTTGCCAACCACGTTGCCGTCCAAACAAATCAAGCGCAGCGCGAGCGATGATATCGGGCTGTGTGAGTGGGAACACGCGCTGTGCACAGAAGAATGCCGCCGTGCGAACCGGTCCGACCCAATCGTTCATTCGCCACATGACCGCTGCGACAAGGAAGGGAGATTGGAGTCCGCCCTTGATCTTGTTGAGGAAAGCCTCACGCAGATAGCCATCGCCATGGAAGATGTAGACGAACTCCAGGCTAGGCGTCTGCTCGGGAAGTTTCAAGGACATCTGCGGTTTCGACAGTTTGGTCCAGAAGGAACCGGTCGGCATCGCATAAAGTTGAGCTTAGTGGCGGATCTGGAGCGAGACTGTGGCAATTGACGCCGGCGGAATCGCCTTGAATTGGTGAAGGAGTATCCCGATCTGGGCTTCCAGCTCAATGCCCTGATGCAGTGACTTGAGAAGCGCACGGGTCTTGGGCGACAGAACCTCGCGATTTCTATTCATCGGTTGCTTCCTAATTCGAGCCGTCGAATGTGCGAGCGGCTTTGAGCCGCTCATCCCAATTCTCGGTGAAGCGCTTGGCGATCTCTCGGCTATCGATAAAGGTGACGTTCTCCGCGTTTCGCTTTTGGGCAGCGGCGGTGAAATTGTATGAGCCGCCAATCACCAGGTGGCCATCGACGATAGCGATCTTGTTGTGCGCAATTGCCGGCTCGAAATCGATCCAGGCTGGGATTCCAGCAGCCTCGAGCAGTGTTGCACCGGAATACTTTCGCTCATTCACCTTATCCAGAATCGCCAGAACCTCGACGCCGCGTTTCGCGGCGCGCTGCAAGGCGGGAATGATGGGTAGGGAGGTGAATCCATATGCCTGCAAACGGATCGAGGACTGCGCCCTGTCGATGACATCAACAATGCGCTCCTCGCACCGCTCCGCCGGCGTAAAGCAGACCGAGACCCTTGCCTCTGCTGGCTGTGCAGCAAGCATTGGAGAAGCTGGTAGAACTAGGGTGAGGCTTGCAATGATGAGTTTCATGCGGGAATGGATATCAGCTCACGGACACAATGCAATTCAACGCCTTCTGGTAGTGGACGCCGACGATAGGGGCTTACAAGGTGGCCCTGCGAATGTCCGTTCAATTGAAATTTGGCGAAGAAAGATGGTTCCCGGTCAACCTAAGTCATCCGATTGAGGGGCGCGAGCAGAGCATCCGTGTTCGCGTTGTTATCGAGGGAGAGGAGCTGATTGTCGACGAGGTCGGCGATCGCCAACAAGACCTCGCGTTCACACCAACCGGCCTCCGTCGCCCGACCTACGAACGCTCTGAATTCGACTTGAAGTTAATCCTGGCAGTGAAGATTCCTGTCAGGGTGATTATCGTCCACGGCTGGCGGTGCGATGTCGGACATATCCGAAAGGTGGACTGATTTGCCAGCTTTGACAATCGTTCATCACGAAAATCTAAAACACCTGCGGGCTCGACATCGCCTCCTAGGCGACGATGTCGCGTGCACCGCCGCGCTGCTAATTTCAAGCTGCCTTCGCGGCGAGCATATCGTTGATGCACTCTTCGTTCCGGGCCTCAAACTGCTGCATTGGAAAGGCATTGATGAATGTGCGGATGGTCTCGTCGAGATCGGCGCCAGATTGAGACCAGCCCGGCCCACAGTCGATCTGCATTCCAGCAAGATCCTCGACTCGGAAGAGGCCGCAGGTTTCGTCAGCCTCGTCGTCAACCGCAAGCTCGAGCGTACCGAAGGATCTATGGTCGTCGATCCAGTAAACCGGAATCTGGAGGAAGCGGATACCGGTCCGGTTGCCAACTTCGGTCAGTAGTAAATCGTGAACCTCATCAGAGTTCAGCGGCTTTGGCTCATCCCAATAAAGTTCTTCGTCCAAGGTCGGATAGTCCATCACCTTCCCCAGTAGCTCGCGCATACTGTCGAGATGGCGCCGCATTTCGCGCGACTTGCCTCGGAAACCGGGCCTGTCGTCCCTGAATGTATCGAATGCATTCCGGTTCAGATGGCCGAAAAACTCATAAAGCGCCATCGCCTCGGCCTCGGTCATGCTGAGAACGCCTTCTCTGGGGCGCGGGTCTCTCGAATATTCAAACATGGCTATTTCCTCCGTTGTCAAAGGTCGGGACCCACCCACGGGTAAAGCCGACGCTCATTCCCGCTTCGCAAAGGGCAAGCTGGCCGCGGACAAATTGCAATTCAGCGAGCAATGCTCCGATTGTGGCATTGGCGTCACCTTCAAAAAGGCTGAGCGCAGCACTGATCTGGTCGAGCACCGGCTCGTTCCTGCAGGCAGCTTCGGATGTCATGGGCAATAGTCTCCCTGCTCCCCTGATGTTAGGGGAATTCCAGATGCTGATTTGTCGATATGGAATTGCGCCGCCGGCTTTCGGTGCGACAATTTGTTCTCATTATGTTCTAATTTGAGAGCGAGTCAAGATCTACCCTTATCTGGTCACCCAGCAAGGGATTTCCGCTTCCTTCTGGACGGTTGTTCTCATTTTGTTCCTGTGTTATTTGGAAGGCACCGAGACGATGGGGTTGGCGCGATGTCCAGGCTATATGTGGTTGCTCGTACGCCTGAGGAGATTGGACGGCATTTCAAGGTTGACGTTGTGCCCGAGATCGCCGTGCCGAGTGAGACGATCGAAGGAGGCCCCGGTCTGATCGTCATCGAAAAGGATGGCCTTCGGCTGCTGAAATCCGTGTCATGGGGCTTTCCTCGACAGACACGGGGGATGCAGTTCAATAGCGAGCCGCCCGGACGTATCGGTCTGGTCGCCGATCTCACCAATCCCCTCTGGGACCGAATCGTCTTCGACCCACGCTATCGATGTCTCATCCCGATCACCCATTTCGCAAACCCGGATGGTCCCAAGGGCCGAAAGACTCGAGCCTGGTTCTCCAATACAAAGGAGCCCTTGCTTGCCTGGGCCGGTTTCTGCCGGAACACGCCGGAATTTGGTCCTGTGTTCGCAGGCATGACGATGACGGCAAACGAACTGGTGCGGCCGTTCAACGACCGTATGCCAGTCCTCCTCAAGAGGGCGGAATGGGACCTCTGGCTCCATGGAAGCATAAAGGACGTCATCGCCTGCCAGTTTCGCGAGCCGTTGCCGTCGGATGAATTCGAAGTGCTGCCGACCTGCGATCTATGGAGGGGTGGCATGCCTCCGCGCCCGAAGTCTTTCCTCAACCCGGAGACCATGCCAATCTAGCCTCGCATGAAGCACCTTATGCTCGAAAGGATCGCAGCAGCATGTGCAACTTGTATACGGTTCGGAAGTCCGCGGAAGAAGTGGCCCGTTATTTCGGGGTGGCCAACCCGGTTAAATCCAACTCTCCGGAGGAGGTCTATCCCGGCACGCCTGGCATGGTCGTCACCGAGCAGGACGGCTCACGGGAGATGCGATCGATGATCTGGGGCTTTCCTCTGCGCCTCAAGACCATGAAGCCTGATGCGAAGCCCATCCCGGTGAACAACATTGCAGATCTCACCAAGGCGATGTGGATCGGCGTCGCACGCAAACCCCAATGGCGCTGCCTTATACCCGTCACGCATTTTGCCGAGCCGGAAGGACCCAAGGGGAAGAAAACCCGCACCTGGTTCAGTCTTCCTGATGAACCAATTTTCGCCTGGGGCGGGCTGTGGCGTATGTCGGACGAATGGGGATCGGTCTACTCGGGAGCCATGACGACGGCGAACGATGCAGTGTCGCCAGTTCACGACCGGATGCCGGTGATACTTCATCGGGACGACTACAATAGCTGGATGACAGGCACCCTCGATGATCTCCTGGCCTTCCAACAACGAGTATATCCACCTGAATTGATGGAGGTGGAGCGGACGAGCGATCTCTGGGTGAAGAAGAAGGCGTCCGGCGCAGAGGACGCCGTGTTATTGTGATGCCTCGTTGGACCTGACCATGACTTGCGGCCTATCGAGCACAATCCGGTCGCGGGTTTCGGTGACGGTTGGCGAAGCCGCGAAGGTTGCGCCTGAGAGCCGATCGCAAGTAGAAAAGCTGAAATATTTCAGATGCTTGGAAAGCCGTTCTAGCAGCGATTCAAAGTTTATCTGCAATCCTCGCTGCGGTACTCCTCCGGGACATAGCGAAGAATCATTCGCCCGATACCACCGCCGATCTAGCTATCGACGCTGCGCACCAACTCCTTGAGAGGGCGATCTTTGGCGGCATCTTCATCAGGAGCGACATTAAGAAGCGCGCCTAGGCATCGCATTCAGCCGGACTGAGTTGCTGCCCGGCGAGCATCACGTCGAGCGCTGTAGCCGCTCCACTACCGACAGGCCAAAGAAAGTTTTTTCGACCTCGTAGGACAGCTCCCTCGTTAAGCCTGCGAGCGCATAAAGCTTGTTGATGAAGCCGGTGGCCTTGGAATGAACGCACTTTGGCTTAACGACGTTCCCGAACGGTTTGCTAAATTCGACGAGCCACCAGTCGGCGCCTGCCCATTTCTTCAGAAAGAAGACCGGAAGAAAATGACGTCGGAGTGGTTCGTTCGTCATGCGAGGATGGTGGCGTTGCTCGTCGATCGCAATCGTGAACATCAATTTCGTCGGGATTTCCGCTGGCTTCGGCTGGAACAGCCGGTGGGTATCGAGTTATTCGTCGACGCGCCATCGATCCTCGTCGTAGTCATCGTCGCTCCAGTCAGGTTCAATGTGTCCGAAGTTCACCGTTATCTCGGTGTCGACGATTTCGACAGCGGTGCAGGTGACGCTGTCAAGGTTGTCGAAGTCCCCTTCGAAGGTAACGAGTGCGAATGCCTCAAAGTCCACAAGTCTCTGAGCTGAGCTTGAACCCATGGGCACCTCGTCCTTGTCAGTGGAATCGTATACGGAAAAGGTGAAATCGGCTTCGGCTTTAGCCGTGACGAACAGCTTCACCTTCGCAGCGATAAGCCTCTTGCCGACCTGAACCACCTTGAAGTCGTACGCCGACCCATTGTGTAGAAATTTGAAATCCGTGTAAATCAGGCGAGCACTCTCATCGGCTTCCCAGTTGAAACCTGCTGAAGCGTCCGTTTCAACTGCAAGTTCTCCCACGGCATCTGCCAACTGGCTTACAAGTTCGTCCCGCAATGCGGTAGCGGGCTCAGCGTCGGCGGCTTTGAGCAAGCTCTCGAAATGCGCCTGAGCTTCTTCTGCATCTTCCTGAAATTTCTCAAGAGCAACGGCAAGATCTTCCTCAACGTCAATGAACTCCGATGTCTTCGCGTACGCCTGCCAACCCTGATCCTTGGAAATCGCGAGTATGTGCTTTGAGTGTTTTCTCGCCCAGGCTTCCAGCGTGATGAGCGCAATGGCATCGGGAAATTCGCTCTTTTTCTTTCCCGAGCCCTCGAATGGTGGAGCAGGAGAAAAGTATCGTCGAATGAGTTCCTTCACGTCGACATCGTGTCCCGCGACAACAGAAAGGTTGGTGTCGGCCGCGAAGCGGTTTAACCGCTTTCTTGCAGCTTCTTCTGGGAGCAGCGCGTCCTGATGAGATTTTTCGAGTGCCTCCATGGCGTCCCCAGAAAGCACGCCGCTCTCCCTGGCCTCTTTGATCGCTTGACCGAGCTTGTCTCGGGCATTCTTGGCTTTCTCCTTGAGATACTTGTTCACCTCGCGGATTACGATCTCCGAAAGAACCAGCATTGCGGAGCCCTCTCGGAATTGCGTGAGCTGGCCGAGCATCCCCCCTTCGAGGTTAAAGCTGTTGTGATTGAACAAGTTTGTATCGAGAGTGATGGCGTCGTACTGCATGTTGGATTCCAGCTTTGCCCGCTAAACTGCGATAGCGCGAGCGCGGTGTAGGCGCGAAAAGAAGAGCGCGCAAGCCGGCAGGATTATGACACCTGGACTGGCGGCAAACCAAGCGAGATACCTTCCGAAATCGATCGGTTGCTCACCAACCCTCTACTTTGCCACCTGCTCAAGCGTGACGGAGCCAGCCTTGTCTCCAAAGCGGCCGACCAGATAGTTTGCAACCGCTGTGATCTCGCTATCGTTGAGCGACCTGCGGAAGGAGGGCATGCTGGCGACGCTCGTGGCGGTTTTTGCCTTCTGACCGCTCAGGACAATCTGGACAACATTGGAGCCGAGCGGGTCGTTCGGGGTCTTGCTCCCCTTGAGGCCGGCGAACGGCGTCGACATCCCAACCATGACAGCTTGCGCAATTTCCAGCGAAGACCTTCTGCCCAAGTCCGGCGTTGTCAGATCCAGGCACATTGCGGCCATCCTGTAAGGCGGACGGGGCCGCGGCTATGCAGCCCTTGCTCAGCAGCGATTAGTGCCAGACAATTGGGGTGGAGATGTGCGGGAATAGCGCTTGGACGCGGGTAAATAGATGTGGCCGAACCCAATGTGGATGGAACTCCGGCAGTCGTCTCAGGAGGGTAGGGATGATGCTGAAGCCGGTCTCTTGCCTTGATATCAAGTCATTTGGCTTCGTATCAGGCAGCGGCACCTCTTTAATGGATTTCGAAGATTTCGTGGAGGCCCCTCCCTGTCGAGGGTAGATCTGCAGCGTGTTCCACGAGGACAGAGCCGGCGGAGATTAAGTATCAACGCTCTATCCTAAAGTATTCATGATCGAAGTCCGCTAGTGAGCGTTGTGGCGCGCGTAGATTGTTAGTGCGATCTAATAATGCTAGTAGAGCTTGCGGTAAGGTGATGTCAGGAGGAACAGACACTTGGCCAAGACGCGAAGGCCGCCACCATATGGGTCCAAAGAATTCTTTCTCGAAGACTTCCCTCGGACGCTGTTTCCTCTGACTACGAACAAGATTCTTGTTGAATACGGTGCCAACGAACTGCTCACCTACGCGCAAGAGCTTGTGGACGGAGGCGGCTCGTTCCTTCCTCAGCGGAGGGTTCACGCGAATAAGGACGCAATCCATCTTCGGCGCACGGTGAAGCTTGACCCAGTTGCCGAGTATTATCTCTATCACTTGGTGTTCAACTCCAGGAGGATACTCCGCAAGCCGCACCGGGGCACCAGAGAACACTTCGGATACCGCTTCCAAGACGGCCGCCCTCTCTCTCCGTCCAAAAGCTATGCCGACTTTAAGCAGGCCGTTTGGGACGGAACCTTTCGATTCGAGGAGTTCATCTCCTTTGACGTCGCGTCCTACTTCAACAATGTCTATCACCACGATCTGCATGCTTGGTTCGCTGCACTCGAATCTGAACCGAAGACAGTCGAGGCGTTTGGCAAGTTCTTCAGGGAGACGAATGCAGGCAGATCGATGGACTGTCTGCCTCATGGTCTCTACCCAGCGAAGATGATCGGCAACGACTTCCTGCGTTTCATCGAGGATTCGTCAATGGTCAAGGCATCCCGAATCGTCCGCTTCATGGACGACGTCTATCTCTTCGGCAACAACCTTGAGGAACTAAAGGCAGACTTCGATGAAATTCAACGGCTGCTAGGTCTAAAGGGCCTGTCGGTAAACTCCAGCAAGACAAGGACTGGAGGCATGCCGCAAACCGACGAGGCTGAGGAACACCTGAACGAGATCAAGAAGCGCCTGCTTCAACGGCGGCGTCACCTGATAATCACGAATTATGCTGATGACGATGATGGCGGCGATGATGCCGGCACTGCGCTCGATGAAGAGGAGATTGAATTCATACTTTCCATCCTTAGGGAAGGTCATCTTTCCGAGGATGACGCTGAACTGATTTTGATCGTCATGCGTGACCATGTGGAGGTCATGGAGGAGTTTCTTGGGTTGTTCGCCGAAGGTTTCCCCCACCTCGCGAAGAATTTCTATGGGCTCTGCGCCGAGGCAAGGGACAAGGATTCGATAGCGGAAATCGTGTTGAGGGTGGTGACAGGCGACCGTCATGTTGGCGAATACCAATTGTTCTGGTTCGGCATGATGCTGGAGGGATACCTGCTCGATACAAACCGCGCGCCAGTGATCATCAACGCGCTATACCATCACCCAAGCGCCACGGACGTCACTCGGGCGAAGATCTTGGAGATCCCGGACCTGCGGTATGGTCTGCTGGAAATGCGCGAGACCTTTCTGCGCGAGGGGCGCTCCGACTGGCTGGCATGGGCCTCGGCTGTCGGGTCTCGCGCGATGGACAAGCAGGTGAGGAACTATCTACTCGACTATTTCAAGAACGGATCGCAGATGAACCGGCTCATCGCGGGAATCGTGCAGACGATCCCCTATGGGCTATCCGCGGAGGCCAACTCGACGCCATGAATAAGAACTACGGCTTGCTCGGCTTCTGCGGTGGGATGGTGCTCCTCCTCGCTCTGTTATGGCTGCATACTGGATCGCTCGCTCTGCCTTCAGGTGCCGACTCGATTTGGTTCAACGCAGGACTGTTCACGCTGCTTCTGGGAAGATTCGTAACTGAGTACCGGTTCACTAAACCGAACGATGTCTTCCTAAACTGCGTTGCCGTATTTGTCGGTGTTTCATCTCTGACGTCCCCTCCACACCGCGAATGGTGGGAGGCGCTCCGGTGGGGCTCGTTTTTCCTCGGAGCCGCTGCCGTCGGTTTGTCCTGGGATCTTGGCACCGAGGCTCGGCGGGAGGAGAGCAGGATACGTTCCTTAGTGTATCAAATTACGGTCGCTATAGGGAAAGCCGACGTCATCTTTTCGTTGGTATTCATACTTGCGATAATCAGCTATTTCGACGTGAATAATCTTCAGACGAAGGTTTTTGTGATCGTCTGGGGTATCATCCTGCTTGGAGCCAACCTGCAGCTACCAACCTTGGCCCGCACTATTCGGAAATCCAGAAACTTTCCGGATCGGAAGGTGCTCGGAGTCACCCATTCCTTCCTTGCGCCGTCCATCGTGTTCTGCACCCGCGTTGGAGACACGAGAACACATTTGCACCAGCTTGTGGGCTTCGCGCAGTCCGGTGCGCGCCCATGTCACTGCATGGGAATCGTCATCGGGGAAAGATCTTCGGCATCGGAGACGCGCATTGCTATAGCGCTCATCAGGAGCAGCGTTGCGGAAGCCCAGCTCAACGAGAACTCGCTGATGGTCACCGTGAGCGACGACGAGAGACAAGCCGTCCAACCACCCATAGACGATGCTGAAGTCGCCACCTTGGCGAAGGTTGTTGGAACCGTCGCGAAGGGAAGTAGCATCTCCCAGGTGAAGTTCGAGCTGTTCGGATCCCCGGACGTGAGGGCGGGTTCCATGCTCCGTGTCGGCAGTGGCGACAGCAACGTATTCTATCAAGTGTTCGACGGGCGGATTAATGAAGAGATCGCGCTCACCGGCGGGGAGCGCGCATATGTTGAAGGCGAGGCAGAACAGATCGGTCGCTGGGATCAGCAGCGCGGCGGGTTTGACACCCACGACTGGGTCGCGCGTGAACGCGCGCCGGTCTTCCTAATGGATCAGGACGAGCAGGCACCCGTCTACGAGCCCGCGGCTTCCGAGATGGTGGTCGGGAACGTACCGAATTCGAACTACCACGTCGTGATCGACACTCATGGCCTCGTCCTCTATCACGCGGCAATCCTCGGTGTTACAGGAAGCGGAAAGTCCTTTCTGACGTACGCTCTGATCGAACAATGCGCCCAGCAGGGCATCAAGGCTATCTGCATCGATCCTACGGGTGACTACCAAAGGTACCTTCATGATGCTGTGATGGTTCCGTCGACGGGCGCCTTGCGTGCTCTTCTTAATTCGGACGCGCACTCTATCGGCATCGTTGAGACAGCATCTTCGGATCGGAATCCAATAGACCAGACGCTCGAGGTGGCGCAGGTGTGTTTAGACTGGTGCAAGGCGCACCGACAAGACGCGGATGTCTTGAACCCCCGGCCGAAGGTCCTCCTCGTCCTCGAGGAGGCTCATCTGCTCGTTCCCGAGTGGAACTTCAATCCGACGCAAAACCTGCGAGACAATGTCAACCGCACTGCTCAGATCGTGCTCCAAGCAAGGAAGTACGGGCTAGGATTTCTTATCGTCTCGCAACGCACTGCCAACGTCACGAAGAGCGTTCTGAACCAATGCAACACCGTTGTGTCCTTTCAGGCATTCGACGAAACAGGCTTCGACTTCTTGAAGAACTACATGGGATCATACCACGTTACGGCATTGCCAACCTTGAAGGCGCGCCACGGAATTCTGGTTGGCAAGGCCTCTCGTTCACGCAGGCCTCTCATGGTGCACTTCAACGATCAGCAACGAAACGTCCGAGCCCAAGCTGCTCCCAACATGCCGATACCGGCCAATCCAGAACCGGTGAATGCAGACCTCTAGCGTAAGGGACGCCCCCAATGGCTGGTGTCTACGGCCCAAATCAGCTTTAGCTTTGGTGTCCTATCGCCATCGGTTCCCTATCAATGCGATGCCCTCCGCATGACCGACGCGCTTCACACCTACACCGACGGCTCCTTCGACGCCGCCTCCCGCTCCGGAGGATGGGCGGCCGTCGTCTATGAAGGTGACAGCCAGTTGTTTGCCGCTTACGGCAAGGGGATCAGCACATCGAACAACACGTTCGAAGTCCTCGCTGTTCTGAGCGCGATGGCCTGGATCGCCGCCGAGGCTCCGGCACGGTGGGTCACGCTCTGGACGGACGCCGCCCAGGTCATAGAAAGGCTGCTGTCGATGGAGGACCATATGGCGCAGCAACGGCTGGCAGCGGATCACGCCGAACCCCGCACGCGCGACGGCGGCCGATTAACGACATGGAGATCTGGCAGCGACTCGACCCCTTCTGGAACAGCATCCGGATGTAGTCGTGGAACGGTGTAGAGGACATTCCGGGGTTGGTGGCAACGAACTTGCCGACATCCTGGCGAGGAATGCCGCGTGCTCGGCAATGACTTGGCCGGCAGCCCTAAGTCGAAGTGCCTTGGTGAAGGAGCGTTCGAAGGCATTCCCGGCGTTGAGCATCAACGACGTGCAGAGCGTCATCGGCGTGGCGATCGGCTCCGAGGTCATGACGTGGACCATCGAGGGGCGGGAACGACACAGCGTGGCGTGCGCTATCCACTACAGTCCTTGGTGGCGATGTGTGCTTTTATAATAAATCAAATAGTTGCAATCTAATTTATCCGTCATACGATCTTGGCGAACAATGGATTCGGGGCGATCACGTGGAAATCGAGCACGAAGGAATCGACGACGTTTTGATGGACCTCTACCCAAGACTTCTGTCTTCGGGGGCTGCGGCGGTGGGAACTCGTGGAGGAATTCTGGAAATCCTGGGCGTGACCCTTCGCATCAAGAATCCGCTTGCGAGGGTCAGTCGATCACAAGACAGAGGCAAGCCGTTTTCCGCCCTCGGTGAATTGCTCTGGTATTTACATGGTTCCGACAAACTTGAGTTCATCGAACCCTACATAGGTCGATACAGGGACGATGCTGAAGACGGAGTAATTCATGGCGCATACGGGCCACGCTTTCACGCGATGCGCGGCGATATCAATCAGATTGGCAATGTTGTCAGGCTTCTTGAAGAAAATCCTGAGTCCAAACGCGCGGTGATCCAGCTCTTTGATGCTGCCGATATCACGCGACGTTTTAAGGAAATACCTTGTACAACGACGATGCAATTTCTCGTCCGGGACGGCCGCCTTTATCTATCGGTTACGATGCGATCGAACGATGCCTACCTCGGACTACCACATGATGTCTTCTGTTTTACCATGTTGCAGGAAATGATGGCTCGCCGTCTACAGTGCGAACTCGGTGAATACTATCACTATGTAGGGAGTATGCATGTTTATGACCGGAGCGTAGAGGCTCTTAAGGCCTACCATGCGGAAGGTTGGCAGAAAACATCAATCATGCCGGAGATGCCGAAATGCGATCCATTCACGGAGGCTAAAAAGATCATTGCGCTCGAGCAGAGAATACGAAGCGGCGAGGATGTGGATGCCGCAGTTGAGTTTAAGGAGCCCTATTGGGCTGATCTGATGCGCCTCATCCAAGTCTACTGGGCTACAAGGCAACGTAAGACAACTGATCTCAGCAAAGTTGGCGTGCTTAAAGGCCAGTTCGTAAACGAATTTTTCGCCAACTTTATGACACGTCGCCGTCGCATGCGCGAACATGGAAATGTAATCAAGAAGGCCGAAGGGGAGACTACAAATGTGGCCGAAGCGACAGGCTGAATGTCGTCGGCTTTCCGAGGCATTGCGCCGCCATTCTGTGAGCGTTCGAGCTCTTCCGGGCGTAGACAGCGACGCCGCGCGAGAGACACTTGCCTGGCAGTTCATCGCCAGTCTTCGTCGGGAGGACTATTATCAAGCCGTCCAATTCAAGGCCGTAGATTGCCGCAGAGCCAATCCAAATTCCGAAATGTTCGATGCTGAGCGCGCGGTCGCGTTCCATCTACAGCAGAACGATGTCGAGGAGGCTTGCTGGCTGATCTTTCTGATGACGCACTTTGCCCGGCCGACAACCGGCTGGCGGCGACTACGTGACGTCTATGGAGTGCTGGGTAAGGGAGTTTGGGACTGGAAGACGGTCAGCGCAAATCCGCAAGCCATGATCGATTGGCTCGCACAGAATTGGAAAGATATTGGCGGCAAGTTCGGGAACCATAGAAAGTATGAGAGCCTCAGGCCCGATTCTCACCGTTGCTTTGCAAGCGTGCTTTCCAGCTACCTTGCGTGGATTGGACAAGATGGCCACCGTAAGTTCTTTGCCGACGCTGTAAGGGCAAGCGGCAATAACCCCGGCGTGATCTTCGACTCGCTATATCGAGGCATGACCATCGCAACATTCGGCAGGCTCGCCAGGTTCGACTATCTCGCGCTGATCGGACGCTACAAGATCGCGCCGCTCGCCGCCGCTTCAGCATATCTCGACACAGCGACAGGTCCTAAGTCTGGAGTACGCCTCCTATTTCTGGGGAATACAAAGAATCGAACCCACGACCGTGAGCTTCAGGTTTGGCTCGACAGGCTCGACCAGGATCTTGGAGTAGGCATGGAAGTTATGGAAGACGCCCTCTGCAACTGGCAGAAGAGCCCCTCGAGTTTTGTTCACTACAAGGGATAGCCGTTAGGCGAGGGCGGGAGTGATCTCATCCCAGCTCCAGCGCCGCTTGAGATAGTTGAGTTTGTCGGGCCCAATCATATCTCGGTGTTGCATTTGCCCCACTGTGAGCCCCGGTGCAACACCGATTGAGACGCTGAATCTGAGGACGTCGTCGCGGTCGGCGCGAAGCCGTTCGAATTCGGATGCGCGATTGGCAGGAATGATACAGCTTTCCGCGAAGCCGTTCGCTTCCAATTCCTTGTCGTCCACTGGAGTCTCGTCTCCATCGACGAAGGTGTGGGCCTGATGCAATATAAGATGCCCGATTTCATGGAAGAGCGTAAACCAGAAGTGATCGTCGGAACGATATCGGAAGCTCATAAGAATCATCGCCTTGTCGGGGTCGACCATCCTCGCTGCACCGCTTGCCTTGCAATCTTTCGGCGGCTTTACCACGACGAGCGCAACGCCGACTTCCGCTAGAAGCTCTCGGAGCTTTGGAAGAAAACTCTCCGGATGACGAACGCGCGATAGCTTACGGATCGCCTCCAACCGATCTTCCAAATTGCCTGGGTTCCAAGTGTGAGTTGTCACCATGTCGGATTCGAGTTCTCCGCGGCGCAGCCAGAGTAGCATCGCGTCGTTGCTCGAAGAGAAGGTATTTGAACTTCTAAAGTCGGTCTCACCGACTAGCTTTCCGTAACGCTGACTCCACGACGCAACCGTGGGAACGTTGAAGTAAACCAAACGGCGGCGGACTTCCTCACTCTTCCTCTCTTTAGTCATTCGTCCGCGCGGCTTTATGCCAGGCGCCGGTAATGAAAGAACAAGATCTTCGTTGTCCGCCTCGCGAATGCGCTCGACCGCCCTAGCGACGGCAGAATCGAAATTCTCCTGCCGAGTCAACCAAAACTTCTGTGTAGCCCCGAGCAACGTCGCGAGCCGTTCTGCCGCGTCCGCGTCGATTGTGGCTGAGCCATCCAAAAGGGCACGAACCTTGTCCATGCCGTCATCAAATAGAGCAGCCAGTTCGCGAGCTGCAATGCCACGACGTTGCATTACCGTCCGAATGGAATCGCCAGGCTTCGAAAACCAGTCTGGTGTCGAACGCTCTTCAATCATTGTTGGCCCGCAATTTCAGTCAGCTTGATATATTGAACAGTCGACCAGTCGACCTGTCCAGCCCCATCAACGAGTTGGTAGTTGTCGATAGCCTCGAAGGAGGCCGTGTATAACGTACCAAACGCAACGCGAAAGGATTTTGTTGCAGCCGACACTAGGTCCTCCCCAAGGAAATCATGCCATTCGCGCGCATTTTCGAACGCTTCCGCGTCAGCGATCATGGTGGCAAGCCGGTCGGCATGTGTCCGGCCATAGGCTTGCTCTGCCATAACCGGGTCGAGGCATTGGTTCTTCAGCTCGGGACTAGCGTACGAAACCTGCGTGCCCATCTGCTATATGCGGCTCTCGATTCGCAGTCTTCCGATCGTGGCTTGTGCCACGCTGTCTTTGCTGAGAGCGATCATTTAGGCAATGCCGATCCTTGAGGCTTTGACGCCCGCTTCGCTCTAATCTGTTCGATGCGTGACCAGTTCCGAGCCAATTCCTTTTCACCGGCCTCAGCCATGACCAGCCCTCGTAAGGAGCACAGCGCAGCGAGCGTTACCAGGACGCCGCCAGTCTCTTGTGTAACGTCGCCTTCCTTACGGGAAAATACATAGTCAACAAGCGCGTGCGCGTCTGATGAACTACATCCGGAAGCCTGAGCCAGTTCCAATGCCTCCTCAAGAAATCGATGTGTACGCTCATCGAGATCGGCCTGGGCTGCTGCCGGGAAACACGATTGAAACCAATCCTGCACCCGTGATTGGAAGCTCGCGGTTTTCAAGGATTCGTCCATGGCTCCTCGTCGTCGAACAAGACTCACTTAGCTCTGCACAGACGATAGCACGCGCAGTTACTCATACAACGTCTCCGTGCGATTGGTTGTTGATAACTCCATCATCAGGACGTACCTGAAGGTAGTGCTTCCGCTAACCGCGGCTGGACTAATGTCGATGAACATGTCTGCGGCATATCCGCCGAGGCTAGCCTCGGCGAGAGTTCGTTTACAGAACATTCCAGCCTTGCGCTTGAGTAGCGGCAGCACGCTTGTCAGAACAAAAATGGCGGGGCGGATAGGCAAAACGAATAAGCCTGGAGGAATGATACCGGGGATGCGGTCCGTGCCGATGCTAAACGGACTCATGCGATCGGATTCAAATCCCGCCACACCGCCAACTAAAACATCCCGCAGGAGCAAGAATTCGGTCGCCTGGCGCTGATCATTGTATTGTGTTTGACGGAAAGCCGCGCCAAATCCAGACAACACCGTCGTACCAATCTATCGCGGCCTTCGCCCGCGAGTTATTTTTATATCTCTCGCGTGATGAGCTGTAGAGTGCGCCAATGAGAGCTGGCAGAAGCGCGATCGGTACGATCGTGAAGACGTCTGGATAAAAATATAATCCAAGAGACGTCACGCCCACCAAGACAAGTCGATAAGTCCATAGATGTTGCTGTATGAATGTAATCATCGTTGCGTTGGCAGGTGGCGGACTATCCGGTGAAGGGCTGCTGGCTTGTGTATGGTGCCCTGAACATAGTAACCGCTCGGAATCAAGAAGCGCAAAATATTTCTACAGCAATGCTTGGTTGCTTCCTTGTCCTATTGGCCTGAATCATCACGGTATTTTCAAATCCTCTAAAACCAAGGGAATAAATTCCTGTTTTGATCCATCTTGACTTGGTCTGGGATTAAGAACAGAACAGGAACATAGGTCATTTGTGACGACATCAGGTCGTGCTTTTACCCCATGAACCGAAAGGATTCAGTGAATAATGGCGGCTGCCCGCGAGCACGTCATATCGGACCTGCGTACCCGCATTGCCGCCCTGGAGCGGCCTGTCGGACGTAAAGCAGACCATTTGCCCTTCGGAGTTCCTGAGATCGACGCCGTCCTTCCCGGAGGTGGCCTTGCCTATGGCGCTCTGCACGAGTTCGCCGGCGGTGGGGCTGGTGTCGTCGATGGTGCGGCGGCAGCCCTGTTTGTTGCCGGAATTGCCGCACGGACGAAGGGAAAGATCGTCTGGTGTCTCACCCGGCCGGACCTGTTCTTTCCGGCCCTGGCACAGGCTGGCCTTCATCCGGATCGGGTCGTCTTCGTCGAGGCCGACAAGGAGGAGAATGTCCTGGCGTCGATGGAAGAGGCCTTGGCTTTTGGCGGGCTTGGTGCCGTTGTCGGCGAGATCGTCCGGCTGCCGATGGTTGCCTCTCGCCGCCTGCAATTGGCCGCCGAGAAGACGGGCACCTTGGGTCTGGCCGTCAGACGTTGGCGCAGGCAGACGGAAGCGTCGGATTTCGGGCAGCCGACGGCGTCGACGACGCGGTGGCGGGTCAGCCTGCTGCCGTCGGAAGAATTGCCTGTACCAGGTGTCGGCCGAGCGAGGTGGTTCCTGGAATTGATGAGAGTGAAAGCAGGCGAATGCGCCGAGTTTATCGTTGGAGCGTGTGATGCCTCGGGTCGTATCCATCTATCTATCGGACCTTCCGATCGACAGGATCAGGCGGGCAGATCCCGCCATATCGCCTGAACAGCCGGTCGTCGTCATCTCAAGGAGCGGCTCCAAACGCTGGGTGTCAGCGGCTGACGCCATGGCACGGAAGGTGGGCGTCCGCGTCGGCATGAAAGCGGCCGAGGCGCAGGCCCTGTTCGGCGGCCTTCTCATGATCGATGCCGATCCCGCAGCCGATGCCACCGTGCTCGAGCGGATCACGCTTTGGGCGCTCACGCAGTATTCTCCGATTGTCGCCATGGATGGTTCCGATGGGATCGTCATGGATACGGAAGGCGCGGATCACCTGCAGGGTGGCGAGTTGCCGATGCTGACCGGGATTGCCAACCGGTTCCGGGCGAGGGGGCTTGCGACCCATGTGGCGATCGCCGACACCTGGGGTGCCGCCCATGCCTGCGCCCGCGCCATCAACCGCGAGATCGTCATCATCCCGCCCGGAGAGACCGTTCGCGCAGTCGAACATCTGCCGATTTCCCGGCTGCGGCTGCCGGACAAGATCGTCGGGGATCTGAGGACGCTGGGTTTCAAGACGATCGGGGAACTGTCGGCAACGCCACGTGCACCATTGGCCCTTCGCTTCGGCCCCGAAATCGGCAGACGGCTCGACCAAATCTTCGGTCGACTATCGGAACCCATTGACCCGATCCGGACGCCCGACCTGATCGAGGTCAGTCGCTCCTTTGCCGAACCCATCGGTGCGGCGGAGACCATCAACAAGTATGTCGGACGTCTGATCGTGCAGCTTGTCGCCGAGTTGCAGCGCAAGGGGCTCGGGGTACGACGAACCGACCTCATCGTCGAGAAGGTCGATGGCATCAGGCAGGCCATCCGGGCGGGGACCGCCAAGCCATCCCGTGATATCGCCTGGCTGACGAAGCTGTTTCGGAATCGCACCGAAAAGATCGAACCGGGTTTTGGTATCGAGAAGCTGACGCTCGTTGCCGTCGTGACGGAACCGCTTGCCGACCAACAACGGTCGTCCTCATTGGTCGATGACAGCGCCGGAGACATCACGCCGTTGATCGACATCTTCGGCAATCGCGGGCAGCGCGTCTATCGGATGGCACCGGTCGCGTCCGATGTTCCCGAACGCAGTATCCGGCGTATTCCTGCGGCCGTCGAACAAGTCGTGGAGTCTTGGGTGCATCATTGGCCGCGGCCTGTGCGTCTGCTCGCGCAACCAGATCGCATCGAGGCCATTGCGCTTCTCCCGGACCATCCTCCTGCCAGCATTACCTGGCGTGGAAAACGACGTCGAGTGAAGCGTGCCGACGGCCCGGAGCGAATATTCGGAGAATGGTGGAAGCGCGACGCTGAGCTGGAAGCGGTGAGAGACTATTTCGTGGTCGAGGACGAGGCCGGTGAACGCTTCTGGATCTATCGCAGCGGTGACGGCATCGATCCGGAGACGGGATCGCATCGCTGGTTTCTGCACGGGATCTTCGCATGAGATACGCCGAGCTGCAGGTCACCACACATTTCTCCTTCCTTCGCGGCGCATCCTCTGCCGACGAATTGTTTGCAACGGCGAAGATACTGGGGATCCAGGCGCTCGGCATCGTCGATCGCAATAGCCTTGCCGGGATCGTCCGTGCGCTCGAAGCATCGCGGTCCACTGGGCTCCGTCTGGTTGTCGGTTGCCGCCTCGATCTGCAGGACGGCATGTCGATCCTGGTCTACCCCACGGATCGTGCTGCTTATTCCCGTCTGACCCGACTGCTGACACTGGGAAAATCCAGGGGCGGCAAGGACAACTGCATTCTCCATATCGAGGATGTGGCTCTTTATGCCGAGGGCCTGATCGGAATTCTTGTGCCCGACCTTGCCGACGAGACCTGTGCCGTCCAGCTCAGGAAGCACGCCGAAATCTTTGGCGATCGTGCCTATCTGTCGCTATGTCTTCGTCGACGACCGAACGACCAGATGCGACTATACGAACTGTCCAATCTGGCGGCGCGTTTCAAGGTGAAGACGGTCGTGACGAACGATGTTCTGTTTCACGAATCCGGCCGCCGGCAGCTTCAGGATGTCGTCACCTGTATCCGCAACAACATGACCATCGATGAGGTCGGCTTCGAGCGGGAACGACATGCGGACCGTTTCCTAAAGCCGCCGGAAGAGATGGAACGCCTGTTTCCACGGTATCCGGAGGCTCTACAGCTGACGATGGAGATCGTCGACCGCTGCAAGTTCTCGCTGGAGGAGCTAACCTATCAGTATCCGGAGGAGGCGATCGTACCGGGCAAGACCGCCCAGGAATTCCTGGAGCATTATGTTCGGGAATGCATTCCGAACCGCTATCCGGAAGGGTTGCCGCAATCGGTGCTGAAGGTGGTCAGGCATGAACTCGATCTGATCCGAACCATGAAATATGCGCCGTACTTCCTGACGGTGTTTTCCATTGTCCGCTATGCCCGTAGCCAGGGCATTCTCTGCCAGGGGCGAGGCTCCGCCGCCAACTCCGCCGTCTGCTATATCCTTGGCATCACCTCCATCGATCCCGAGACCAACAACCTGCTGTTCGAGCGCTTCGTATCCCAGGAGCGTGACGAGCCGCCCGATATCGACGTCGACTTCGAGCACGAGCGGCGGGAAGAGGTCGTCCAATGGATCTATAAGACATATGGGCATGACAAGGCGGCTCTCTGCGCCACCGTCACCAAGTATCGGGCGAAAGGGGCGATCCGCGATGTCGGCAAGGCGCTGGGGCTGCCTGAGGATGTCATCAAGGCCTTGTCATCGGGCATGTGGTCGTGGTCGGACGAGATCAGCGAGAAGAACGTCCGGGAACTGAACCTCAATCCCCACGACCGCCGTCTGGTTCTGACGCTGAAACTTGCCCAGCAGCTCATGGGCGCACCCAGGCATCTGGGCCAGCATCCCGGCGGCTTCGTGCTCACGCATGACAGGCTGGATGACCTTGTCCCCATCGAACCAGCCACCATGAAGGACCGGCAGGTGATCGAGTGGGACAAGGACGACGTCGAGGCGTTGAAGATGATGAAGGTCGACGTGCTGGCGCTCGGCATGCTCACCTGCATGTCGAAAGCCTTCGCTTTCATCCGTGAGCACAAGAACATCGATCTGAATTTGGCGAATATCGAGCAGGAGGACCCGGCGACCTACGCCATGATCCGCAAGGCTGACACGCTTGGCACCTTCCAGATCGAGTCCCGTGCTCAGATGTCGATGCTGCCGAGGATGAAGCCGCGAACCTTCTACGACCTCGTCATCCAGGTCGCCATCGTCCGGCCCGGCCCGATCCAGGGCGGCATGGTCCATCCATATTTACGCAGGCGAGAAGGCAAGGAGGTGGTCGACTATCCGACGCCCGACTTGGAAGCAGTTCTCGGCAAGACCCTTGGGGTGCCACTCTTCCAGGAAAGCGCGATGAAGGTGGCGATGGTCTGTGCAGGATTCACGGGTGGCGAAGCCGACCAGCTCCGCAAATCGATGGCGACCTTCAAGCACACCGGAGGTGTCTCCAAGTTCAAGGACAAGCTCATCAGCGGCATGGTTCGAAACGGATATACCTCAGAGTTTGCTGAGAAGACCTTCAGCCAGCTCGAAGGTTTTGGTTCCTATGGCTTTCCGGAAAGCCATGCCGCCTCTTTCGCTCTCATCGCCTATGCTTCCAGCTTCGTGAAGTGGCATCACCCTGACGCGTTCTGTGCGGCGCTCCTCAATTCCCAGCCCATGGGTTTCTATGCTCCAGCACAGATCGTCCAAGACGCCAGGCGACATGGAGTGGAGGTTCGACCTGTTTGCGTCAACCGATCCCGGTGGGACTGCACGCTCGAATCCGCTGAAGGCAGTGATCGCCATGCCGTCCGCCTCGGCATGCGCATGGTGCGCGGACTGGCAGAAGCCGATGTTGCGCGGATCACCGCCTCTCGCATGGATCTCCCCTTCGAGAGCGTCGACGACATGTGGCGGCGATCCGGAGTGCCCGCCGCGTCCCTGGTAGAACTTGCAGAGGCCGACGCCTTCCTTCCGTCCCTCGAACTCCAGCGTAGGGATGCGCTCTGGGCGATCAAGGCGCTCCGGGACGAGCCGCTGCCGCTCTTTGCCGCTGCCTCCGAGCGGGAGGCACGAGTGATTGCCGAACAGCAGGAGCCAGAAGTCACTCTTCGACAGATGACCGAGGGGCACAACGTTGTGGAGGACTACGGTCATACGGGGCTGACATTGCGCGAGCATCCGATCGCCTTCCTGAGACGCGATCTGACCGAGCGGAACATCGTCACCTGTGAGGAGGCAATGAGTGCGCGCGACGGGCGTTGGCTGATGACGGCTGGTCTCGTCTTGGTGCGACAGCGGCCCGGCAGCGCCAAGGGCGTGATGTTTCTGACGATCGAAGACGAGAGCGGCCCGGCAAACACCGTGGTCTGGCCGACATTGTTCGAACGGCGCCGTCGGGTTCTTCTGGGGGCTTCGCTGATGGCGATAAACGGACGTATTCAACGGGAGGGGGAGGTCGTCCATCTGGTGGCGCAGCAGCTATTCGATCTTTCGGCCGATCTATCCGGTTTGGCTGACCGCGACCAGTCCTTCACGCTCCCCCTGACCAAGGCGGATTATTTTACGCACGGGGGTGGTCCTGATCCGAGGGAAAATCCGAAGCGCACCGTCAAGCCGCGGGACATCTATGTTCCCGACCTGCATATCGATACGCTCAAGGTGAAGAGCCGGAATTTTCATTGAATCCTTCCGCCGTCGCTCGGATCGGGGGCAGCTCATATAAGTTGGCTTGGAGGAAGTTAAACTTGGTCTTCCCATTGATGTCTGTAACAGGCACGGCATTCCAGCACCTGGATCAAATCATCAGGCAACGGATCTCGACCGATTTGCTGCTTCACCTGCCAAGCCATCTGCGGATGTTCTTTTAGCAGATAGTCACCCGACACTTCGTACCTGTGGGTTATCTGGATGAAACGATCTTCCTTTTGTCCGAACCGGACGACAGCAACATCATTCGGTTTCAGGTGCCCGAACCGTCCGTCAACATCGAATAAGTTCTCCAGCTCTCCGCCCCGGAAGTTCGCATACAGTTCACACAGCCTATCGGGCAACGCTAACCCCTCCTTGTTGTAGATTTCTCCGAACTTGGGCTCGGGAAAAGACTTTGGGAAGAAAGACACCCGCGTGAAGTCATCTAGTCCGATTTGCTGCTGCCCCTTTTCTAAAAAGGAGCGAGTACCGGAGACCGGAGAGCCATTTATGAAGTCTGTAAATATATGCGGAACCTCATTCCAGCTATCGCCTTTGTCGTCGATCACCTGCATATCATCATAACGAATGATGCCATTTACGCGAAACATTGCTTGGTTCTTCCGAGGCAATCTTTCCCAATAATCCCTAACGAGAGCGACCTTTTCTCGTCGTTCGCGGTCACGAGCTGATTCCTGCATGCCATCGCGAGGGTTTCCGACCACTATGGACGGCTCTGCGAAATCAAAGACCTTCGATGCCTCGTCAAAGTACGCAAAGCACCATCTTATCGACACAATCAGACCGCGTGGATGAAGTTCGACAACTTCAAAGTCCTTCCAGCGGGGGTTTTTGTCGAAATCTGCATACTCCCATTCATATGGATAGAACCTGTCCTTCGAATCCCGTGCCAAAATCCAAGAGTTCGCAGCATTATCTCCGAGTACTCGCATCACCTTGTTTTTGTTCGCGACTTCGGATCTGATTTCGGTCGCGCGCGATCTTCTTCGAACGACGTTCGATATACCGAAAAAAGTAAATAGGATCCTATCGTTCTTCGGTTGATAGAGCTCGGTTTCAAGCATCGCATTTCCGAGAAGATAGAACTCCAGGACGCCTAGTCTGGTCAGCTCATCGCGGAAGGTGTCGTAAGCCTTCTTGGAAAAATTCGTCGCCGCAGCCAGGACGTAGCCATATGGCACATTGTTCGGATCGATGTCCGCCAGGATCTTCTTTATCCTGCTGGGCGGGATTGTTTTTTCGCGCTTGCACTGGATCATCCATACATTGCCGTCCATTGGGCGAAGGACTTCGTTGCCTTCGTCATCGACGGTGGTTGTAGTGGTGCGTTCGTAGGCCCTGATATCGAAGCCGTCGTCGTCCCCGCCTTTGCCAGTGGCTTCAATCGTTTGCCAATCCCGAAAGTCATAGATCAGCTCGCGGACCAAGTCTTCGAAACGCTTCGGATCAAGGTCTTCGAAATGGATTGGATTTGTTGTTCTCGTTGGTGTCGCTTTGCTCATGTTCAAAAGCAATAGCACTCTCAACGTCGTGAATAAACGCCAGCTTTTTTCGCAATTAGGTAACTCCTGCCATCAGCTCCGGGTAGATGTGGCCATGTGCATGCGTTCCACGAACTTACGATCTGGCGACCGCGGACGGCGCCCAGGAGCCGTCCAGCACTACCGCCTTCGGCCAGTAGGCTCTCACATAGAGCGAGATGTCGCCCTTCGGCGTGGGTGAAGATTGAAACGGGCCGGCTCTGCATCGAGACGACGCGCTCGGCAGCAGAGGTTTTGCGCGAGCGGTCGGGTTCCTCGCTCGCGAATATCACGGACAGTTCCCTTCGTTCTCGAATTCAAAGCTCTCCTGGACCGGAACGAACGGTTGCAGCGGTGGCTGCCGTGGCCGGTTAGGCAGGAAGTTAGTAAGCCCGTCGCCCACTTCTGTGATCGGACGAATCAGATATTGTGCTTATCCTAGGGCGAGGAGAGGCATCATGATCAACTACTCGGGATTGTCGCGGCCGAAGAGCGTCGCCGCGCCGACTGATCCCATCGAGATCTTCAAGAAGACTCCCAACCTAGGTGACGCGCCGAACGACCTATGGAAGGGACAGGCCGAAGCACTATCGTCCTGGCACGCTAGCAGAAAGATCGAGGACAACCTCATCATCCTGAACACAGGTGCTGGCAAGTCGATCGTCGGCGTTCTCGTCGCCCAAAGCCTGGTCAATGAAGAGATCGGGCCGGTGGTATACGTATGTGGCACCATAGATCTGGTCCGACAAACCGTTCGGGAGTGCGAGCGGATTGGGATCAAACAGTCTACGCGCACAGGAGGCGCCTTCGACAACGACCTATTCGAGACTGGCAAGGCTTTCTGCATAACCACGTACGCGGCCCTATTCTCGTCGCTGACCCCATTCAGGGGGGAGAAGGCGCCGGCCGCAATACTCTTCGACGACGCTCACGTGGCGGAAAGGATGATCCGCGACGCCTTCACGATCAACGTCCAGAAGCGCTTCCATCCAGACTTGTTCCAAGAGCTCGTCGCGATTCTTCGGCCTGAATTCGACAACGTCGGAAAGCTTGCTCACCTGAACTTCGTTCTCGACGACATCGGGTTGCGGTCGGTGACGATGGCGCCTCCTGCGAGCACCTATCGAAATGCCCATGTGATACGGGAAGCCTTCAAGAGGCACGAGTATCGAAAGAAGCCGGACTTGATGTTCGGCGTCATCCAGCTCTTCGAGCACCTGCAGTTCTGCTCCGTCTTTATCTCTTCGGATCAAATCGAGATCACTCCTCCGTTCATTCCCACCGGAAACTACGATTTCCTTCAGAAGGGAGTCCGTCGAGTTTACCTGTCGGCGACCCTCGACTACGACACCGATTTCGTAAGAGGATTCGGAGCTTCAAAGGCAAACCGGATCGAGCCGAACAACGATGCCGGCAATGGCGAGCGGCTCATCCTTCTCGCAAACGACTTCGAGAAATCGGAGAACGAGAAACTCGTGGCAGCAGAGTTGTCAGCAAAGCGCAAGGTTCTGATATCGACGCCTTCCTACGCAAGGGCGAAGAAGTGGGAACCCATGGTCGCGCCTCCCAGTACCCAGGACTTTTCCGAACGCTTGAATGTTTTCCGAAATGCCAAGAACGGCATGTTTAGTCTCGTCTCGCGCGTCGACGGTATCGACCTTCCACAGGATACCTGCAGGATCATGCTGATTGACGGAGCGCCGGCAGGCTCGAGTTCGATGGAGAGGTTTCTCTTCGACGTGCTACAGATGAACAACTTGTTCTCGATGAAGCTAGCGAGCCGTATCACACAGCTTTTCGGCCGCATCAATCGAGGGAGAAGCGATTACGGCGCGTTCCTCGTCTATGGCCGCGATATCAATGTCTGGTTGAAGAACGAACGCAATATCGCGCTTTTGCCTGATCTGCTCCGAAAGCAGGTCATGCTGGGCCAGAACCTTCAAAAGGACATCCCCAAGGCCACGCAAAACCAGGTCGTCCAGCTCGTCAACGACGTGATCGATCGCAAGCCCGACTGGCTTGACTACTATCGGGACACCATAGACGGCCTGAGCCTGTCCAAGGAGGTCGCCGACAAGGTGCGCGAGCGCGAAACGGCCCTCGCTGTCGGCGCGAAAGCCGAAAGCGACTTCATGTCGGCGCTCTGGAACGGAGACATTGCGGGCGCACGTAAGGCCATCATCGAGGTGCTCAACACCGTGGCTGTCGTCGATCCGAAGCTTGCAGGCTGGTATTCTGTCTGGCTTGGCATGACCTATGAGATTGAAGGAGACGACGAAAATGCCAGCGTCCATTACACGCGGGCAAGATCAAGGTTGACACAGCGGCTGAACCTGCCGTTTCGCGCCGTTTTCGAGTCCGGTGCTTTCAAGGCCCAAGCCCAGAATGACTTCCATCACAAGCTCCTTTCTGTATGCAACCAGGGACCGCAGGCGCTCGCCGACTTCGTCGCCAAGCTCAGGGCCGAGATCGATCAGTTGGCGCGTCAGGATCTGTCATCGAACCAGCACGAGGAGTCCCTGCGAAGGGTCGGAGAGCGGCTGGGTTTCAATGCTTCGCGACCAGACAATGACGTCAACGCCGGACCCGACGTCGTATGGTCCGATGAGAAGACGAAGACGTTGATAGGGTTCGAACTTAAGACCAAGAAGGAAGCGGGGAGCGAGTACAGTAAGGCGGACGTCGGTCAATGCCATAACCATATCGAATGGCTTCGGGCGAACTTCGAAGGTTTCACCTTCGATGGGCTGCTCGTGGTTGGTCCGGAGGCGCCGTGCTCGAACCAGTCGAATCCTACTGCCGACATGTGGCTCGCAACCGTTCCGCAGCTGCGGAACTGCATTGGACGCCTATGCGCGCGCGTCGACGACGTGAGGGGTGGGACGACGATCGCCTGCTGGACCGCCTTGAACGAAATGGGACAGCTCGCGGAATGGCAGCTTCCAGGAATTCAAGCACAGGTACGCACGAAGAGGCTGTTCGACCTGAAGAGCTAGCGCTTCCACCACGGCAGACCGACGGGACCCCAAATCAATTGTCAGCTCCACGTTCGCAATCGTCGACCGGGAGCTATTGCGCCGAACAATGGCCCTGCCCCCGACTGGCGAAAGGATCGTCTTTGGCCACGAGTCCAGCCTTCGATCAACGTGACCTTACCGCCTTCCACGATCGCGCCAACGACGCAGTCGCCGGCAAGTTGCTTCAATTCTTCGGGTGTATGCAGATTGAGATCGATCTTGCGGCCGAGCATGTCCTAAAGTCTCTCCACGACGATGCCTATTTCGACTGAATCCGCAAGAAACTGAGTTCAACCATTACTTGAAGTGACGGGACCGACGCTCTACGATTTTTGACATGCGATTCTGTGCCAACGGTCCGTTTATTCCCGACGAGCTTCTCATCTCCCGTGATCGGGGAGACGTGGTATTTTTCTGTGGGGCAGGGGTATCGCAGGCGCGCGCTAAACTCGATAATTTCGTCCAGCTCGCGCGCAAGGTCATTGAGAGGCTTGGAGCAGGGCAGGATAGTCCGGCACGCCGTCTGCTAGAGGTCGCGACCAACGCGTCACCTATTGCCGGAGTTGGCGGCTTTATCGCAACGGATCGCGTCTTCTCGCTACTTGAACGGGAGTTTCTAACAGCAGATGTCCAGGCTGCAGTCGCCGCCGAACTGCGTCCTACCGCGGAGGCGGACAAAAGCGCGCATCGCTTGATTTTGGACCTTGCCGCCGTCAGCGGGACTGACCCGCGTCTGGTGACAACCAATTTCGATTTGCTTTTCGAGGAAAGCAGTCCAGGCCTGCCGTCGGTTGGGCCGGGTCACCTTCCCGACCCAAGAAGAGCTGATTTTCGCGGGATAGTCCACCTGCACGGTCGAGTGACCGCAGACTATCTTGGACCGGACGAAGATGGTTTCGTTCTGTCCAGCGCCGATTTCGGCAAAGCCTATCTTGCAGACGGTTGGGCGACCCAGTTCATGCAGTCCCTGCTACGCAAGTACAGCGTAGTCTTCCTTGGCTACTCCGCGGACGATCCGCCGGTCCAATATCTCCTCGAAGCGTTGAAATCGACATCGGACGAAGGCGGGCGCATGTACGCGTTCCAGTCGGGGGAAGGATCGACTGCGGCGGCTTTGTGGGAACAGAAGGGTGTCACGGCTCTGGCATACGATCCAGCGAACGGATATCGATCGCTGTGGGAAACGTTGGAAGCTTGGGCGGTACGCGCGCGGAACGTCGATACATGGTATTCGTCGATCATTGAGGCCGCCGCGGCGGGCCCTGAGAACCTCGAGCCACATGTCCGTGGGCAGGTCGCGCATCTCGTATCGACCGAAGAGGGGATGCACCAGATTCTCGATTCCGAGAAGTTGCTCCCGGCATCGTGGCTGAAGGTGATGGACCCGAAGGAACGTTATGAACGGCCCTATCGGAACGATGACGGCGCCACTCGGTCGGTATCGGATCCCTTCGACCGACGGTGTCTCGATTCTGACGAAGTGCCGGAACCAGTCGATCCTGACAGGATGTTAGCAGAGAGGAAAATCCCCTCTGGCGCTTGGGACGCGTTCTCTCTTTCGAAGGCGGATCTCGCCGAAGTTGGCAGGGAGTCCTTGACCTCTTTTCGAGGTCAAGAAGCAACAGTCGATGGAACACTCCCGCGACGTCTTGGTCTCCTGTCCCAATGGCTGTGGCGCGTATCATCAGATCCCGAGGCTTTGGAGTGGGCTATCGGGCAGCAAGGCTTTCACAACAACGTCCGAGCGGGAGTCCTAAACCAGCTCGAGGCCCGATTTGAATTTTTTCAAGAGGGGATTTCCGACGGCTGGCAATACCTTTTTAGAGCCTGGGATGCACGCCGCCCCGGAAGTCACCACGAGATATTCAGGATAGAACAACAAGTTGGTCATACGGGATGGACTGAGGATCTCGTGCGACAGCTCGCCCTTGTTTACCGACCACGCCTTATAATCGAGCGATCGTCAATGTTCTCGTTTGGCCGTACTCCACCACGGCCATACTCATTGAAAGTGGAGTATCCAAAGCCGCATCGCATGCTAGAGGTTTCGGACCACGTTTTGGCATACGCAGTTCGTCAGTTCGTCCAGAATCTCGAGCTTGCGAAGTCGTTGGAATTTGAAGTGCATGACGGGGACCGCGTCTTTCTTCCTTCGACTTGGGAGAACCCAGAGGGGGGAGGACTTGACGTCTACGGATTGGCCGGACCGGTGCGTGTCGCTCAAAGTCTCATGGCGAGGCTAAAGTCGTATTCCCTCGAACTTGCTCGTGCGGAATTTCTGCGATGGCCGAAATCCGATGATGGGATATTCGCTCGACTTCGAATCTGGGCGGCCGGACAAGCGGGGCTCTTGTCTCCCCAAGAGGCCGCAGTCGTTTTCATTGAATTGAGCGACACGGCTTTCTGGGACGATCAACAAAAGAGAGATCTGCTTCTCGCACTGCGATCCCGCTGGAACGACTTGGCGATCGACGGTCGACGGGAGATTGAAACCAAGTTCCTCAAGACGTCCTTCCCTTGGCAGGGGCAGGTAGACAAGGCGCTGGTCTATGACGAGATAAGCCGCGTTGAAAGATTGGGGTGGCTGGTCTCGCAAGGTCTCGACATATCGGTAGAAGCGAAGCGTGCAATAGAGCAGCTCCTCGAGGTGCTCGGGGAGCACGCCCCGAATGTCGAAGAGGCGGCAAGCTCTAATGCGGGAGGAGTCTTTTCGATTGGGACGAATACCAGTCCGGGAAGCCTAACGGATCTCCCCATCGCGGAAATCATCGCCAACGCCGGGGACCCGGCGAAGATCGACTTTAGCGAGCGCGTCGTCCACGATAGGTTTCGCGGACTGGTGGACGCCAAGCCAGTGAAGGCTCTTTCCGCCCTGGCATATGTCGCCAATCGGGGTGAAGCCCCTACTGCCCACTGGAGCAGCTTCCTGAGAGCGGAAGGGCGAAAGACAGACTCCGTCAGGATGATAGGCCTTATAGGGGCTCGCCTTGTGGATCTGCCCAACTCATTGTTCGATCCAATCTTATATCCCGTCTCGGATTGGCTGAACGCGGTGGCTGACAAGTTGTATGATCATTGCCCCGACAAAATCGGTCCTCTCTGGGAGAAATGTGTCGACGCCATCAGGCGCATACCGCCGGGGAAGGGTTCCAGGAACAGCGAGCATAGTTGGGTAGATGAGGCATTAAACTCGCCAGTCTACAACTTGGTGAATACCTTGCTTTCTGACCCAGCACTGAAGTCAATGAGAGCGGGGCGAGGATTGCCACCAAGCTGGAAAGCCAAAATGGATGGGATCCTAGCTGTTCCTGGCCATGTTCGATGCCTGGCGCTTGTACTCCTTTCCCGTCGTTTAAACTTTCTATTCCACGTCGACCGAAAATGGACAAACTCAGCCATCCTTCCGGCCATGAAAGACGAAGACGCCGCGTCGGACGCATTTTTCGATGGATTCCTTTCACAGAACGCTGCTCCGCGACCACCATTGTTTCGAAAAATGAAGGATTCCCTGCTTTTTCGTGCACGAACATCCAAAAGCCGCCGGAGCGATAGCAGCCACCTCGCGGGAATTTTGACCTTCGTTTGGTCACAGGAAATCGCTCGCCGAAGGCAAAACCTGAGCGATATCGAACTTCGTGAAGTACTCATTCATGGAGGGCCAGGCATTGCGACAGGAGTCCTTTGGCAACTGCGACACTCCCATCAGTCGAACGTGGTTGCTGCGGACGTAGTCCTTCGCTTTTTCCGATCGGTCTGGCCTCTTCAGAAGGCGTTGCGCACCGAACAAATCTCAGCTCGGCTTGTCGATTTCATGCTTGAGTCAGGCGCTCTTTTTCCACGTTTGCTTCCCTTGATCCTTCCGCGCTTGACATCGTGTAATGGATTCGACGCCTTCGGGTTGGCAGAGGACGGCGAGGGTGGTCTCACTGACTCATATCCTGCTGAAGTCCTATCCCTTCTGTGCAAACTTCTTGCCGGCGATCCTTCAAAATGGCCGTACGCGACGGATCGCGTGCTTGAACGGCTGGCCAAGAATCCTGCTGTCACCGCAGATCCACGTCTTCATGGTTTGCGCCAGCGGCTCGGAAGACGATTCAGATCTTAGCGTGTAGGTTCCTGGTCTGTGATACAGCCAATGAGCTAGAGCTTGGGCTACTTCGATACTTTACTCGCACACCAACTTGGTTGATTTTTCAGGCGCTTGCCTCCATCACTGTCGTCTAATCACAATTATGGGGTGCGAGATGAGCTACAACCCAGTCGAGGATCTCCGGACCACGCCGGTCTACGCGGCGTTGCTGGCGTCCGATTCGACCTACGCCGGTCGCATTGAGACTTTCGTTGGTGAGTTGGCGCCGGTTCTTGGGACGACCGTCGACCACTTTCCGTATTACACCCGACATGACGCGATCCACGGCTGCAACGTCGTTCGTCGTATCGGCAACGTCCTCAAGCCAGCTTGTCTGCTGCCTGGCACGGACTTCACTCTTGCCCCCGCTGAGCTATTCCTCCTTATCGCGGCTGCATATGCCCATGACCTTGGGATGACAGTTTTCTCCGGCGAAGAAGATCGAATCCTTGCTGGGCTCCAAGTCGAGAAGACGGCACATTGGAAGCTAGATCCCACCCTGCAAGCTCATCTTCGAGACCAGCATTCCGCGCGGGGAGGGGCATACATTGAGGAGCACGCCACTCGGCTTGGCATTCCATTCCCGCTGGTGAAACCGCTCGATATGATGATGAGAGCTCACAATCTTGGTCTGACGGAACTGGAGAGCCAACTCCAGCTACCGATTGCGGTTGACGCTCGGCCAGTCGACCTTAAGCAGCTTGCCGTAATCTTGTGCGTTGCTGACGCAATGGAGTTCAGCGACACGAGAGTCGTCGAGGGTGTGATCGAACGAATAGCGAAAGATCCTAGTGATGCTGCGAAGCGCTCGTACCTCGAAAACATGAAACATCTCGCGATCGGAAGTGGACTGGCGGTCCGAGATGATGGCGGGGTTTTGGTTTCCGGCACCTTCTCCGATGAAGAGTCGCTAGCCCTGGCTCATCTGACGTTTGATGAGATCCAGCACTGGATTCAGGGCTACTGCGACATGGATAGACGGGCGAAAGCACCTAGGCTAGCGGTCAATGCTGAACCCATCACACGCAATTTGATGTTCACCGGAGGACGTTTCGAACGTCTAGGCGTCCGCCTGAACAAAAAGAATGTTATCGAACTGATCTCATCCAATGCTGTCTGGCAGCAAAATCGCGGAGCCGTCGTAAGAGAGCTGGTCCAGAATGCGGTCGAAGCGTGCCGTTACAGGAGGTATCACTCGGGGCCGTCGGACCGGTACGAACCTGCCGTACGGGTCGAGTTTGATAGAGATAGACGTGTCATGAGAGTAACCGACAACGGATGTGGGATGTCGGAACGGACTGTGCTGAATAACTTCCTTACCGTCGGAAGCTCAAGATCCAAAGAACCCGATTATGCTAGGGGAGGATATGCATCGATCGCGCGCTTCGGCGTAGGTTTTTGGTCGGTCTTCACTATAGCCACTCGTACCAAAATCAGCACCGCTCCCATTGAACAAAATTTGCGCGACCCAGTTAAGGCGGCGTCTGCTGAAGGGTTCGAATTCGAGGTGTCGCTATCAGAGTTAAAAGAGTACACGGTCTTTCGCCCTCGAACCCGGCCATGCGGAACGTCGGTAGAGTTGTTCCTCGATGATGCCGTCATCATTGACGAACTCTACGGACAGGGTAGGGAGGCGATCATGTGTTCCGAGGTGCCGATCAGCTTCTTCCTTGACGAGAAGGAAGAGGTACTGCCGACCACCGTCCCAGACGTTACACCGGCAGACATTATTGGTGCTCGTGGGCGGCTTGTGGCCGAACGAGGCATCGAATTCTTCCAATGGAGGCACAGCGAGGATGGAATGGACGTCTCGATGGCGCTTGCGTACCGAACAGACGGTGGACGCGCCACTTTCCTGGTCGAAAAGGGTCAATCCCTTCTAGGAGCATTCGGTGGATTGAGGCACAGTCGTACCGCAGTCGCAGGCTTTCCAGTTAACGTCAGACTTCCGCGCCTCTGCTTCGATATCGATCGGGTTGGGCAGTTTGCCGCCAACCGGATGGATCCGGCGAACTTTTCCTTCATCCTTGATCGGCAGGGCCTCATCAACGATCGTGAAGCCCAAGCCCCCGGACGCAAGACTGTGGCGCTGATACACGATGGCTACAGACAATTCCTGAAGAACACTAGTTCCTACAACCCAGCGAGCATTGCGGCCCTGGAGCACGAGGCGGCTATGCACGGGGGGCATGTCGTGGACTCCTATACCGGTACCGAATTGCAGGAAGCCGCGTCTGAGTATCCGGATCTAGCCGCGATCAGATTAGATCAGGCTATTCCGGGACAACGTTTTGGCACGCAGCCAATTTTCGCCGACCTGAATGACCTGAAACGCATGAAGGGTGAGGTATTCTTTATCCAGATCTCCAAAGGGGAAAGGTACTACTACGATTGGCATGAGTTCGAGGCCGCAGGGATTGCGCACCATCTCGTTTTGGGTTTGCATCCGGAGATTTCCGGCCGTCCTATGTACGTGATGACGTCCAATCGCATTGGTTCGATGCTCTTCGATTGCGACGAACAGAGCACTGTTCTGTTCGCGCACTCAGAGCAACTAGGCCTCATCGTCTTGCAACGCATCGACCTTCAAAGGGTAGACTACTCCTCGCCACCGCAGGGTATGATCGTAGAGGTGCATGGTCGATGGAGCGGAGCCATCTATCGCCGTCGTTTTGATGGACCTAACGGGAAGCCGTTCGTCTTTCTTGGGCGACATCGACTCCTCGTGAAGGAAGGAACAAAACTCGAAGACCATCTAGTCGAATTGGCCGCCGGTAAGCGATATCTAACGATTGCGAACATCGCAAACGAACTGCAAGAGGCCGAGAACGGCTTCACACCGCCACAGATAGCTCATCTGATGTAGATCGACAGCTTGACGGGCGCTATCCGGTGGGGAGCTGTTGATCAGAGCCGAAACGGTTCGAAACTCCGTTGGCTCGTTCTTGCACGAGGTCTGGCCCGTTCTCAGCTCATTTTTTCATCACGCTATCGGACGTCTCGCATCGAGAGACCAGCGCGATTTAGCCTGAGCAGGTCAGACAAGAGCGTTTCAGGCGGATGCAACTGGGCGCGAAGATGAACGAACTCGTGCATCTCCTTCAAATGTTGGGTCATCATGCATCATTATCCCCAAAGTGGTTCAATTGAGCCACTTTGGGGATCTTCGTGTTTAACGACCACATCATCAAGGCCCGATTGTCTAAAGGGTGGTAGTCTAGGACCAATATACTGCTTCGTGCCGCCAGCCTGCAATTTCTGCAGTGAGGAGGAGCAGATCTGTTTGGTCGCTAGAATGCCCCAAAGCGGCTGTGCAAATCGGGGCACTGGAGAAACTCACGGCGAAGCCAGTCTGCGTCGAGATCTACTGTGCTTTTTTTCGGTGTCTGGTTCCGTGCCTAGAACCGCGCTATGGAATGCTGCAAAGGATTGATCGCTTTTCAGAAGTTTCTCGATATCTAGCTTTTTGACTGCTTTCTGGAATTCACTCATTACACCGACACCGCTCTTCTCCTGCCGTCGCATCCGCATCGGCCGGAAATCGAAATCTGCAAACCATGCTTCGATCCCAGGGTCGGGGATGGACGCGCGCCAATTCTTGACGGCGACTTCGCTCTCCAACATCTCCAGCGAACCCTCGATGTCGCCGTCGCCGTCCACTATAAGCAACGCACTCACATTCTCCGGATAATGGTACTGAAATGTTCGCGTTACTCTCGCGACCGGGCGCTTTCCCATCGCCGTGATGATCTTGATCCAGCGTGGTGGCGACTTGTTATCAGCCAAAATTCGCTCGGACAGCATGGAGAGAATGGTTCGGTCCGTGTCGCCTTCGCACACAATAACCAGGTCTGGGCTCGAACGCGGCGCCGCCACCACGTCCAGCACTCGATCGGTGGAAGCGTCGTAGCGAGCGGTTTCCACGGTGGGCATTACGCGTCCGACATCATTTGAGCTTGGCGTTTGGACAATCCCAGCTTCCGCGGCATCTCTGAGCTTCCTTTTGAGGACCGCCCTGAAGCCTTCTCCTCCCAGAATTGCAGCGTCCATGTCCGGCCGATCAAATAGAATGAGATTAATGTTTTTCCCGAATGTGAGGGCGTCTGCCGCAGCCTTCGAGTAACCCGACATGGAAATAAACACCCCGAGTGTGCCCACGAGCTTCCCATCTATCTTTCCCTTGAACATATACAGTGTAGAGGCCGGAAGTGGTTCGGCGTGCCATTTCGCCTCGATTAGGAAAACGGTACCATCCGGGAAGAAAGATCCGTCAATCTCTTCGGCGCCTTTAACTGTCTTATAGCTAGTCCGCGGTTCTAGTTTCTCGAGAGCAAGGGCCGCGGCGATCAAATTCTGGAACTGATATCCTCGCCTCCGCTTCCCGCGAGCACGGCTCTTCTCTGGCAATGCGAGAAGCCTTAAGTAAAACGCTTGTATCGCTTCGGGTGTGCTCAGGTCAGTAGTCTTTGGCGGCATATGCGCGTTTCCCTTGCCTACGAAATGCGCGTATCCGATTACCTATAAAAGATGGGCGGATGATTAATTGCGATATCAGGCAAGCGGTGCTTTGGAAGGTGCCGACGGCGCGCACGAAGAACGTGCGGGACCGGGCCCGGATCGATCCGTCGTCGGATAGGGTTCCATTAGTCGCGAATCTGGTCGCGATAATTACAGCAGTACGAGAGAATCAATCTTGGGGAGGAGATCATTGCGGCCACGGGAATGGCTGAAAAGTGGTGCTAGCCTTCTCAAAAAAATCGCTGTTCGACCCGGTCCTGATTTTTTTTATTGCGGACTGCGCGTGCCTTTTCCATCGCATTTTGCCGACCCGCCACGTTGGTTGTTTGAAATTTATTAGCCGGCTATGATCGCACTGGCTGTATTCACTCACATTGAGACGACGGCCGACAGAACACATGTCATATGTGGTTGGAGAGGTGAATTCACGCCTCCCTCTCTTCTGCGAAGGGAGATGAGGCGGCCGTATCGAACAAGGCAGCCAAGTGGGATGGCAAGGATTCGACTGACCGAACCAATGGATTCGCAACATGGCCCGAATGCTTTCGCGTGTCGGCTGTGTTGCAACAACGCGTCGCACTCGTCTCCAGGCCCCGGTGTTTGAGACGATGCCACTCACTTCCAAATTTGCGTCGGGGAAGCAATGTTGTGGCCGCGCCGAAACGCAATATCTGGCAAGTGTTGACAACCCTCTCGATCTAAGATTCGCCAAGGTGTCCATCCTTGCGGGAAGTCGCTCGTACCTGACGCGATCGGATATCGGACAACGCCAATACGGAGCCACGGATTCGAGCAAATCGCGATCGAAAAACGGCGTACGGTCGCAATTCTTTCCCGTGCTTGTGCTGACGCCTTCTCGCCACACGTTTAGCGATAGATTCGTTCGTCTGGGAAATTCAATCACTCTCGACCGACGTCTCTCACATTCCGAGCCGCGAAGTTTGGGAGGGCCGTCCGGATCCGCGTCGAGGCCCGCTGATGCGTTCCGGCCCCGCGGTAGTCACTTGCAAATTCGACCAAAAGAGAGTCACAATTGGCATAGTCGAGACATAAGATGGCAGAGCGCCGCTAACATGCATCGGCTAAAAAAAGAAACGGACCATGGTGCAAACATGGTCCGATTTCATTGGGTAATCCCGTCGGAACCGGGATTAAGCCATCGCCAGTCACTAAGGAAACCGACAATGAATAAAACATAGCGTGCTACATCAACCGAATCAACGGTAAATCCGGTAGATCGGCTGCGTGTGATGCAGTTTCGGCCGTTATAATCGTGTTTTATCGGCGCGACGTCCGTGCTCCAAGCCGGCCCTAGGGCCGAATGCGACGGATGCAGGCCTCCGAACTGATCTTTGGTGAAAATTGCCAGGCTCGGCACGATGGCTAGCGAACTGATTCGGCGTCTCTTTCTCCAAGTCCAATCGTCGCCGGTTTGCGGCCTCAACTGCCGCCGATCGGAGCCATTCAGTCGACCCCACGCGGCATCGCGTCGGCGGTAGGAGAAGTATGCTCATGAAATCCATCGTCCACATAAACTACCCAGAGCCGGCTGCCGACATTGACCAGGATCTCGACGGCGATGAATTCGAACTGCTTCCCTCAGAAGAGATAGGCGACGTCCTTCGCGGGGTGTTCTGCGCAATCTCAACTCGTCCGAACCGTCGTCTGGGATAGCAGCAGGATCGGATGTTCGGCGCGGTTCATCGATCCAGGCGTCGTGCCGCGCGTTGATCGCACTGATCGATACTGCAAACTCAAAGCGCTCCCGTCCTCGAGCGAGGATAGGGAGCGCCACGGGAGCCGTCGCCGCCCATGTTCGTCACAATAGACAATTTATGGACCAACTTTCGTATGAGGTTCAATTTTGGAATTCATAAATTATCATCGGGGATTTTTTCCCCCACAATCCAGTAACCCTTCTTGGGAATATGGATGAAATCGGGGTCCTCCCATAGCGTGCGACCAATGAACCTTGCTGGATCACTCGTTCTTATCGTGAAGCCGCATTCGAAATTGATCTTCTCAAGCAGCTCGGATCGCCTGAGAGGCCGACCTGCTTCCAGCAGAAGTTTCTTCGCTCTCGTCACGACTTCGAAGGTCTGGCTTCCCCTGTGGAAGCGCTTGCCACGTTTGGCGCCGTCGGAGTTCGACTCAGCGACGCTCGGAATGACCGACGATTTTAGTAACTGCCGCAGCAGGCCCTGCGCAGCTTCAGCTTTCTCAAGCCGTAGGTCGATCGCGCGTCTTGCCTGCCGGAGCTGGTCGACTTCGCCACTAACGAGCCTATAGGCTTCCTGTATACCGGGTCCGATATCAGGTTCAGAATCTTCTGCTTGGAATTTTCTGTTCATTGTTTCTGTACCATGTACAAAAGGATTCAGCTTGGTGGTAGCGTCTCAAAGCTAGAGAATCTGTACCTAACCTCTGACGTGTCGCCATTCAAGAACTCAATAAGGATGAGGAACATACTATGACTAGCATGAAGTCTCGGTAACCAACAGCCAGCCAACGTTACATAGTGCTCCGCCATCGCGGGGAGTCCTTCGCTCGCAGTCTTTGCCGCTACGATCATGAGAACGCTTGCGACGATGAACTCGCGCCGAGTCCATCGCGAATGGGAGGAATCTGGCGGCGACTCCTCACTGTAGTGCCGGACCACTAGAGTCTGCGTAAAGCCGTGTATTCCAGGTGCCTTTTTACAACCGTTGCGGGCCATTTCAAGACCCGTTAGGTACAGAAGCTTGGAGCCATTCATGATAGATGCCTTCGATCCATTCGCCATCTATGGCGTTGCCGAGGATGACTGCACACCGGTCGACGACCGACCGGTCCAATTCGCGAGTTCTGTCCCAGTAATACACAGCCGGCCCATTGCGTCCGTGTTCTGGGCGGAGAACGGCGGGCCAATCAGGACCATCATCGATGGGAGAAAGACCCGGCCGACGGGCTTTTTCCGATCGATCAAGGGCGGGTCTCGCTCTATGCCATGGGACTCGTTCCTTGAAGAGAGAACGATGCAGCTCGCCGATCTTAGCAGCCGGGTACATTACCTTCTTGCTCAGCCCCATCGTATCGAGGTCGCGGTACGTGGGAACCGCGGCAGGCCGCTGGTCTACTTTCCTGATCTGTTACTACGGACGGAGACTTCGTTCGCAAGAGATCTGGATGCTGGTATGAGCTTCGTCGATGGCGCCGCTGTTCCAACGTCGCGTCAAGTTCCCGACCAGGAGTTGGAGACCGTCATCATTGAGGTAAAGGCCGACGTCGACCCTCGCGATGAGGACGAGCGCTATCAGACCAAGCTCGAATTCGTCAAGGAAGTCTATAGGCGCCGGGGGTTCCGTTTCTTTGTGATTCGAGATTCGAAGCACCTGCGCTCCGCGTTCATCCGAACGGTGCGCCTCATCGACTGGCGAAAGTCGGTCGTGATCGATTTCTGGGATGAACAGCGATGCCTGGATGTCTTTGGGGGCGGCAGTGTCGCAGCCAGATGGCAGCTTGAGCGTGCGCTTGGCGGCGGCATTCTCGGCCGTGCGAAGCTCCACGGCCTTCACTATCGTGGGTTTGTCTCCGTAGATCTGAGGAGCGGGGTCGTCGATGATGCGCCAGTCTATCTTCTCCAAACGGGAGGCGACCGATGATACTCGACTTGGCCGAAGGAGACAGGCTCACTCTTCTCGTATCCGGTGCTGGCAAGACTTATGAAGTCATAGGCGACGCTGGTGCAGATCCGATCATCCTGCGGGCCGTCGAAGACAACGTCGAGAGGCGCATCTCGCGTCTTGATCTGGCTGTGTTGCAAGGCTCCGGCAAGGCTCTGCGGACCTTCAAGAAGGGACAGGTGATCAGAACCCTCACGGCAACTGAAATCAAGGCATTCCACGAGCCGCCTCGAACCGACAAGCTGACCGAAACCGAGCTAAAGAAATGGGACATTCGAAAGCGCGACATCATCCGTGCCGCGCGTCTTCTATGGTATGTGCAAGCTTGGGACCGGAATCCCGTAAGCAGAGGGGAGCCGTCACTCACAGCATTCATCCTAGCGAACCACAAGGACGCCCAGGCAACCGGTCACGAGGGCATTTTGAGTGCCAGCTCCCTCCGCAAGGCGATTGCCAAAGGGGAGCGTGGACATCGAACGCTGCAGATGTATCTACGGAGGACTGGCGGCGCACGGAAGAAGTCGAAGTTTCCAGAATGGGTCTACGAGCTGGGGGAGGAGATGGTCGTCCATTTCTACTCGGATCCGTTAATCAGGTACAGGGACGCCCACGGGTGGTTCGACGGCCGCTTCTACAGTCTACGGGGTGCACACGCAGAGAACACGACGCCTCACAAGATGTGGAGCGGGGAGCCTCCATGCGAACAGACGCTTACCAACTGGATCAACGGGGCCAGATGCTTGGCGACCCTCACCACGAAGTACGGTCTGCGGGAGGCCAACCGTCGTCTCCGCGGGAGGGGTGAGAGCTTCGAGCCGGTCGCTCCCATGGAAACCATCGTCCTTGACCAGACGCTCGGCCCAATCTGGGCGGTGGAGAAGGTCGAGATGGACGGCACGGTGGCGATCGTCCTGAAGCGGCCTTGGCTTGTCTGGGCGATGGACCTCTATACGCGAATGGTCGTCGGCCTCGTGATGACGTTCGATCCCCCGAATATCGCGACCTTGATGGCGTGTCTGCGGCACGTTATCTGCCCCAAGACGGAATGGCTGGACCGGTTTGGTGAGTGCAAGGGAGCGACCGACGGCTTCGGAGCGTTCAAGAACGTAATCCTCGACAACGCCTTGGCCCACATCGGTGTAACGATGCAGTTCGTAGGGGACGTCGCGGGCTTCCAGGTCATTTATGCGCCAATTCACACTCCAGAATACAAACCCTGGATCGAGCGCCTCAACGCGACGATGAACGGCCCGCTCAGATCGCTTCCGGGCGGCATTCCGGGATCGAAGGACGAGGAGATCGCGGCACTCGATGCCCGCGCTACGGCCGCGCTTGGGCTGGATTCAATACATGCTTTGGTCGCCCATCACATCATTGCATACCATCTCGACGTCCATGCCGGAATCGGGATGGCCCCTGCGAGAAAGTGGAACGAAGGTCTCCTGGAGTTTGGGCGTCCTATGGTGGACGACGCTCGCTCATTCCGACTTCTTCTCGGGCGATACAGGATCGGCGTTCTCACAGCGGAGGGAGTGCGGGTTAACGGTCACCGCTTCCACGAAGCCGGCATTGTGTCGCGACTGATGAACGATTTCGCGCGAGCCGGCTCAAGGCGGCCCCGCAAGGCAGGCCAGTCCGACAGCTTCCGAATCCACTTCATCTACGACGAAATGGACACGTCGCGGATCTCGGTCATCAACGAGCTGACCGGCGAGATCGTGGAGCTGCCGAACTATGACGAGCACTATCGAGAGAAGCCGGTATCATTTGCGTTCGCAGCGGGTGAACGCGACTATGAACGACGCCAGAATCGAGAGTTCCACAGCCGGGAGGACAAGGCTCGAATGCGCCTGGAGTACGAGAAGGAGCTCGCGTTGCAACTTGCCAATACCAGCCACGGCGAGGGCAAGCGCCTCATAAGGGTTTATAAAGGCAAGGAGAAGTTGGAACTTGGACCTGGAGGAAGGGTCCTCGACCTGGCTTCGGAGCCGACGATAAACGGCATGGCGAAGGCCGAAAGCATTCCCATCGGCATGGCCTTCATCGATCGGGTCGATCCGCTGACAGCGCCGAAGGGGCGTCGCGTCAAGCGGAGCTCGAAATCTTCCAATGTCGGGAAGCGCGGGGCTCATATCACTACCGATGCCACCTGCATCGAGACCGAGGAGGCGTTTGAGATGGTCGGCGCCGTGGTCGATGACGAGGCGCTCCTCGACGAGATCGCCAGGATCCACGGGTACTAAGGCCGTGCCGGCCTAAGTCACAGAAATATCAAGATAGATGCACCAACACAGGAGATTGGACGATGGACGCAAGTTCAGCGCTGGACGAACTCGACTTCTTTTTCAAAAACATGGGAATCCGTCATCTGTTCATGAAACGTGCACACCAATGCTTTGACCGACTCCGGGCTTCGAGACGCAGGATTATTTCGGGCGAGGGATTTGCCACCGAGGCGAATTGCGCCACACTCTTTGCTGGTACGCAGAGCGGCAAAAGCACGACGGTACGGGAATACATGCGGGCCTCCGTGGTCGACTACTGCTACGAAATCGGTCTTTTTCCGCCAGACACCCCACGAAACGTCGTTGTCCAATTGCAGCGCAAGGTCATCTACGTTTCAGTCAGCGGAACATCGACCCTGATGTCCCTGCTGGAAGACATCCTCCGTGCGTTCGGGGACCCCAAACCGCAGCGAGGGACGCAGGGCAACAAGAAGGAACGCATACTGAACTACATCACGGAGTTCGGCACCGAACTCCTCATATTCGACGAGATGAATCATCTCAAGATAGGTGCCCAGCTCGGTTCTATCCACAACGAGGCGACAAGGGTCCACAACACTTTGAAGGACTTCCTTCTAGGCGGTTGCCCGGTGGTTTTCGTCGGGACAGCCGAAGCGGAGAAGAAAGTCTTCAGCGACCTTCAGATAAGGGCCCGATGCAAAGACAGGCTCTTTATTGGTCCACTCAAATGGAACGACAAAGAGCATCAAGCAACCTATAAGGAGTATTGCGCGCTGCTAGGGTTGGAATTGAAGAGCCTCGGCCTCTTTCCTGCTCGTAGCAACTTTATCACAGGAGCCACACCGAGGTGCCTTTTCTTCGCATCCGGCGGCTACTTTGGCCATACCACGAACATCGTTGCGCTTGCGGCCCGCTATGCTCTCGAAGAGGGCGCCGAGAATGTCGGCTGGCGGCATCTGTCGGCTGCGGCGGCTGAATACGCCATCTTCAATGGACTGGCGAAATACAATCTCTTCGAAAGGGAAGAGCTTGAGCAAAAGCAACTGAAGGCCGGTTCTGAGGAGGCCGCCCATGCCTAGCGCGGATACAGTCGCCGGGCTTGTCGAACATCTGGTAGATCGGGCACGCGATGTCGGCCGCGTGCTTGCCATACCCGTCGACCCGAACCCGGAGGAGGGTTTGAGGGAAGCGGCCTTCAGGGCAGCCTCGACGAATGGGTTCCAGACGACGGACGTGGTCGTGGAGCTCGCACGATCAAAATCGTTCCGTAGCCTTAATAGCGTTCATGAGGGGATGGCGGAAGATGTCGATCGCCTCGTCACCGTTCTAGGCATCCGAAAGGATGCTGAGCTTGTCAGACAGTTCCACACAGTGCGGGGGATGGCAGGCAAGGACTGGGTGCAGATTTTCGGAATCGACATCCGGCGCGGACATTTCGTGAAAGAGAGGCGTGTCGCTCCGCGATCTCTGCGCAGGAAGGACTGTCAGGATGCTCTATGGTCGCTGAGACCGTTCAGCTTCGATCTGTCGACGAGGGAAATGCTTCTTGATCACTGCCCTGTATGTAGACGGAAGCTCGGGTGGTGGCGAACATTCGGACCGTCCTTCTGCGACAAATGCCCTAACGCCGAAAACTCCTGCAGAGGCGGGACCGACCTTCGCTATTTCCCACAGCCATGTATCGAGATTTGGGACGACGAGGCGATCCGGCTTGTAGCTGGGCTGTTGGATCCCCGGATCGGCCGGGCAAGCACCCTTCATCCCAGCCTGGCAAGCAACCGGCCTGGCGCGATCTTCCAGTTGATCGTCGAGATCGCCGGCCGCTTGGACAAGAGGAGGTCGGGCTGGGGCGGTCCGCTCAGTCCTCGCTCGATCGAACGTGCGGCGCGGGCCGTCCTCGATTGGCCCGAGGGATACCACGATCTCAGGAACGCCTGTCAGGAGATCGGAGAAGGATCAGGCATCGGTCGCGAGCGGACGCTCGATGACCTACACCATGTTCCGAGACTTGCTCCAGACATACGCTCGATCCTCAAATCGCAACATGAGGAATCGAGGAGACGTCGCGCAGCGCGCAAGGCTCACCTTGCGCAACAAATTGCTCCAGACGAACCGGTAAGACTGAGCAGACCAATCGGTCATCCCCGAGGGGAGTTCGAGCGGCTGATCGGCTCCGTCGACCAAGTCACCCAGATCGAAGCTGTGGTTACCATGCTACGGCAGAATAGGCAGGCGAGGCTTCTTGCCGCGAACCTCGGATTGCCACTTCCGTATCTGCTACATCTGTTTGAAGCCGGCATACTTCCAGAGATGGAACCTCTCCTGCAAGGCGCCTGGCAGGCGCCGCATCGCGCTTTTAAGGACACCTTGCACAGCGCGGTGCGTCGCGCAGCCGGGTGCGCCATGGATCAAGATCGGCAGCTCGATCTTCTGTCGTCGTCGTGCGCCTTGGGACATCTGGCGGGAGGAGGATGGGCCGCCGCGTTGAAAGCCATACTCGATGGTGATCTTACCGTGTCGTGGAATCCTTCGAGACTTCCTCTCGTCCGCCAGATACAGACCTGCGACTTCGAAGCTCTCCGTGAGATCGTATCTACTTCTGGCGATCCGACGCCTTCTGATTTGGTTCCGTTGACAAGACAAGAGATGTCTCTGGCGATCGGAAAGTCGATTTCGACCATCAACAACTTGGTTCACGCGGCCATAGTGCCGGGAAATGCCTCCGGGCGCGACCTTAACGAATTCAGGAGAAAATGGATGTTTCTGTCCGAAATTGGGGATCTCGCGTCGTTAAGCGGTAGTACGGAGCAGCGCGATTTCCGGAAGCTGCTCGCCAGCACGCATGTATCCAGATTATCATCGGGCAACGTCACGTTATGGTCGCGACCGGCTGTTGTTGCGCTGTTTCCGAACGATATTGTCAGCCCGCCTTAGGATATTCGGGACAGCAATCGAAATAGCCGGTCATAGAGCCATCGCGATCGATTCTGTCCCAGCGTCTGTGCCGATACACCAGACGCCGTTGCCCCACCTCGACCAGGTAACGATGCGTCTCGTATCTGCCTTTGCTGTGGTGTCGTCAATTCAAGGAGCTGCAAATGCGCCTAGGAAATTCCAAACTCTCGGTCATCCCACAAGGCGAATTCGTTGGTCACCCAGTCGAACCTACGGTATCGAGCGCGATGAGAAGAAGCCAGTTGCTCGGTAGGCGTATGCCTATATCGGTTACGCCGCAAGCAGGGGAAGGACTTCCTGAACTATTTTTCAGGGCAATGAGTCGTAACGGATATCAGTCAGCCTCGAAGTTCTGGCCAATAGTAGGACATTACCCGAAGCGGGTATTCGAGCCCCGCAATTTCGTTGACCTGACGATCGATGATGAGAGTATAAGCGAGTTTCTTGGAACTCCCAATGGTCCCGACGACATTGAGCCATTGCGTTACGTTAACAGGGGAAGGGGCGTCGTATCGTTCTTTGGCACCGATATGAAGGTCGGGCGGCTCGCCGGTAGTAGGAGGGTCTCACCCAGATTTCTCGCAACTCATGGCTATATGAAGGCCATATGGTCTGTGCTCCCCATCGGTTTCGATCCTACCAACTTTGAGTGCCTCCTCGAACGCTGTCCAGTATGCGACGTCGAACTAAAGCTTTCGAAGACTCTGGGATTGTACTCATGTCACAAATGCGCAGATGGCAATGGCGGCACCACAGACTTGCGGGACCATCCTCAACCCATCGTGGAGCTCGACAGCTACGAGAATCTAAAGCTCTGCTGCTCTTTGATCGACCCTGGCCTCGCTGCAGACCGGCAGTTGCCGGCGGTGATCCACCCGGAGCTTAGGTCATTTGGTCGAGGGGAGATATTCGAACTGATCGTATTGATGGCATTTTTGTTGGATCAAGCGAGCGGAGCACAACGGGCAGCATCATGTTCCCCGTCGGCGCTCGATAGATCCACTTCCGCTGTTCGTAACTGGCCACGAGGCATCTTCGAGCTCAATGACGAAGTTGCAAGCACGACGAAACAATCGCGGAGAAGGAGGGATTTCAGGAGCCCAATTTTCGATGCAGTGCAAGGCAATCACTATCTTTTTGGTAGTGATTCTATCCATGTTTTACGTAACCAGATCCGATGTGGATCTGCTCCAAGAGATTTAAGCAAAGAGGGAATTGCTAACGGACATCGTCACGTTCTTCCCGATAGAAGAACCTGGAGAGTGGGCGGTTTTGATATTAGAGTTGCAGAGGAACGGTTAGTATACGCCTCGACCGTTGCTGCTAGTTCTAGGAAGATAATTCGAGAACATAAGGCAACCGGACTGCCAATCATTGAGCTTGTCAGATTGTATGAAAGTGGGCTCGCGTTGTGTCCGGACAACGATCTGCGCGGGCTTTTTCGAGAAGTTGGGGATGGCGATCTGCAGTGCAAAATTAGTCATTTCTCAAGCAGGTTTGATGATGCTGGTGTCGCACTCTACGATCTCGTCAACACTGAGAGAACGGGAAGCATTCGTTGGTCCAATGTCCTACACCATGTAGTCGACGGAAAATTGCCAGTAACCGTTGCTCCTGGCAGCCGTCCGTTGATACGTAGACTAAGGGTCCACAACTTGGCACTTGCGGCACAAATTGTATCTGAAAGCGAGCCAGGGAACATATTCGATCGAGTTGCTCTTCAAAATGCTGAGGCAGCTTTCTACATCGGCGTTGGGGCCGATATCTCCGCATTGATGAGCAGCGGTCTTCTGCAACCTGGCGAGTTGACATTTTCGGTCGTGCGTCAGTTCCGAAAGCGATATGTGTGCGGTGCGGAGGTCGCGAGGTGTCTGGAACTTTTGAACTATCCAGAAAGGTCGAGCGCATCGATTTTTAAACGCCTGACTCGAGAAGGTATCGCGTCAGTTCACTCTCACCCCAAGATCGTGCATCGAGCTGCGTTCAACGAGTTTCTCGCTAGAAATGGCTACTGACGTTCATTTCTCTAGCGAGATTCACTCAAGATTGGAAGTCGATACCGTACATCAGAATCGACTTCGTTTGACTGGATCATATGAATTCAACGAGTTAGTCGAGTCGCTTTTGATTAGTTTCGACAGAGGGTGCGATCCGGCGGAAGACCGCGCGCATTCACATCGTCGATCAGATGGGCGGGAAAGCGCGTCGCGATTTCATCGAGCGTGTGCTGTGCCGTCCGTTGGACTCTCCTGACATGCAAAAGGTTTAGAAGGCGAGAGGTTTCGCCGAATGCTGTGTCAGCCATGGTTTTGCTCCTTTACGGCTGCCTGTATCAATCTCACTACGTCTAACATGGTGTTTCATTGACATTCAGACAAATGAAATGATATGGTGTTTAAAATCAGAAAAATTGAAAGGTTCCGATATGACCGCTCCGCTCCGCCGGCCCATACCGTTGCTTGACAATGAAGTTCTGCGCACCTTTGTCGCCATCGCCGAGACCGGCAATTTCTCCACCGCCGCCGATGCGGTCTTCCGTACGCCATCTGCCGTTTCTATGCAGATCAAGAAGCTGGAAGAGCAGCTTGGCGTCATATTGTTCCTGCGCGACGCCCGCTCGGTGAGCCTGACGCAGCACGGAGAAATGCTGCTTTCCTATGCCCGCAACATCCTGGCGCTCTCCAACGAGGCGGTATCGCGCTTCATCATGCCCGAACTCAGCGGCGTGGTGCGGCTTGGCGCACCTGACGATATCGGCGAGCGCCTGCTGCCGACTATCCTGAAGGGTTTTTCGGAAAGCTATCCCGGCATCATGGTCGATGTCGTCGTGGATATGAGCATCCAGCTAAAGAAGCGCATCGAGGAGCAGCGGCTTGACCTTGCGCTGATCAATTGCGCGACGCGACCTTTCCCGACGGAAGGCGAAGTCATCTATACCGAGCGTCTCGTTTGGGCCGGTGCCAAGTGCGGCACCGCCTATCGCCGCGACCCGTTGCCGATCTCCATTTGGGAGGAGGGATGCATCTGGCGCTCCGAAGCCATGGCGCAATTGGAACGGCAGAAGCGGGCTTATCGCGTTTCCTATCTGAGCGCCCATACGATGGCGCAGCGCGCCGCGATCGTCTCAGATCTTGCCGTCGCGCCGTTCCCGCGCTCCTATATCACCGAAGATATGGAGATCCTCGGGCCGAACGAGGGATTGCCGGAGCTGACCTCCTTCGACATTCGCCTTCTGACGGCATCGCAGATGACGGGGCCGATGAAGGCCGTGGCCGACAGCATCCGTCAGGCCTTCGTCGAAATCGGGCGGAAAATGGCTGCATGAGCCGCGGGCGATCACCCGCTATTTGCGTCGACCGTGATGTCTGATGCCGTTCCTTGTGTCGGCGGTAGCCCGCCCAAAGCGGCGATGCGTGTATTGGGCCAACAGTTGATCAGCCCTTGCCTTTACCGAGGCGAGGCCTGTTCGAACGCACATGCTTGCTGCAGGGCGGCCTAAGTCTTTCGATTTCAATCCGCCTTGTGCTGCGGGTGATGGGCGGCTGCCTCGACCATTTCTTGCTGGCGTTCCTCTTGACCCTCGCGGATATGGCCCAGACGCTCGGCGACAAGCACGTCGCTGCGGCTGGCTTCATGTTTCCATGGCTGGCGGCCGCGAAGCACGCCCGATTCATGCACTATTTCTGCGACATATTCTTCCTGGCGGTAGGCCATGACGTGAATGCCGGAAACGCCTTCGATTTCCTTCACCTCGTTGATGATGTCGATGCAGAGCTGCTTACCTTCCTTCTTCTGGTCGGCAGCGCCCTCGATCCGCCGGATGATCTCGTCGGGAATATGCACTCCAGGCACATTTGAGCGCATCCAGCGGGCAGTTCTGGCCGATGCCAGAGGGCCGACGCCGACAAGAATGAAGCACTTTTCGGCGAGGCCGAGGTCGCGTACCTTCTTCATGTATTCCCGAAACATCGGCACGTCGTAGCAATATTGGCTTTGGACGAACTGCGCGCCGGCTTCGATCTTCTTCGCCAGCCGATAGGGCCGGAAGTCGTGGGGTGGCGCAAAGGGATTGATGGCCGCGCCGAGAAAGACCTTCGGCGGCGAGGTCAGCTTGCGGCCGGACAGGAATTTCGCCTCGTCGCGCATGGTGCGCACAGTCTCGAGCAGCGACATGCTGTCGAGATCGAAAACTGGCTTGGCCCCCGGCTGATCGCCGACCTGAACGCCATCGCCGGTAAGGCACAGGATGTTGCACACACCCATGGCGGCCGCGCCGAGCACGTCGCCCTGTATGGCGATGCGGTTCCTGTCGCGGCAGGAGATCTGCATGATCGGCGCATATCCCATGCGGGTCAGCAGTGCACAGATGCCGACGGAGGACATATGGCAGTTGGCGCCGGAAGCATCGACCGCGTTGATGCCGTCGACCCAGCCGGAGAAGATCGCGGCACGCTCGTAGACATCTTCCGGGTTGGCGCTGTCGGGCGGATTGAGCTCCGCGGTCACGGCAAATTCGCCGCGACGCAGCACGCGCTCCAACCGCCCGAGCGAGGAATGGCCGGGCAGGGGATCAAGCGGCAGACCGACTCCCAATGGATTTTCGTCAATCTGCGCCATGGATCAGGCCTTCCTCTTTGTCGCTTGACGCGTCGCGGCAGCTTCCGCCGTGACGCGCAGCCAAGACGAGGTCCCGCGTAGCGACTGGTTCACCGGCGCCTGCACCTTCATTATCGCATCGCCATGGACCATGTTGCTTGCGCCTTTCCAGGCCTGCACCCAAACGCAGGGCATATCAGGCTCGACTTCGCAATTGCCGTTGGCGCGCACGCCGCCACAGGGCCCGTTGCGCAACTGTTTCGGACAGTTCATCGGGCAGGACATGCCGGTCGATGACAGCGCACACTGGCCGCACATACGACAGTCGAACAGGAACCCTTTCACATGACGCTCGACGAAGGCGACTGGCCGCTCGGCGCGTTGATAGCCGATTAACGCCCAAAGTGGATGGAGAAGGAGGAAGAAGCTGGCGAAGCGACCGTAGAACCATTCGAAGAAGCGTGAATGGCGCACCACCCAGAGACGTACCGCATATTTGCGTTGGGTGCTGCGGTCCGGCGAGGCGCTGCCGGGCACGCGGTTGTCGCCGGCGGCTTTCTTCACGGGTGCCGCGGTGTCGGGCTTTTGCATGACGTCAGCCATTGTCGAGGTCTCCGGTCGTTACCGGCCGTCCGTGACCACGAGCGCGTCTCGCCGTCTGCCTGCCTCTTTTGGCGATGATCCGGGCCGGAATGCCCCGCTGGTCAACGGCAATGCGGTCCGCCATGCATAAATCTCCCTTTCATCCGACAATGCACGGCAGCCGATTGCCGGACTGCGCTTGGCACGACGCTGGATGGGCCGAAAAGCGACGGACCGGAAAAGCGTGTCAGCGATCGGCGGCAACGCGTATCGGCCTCCTATGCCGCCGGGTTCGACCTGTTTCCATATCTGTACGCATTCAACATAGCGGCAGGCGCGCGTTCACAGCAACTACTTCCAAAGGTCGAACTAATCTTCCCATGGCGGCTCCACCGTTTGTCGCCGGCCACGAATCTCAGGCGATCGGGTGCACGCGCCAGACCGCGGCGCATGTGTTTCATCAAGTTCCCGATCGTCTGGCCTGCCACCGCGGTATCACCCGATCGTCTTCCTTCTTTCGCCGCAATCGCGTAGCGCTCTGTCGCCTATGTCATGCGTATGGAGTTGCGCGCTTGATTCGATTGATGCTCATCCTTGCCGTTCTTGCCTGCGCCGGCGCTGCGTCAGCCGGTGAAGCGTGCCGTAGGGTCCAGCACCTCGGCGATGGTTACATCGTGTGTACCTACGATCCGGCCGTTGACGATATCCAGCTTTTCCAGAATGATCGCAGCGGCAAGCCTTACGGTTCCTTCCGGGCACTGGAGATTGATTTGCGCCAGGATCGCATCTATGTGCGCTTTGCCATGAATGGCGGCATGTATCTCGACGATCAATCGCCCGTCGGTCTCTTCGTCGAAAACGGTCGCGAGCGGAAGTCGATCAATACGAACAAGGGCTGGGGCAATTTCCATCTGCTGCCGAACGGGATCTTCTACCTCTTGCCGGGGCGGGCGGGCGTGATGGAAAGCAAGGCTTTCGCGGCCTCCGGCATCAAGCCCTTCTACGCGACCCAGTCCGGCCCGATGCTCGTCATCGGTGGCAAGCTCCATCCGTCATTCCTTGCCGACAGCACCAGCTTGAAGATACGAAACGGCGTCGGTGTCGCTGCCGATGGCAGAGTTGTCTTTGCGATTTCCGATGGGCCGGTGCGCTTCCACGACTTCGCGACGCTTTTCCGCGACGACCTCAGCTGCGCAAACGCGCTGTTTCTGGACGGAAGCATCTCCAGCCTCGACATTCCGGAATGGCAAAGGCGCGACAGCTTGTTTCCGCTCGGTCCGATCATCGCCGTGACGCAAATGCTGCCGGGTTGAGCGCGGCAGCGCGCAAGGTTGGAGCCAGCCACATTCGCTAATCGAGGTAGCGGGGGATCTCATATCCTCCGGATGCACATTGTCGGATTGAGGCTTCGAAATATTGATGACGAAAATTGCAAACGAGGCAAAGGCGCTGATCTTCATGACGGCGCGCGATTGCGAAATGTATGTCCGGCAGTCCCTCGCAAGTCTTTCGCGGCAGACGCTTGACGACTTGCATGTTCTTTTTATCGACGATTGCTCCAAGGATGACACCGGCATTATCGCCGCGGCACTTCTGGGCGATCTCTTTCCGGGCCGGCACACCTTCATCCGCAACGATGTGCAATTCGGAAAATCGCGCAACGCCTGGGAGCATCTGAGGCCGCGCACCGGCATGGCCGAGTTCATCGCCGTCCTCGATGGCGATGACCAGCTGATCATGCCCACCATTCTCGAGCGGATGTCGCGGAGCTATGCGAGCGGTCAGGACGTCGTTTGGACGAACTTCATCACCGATGGCGGCGGGCTCGGCGGCAATGGCGCTCTCGACCCCAATCTCTCGCCGCGCCGGCAAGGGTGGAAGACCAGCCATTTCTTCAGCTTCCGCGCATCCTTGCTGGATAATGTTCCCGAGGGCTATTTTCAGGACAATAACGGGCATTGGTTCATGGCCGCCTGCGACATCGCTCTCGCGCTGCCTATCCTCGATCAGACGCGACGCTACGAGTTCATACCGGTCAATGCCCATTGCTACACTGCATCGAATCCCTATTCGCATCACAATCTCGACCCGCAATCGCGCGGCCTGAATTCCACCTCGCAGCAGCGCTCGGCGCAGGACGCCTTCAGCAAGCCGCCGCTGCCGCTGACGCGGCCAGCGCAATCGACGGCACCGCGGGTCGCAGCGCCGGCTTTCACGGGCAATCGCCCGTCCGACGTCGTTTCTGCCGCCGTTACCGTCGGCAGCGCGGATGCCTGGCAGGCGACGGCAAGCGAGATCCTCGTCGCCGGCTATCCGACCCTGCTCGACGCCCAGTGCGCCGCCGGCCGCGATCCGTTCACGCCGATCCAGGTATGGGCGCTTCGCCGCGCGGCGTTTGGACGAACCGATAGGCCGAATATACTGCACATCGGCGCACCGCGTTCCGCATTGGCGCTGGCATCGCTGATATCGGGCCAGGATGCCGGCCTGAACTGCCTGTGCATCACGCCCGAGCAGGTGGGCGATCTCGAAGCGCGTTTCATCACCGGCGGCCTGATGGAGGGTATTTCCATCATCGAGACCGAGACTGCCAATGTGAGTTTCGAGGACGTTTCGGCGATCTTTCCCGATACCCGCCAGATCGGCGAGGAGGTCAAATTCGATCTCGTCGTCGTGGACCTGCAGAATACGTCCTATCCGGCCGAGAGCGCCTTGCTTGCCCTGCCGGCGCTGGCCAGCAACCTGGCGCCCACCGGCTTCAGCCTCTGCCTTTTCGCGCAGGACCGAGCGACCGAGGCACTGGCGGCTCAGCGCTGGGCCAGCGTCAGCGCGGGCTTGAAATTCAGCCTCGACGCCATTGGCGGCAGCGGATTGATGGTCGTCGGCGGCCGCTGACGATGGTCTCCGCCGCACCGACGCGTTGCCGATAAGCCTTTGCCCCCAAACCTTTGCATGTTGGAAAGAACTGCGATGACGCTGCAAGCCATGATCGCCTGTGAAGTGAACAGCTACCGGAATCCGGTCCGGTTCCACCTCCCCAATCCGGACGATCACATTCAAAGGATTATCCTGCAGGACCGCGCCTTCTACGAGCGGGCCATGCTGGAGGATGTCGGCTCCTCATTGCCGGAAGATGCCTTGGTGATCGATGTCGGCGCTTATATCGGCAATCACACGCTCTTCTTCTCCTCGGTTCTCGGTGTCAGAACGGTCGCGTTCGAGCCGAATCCGGCTGCCTTTGCCGCGTTGCAGGCCAATGTCGAGCTTAACAGCATCAACGGGCTGGTGGAGCTTTGCCCGTTTGCTCTTGGCGCCGCTCCGGGTGTCGGGGAGATCGGCAACACGGATCCGACCAATCTCGGAGGCGCGCTTTTCCAGCCGGCCGATCAGGGCTCCATCCAGATGGCGAAGCTCGACGATCTTGTCGGCGATCATCGGGTGCATCTCATCAAGATCGATGTCGGGGGCGCTGAGGCCGATGTGCTTCGAGGCGCCCAGGAAATCATTGCCCGCTCTCGGCCGAAGCTGCTTGTCAGCGCCGGCACCCGCGCGATCCTGGCGGAGGTCGAGGCTGTCCTCCGGCCGCTTGGCTACCGCAAGATACAATTCTACAACGACACGCCGACCTATCTTTTTGAACCGATCCATGCGGAAGCTGCCGCGCCCGTGCGGGTGGTAGATCTGCTCGACCCGCGTCACCTTGAGATGCTGCCGCCGACACGTCAGGTCGTCGCCGGCATGGCGACGGTCGCGGGAAATGAAATTGCCTTGCGCGCTACCGTCATGTCGCTCTTGCCGCAGGTCGATTGTCTCTACGTCTATCTCAACGGCTTCACGCAGGCGCCGCGCTTTATCGCCGACCATCCGAAGATCCGGCATTTCATCGACACCGACGGCAGCCGTTACGGCGATGCCGGCAAGTTCTGGGGGCTGGAGCAGGTCGAGGACGCCGTTTACATCACCTGCGATGACGACATCATCTATCCCGACGATTTCGTCGCTCGCATGGTCGGCGAACTCGCGCAATTGCGCGGTCAGGCCGTCTTCGGCGTCCACGGGGCGATCATCCTGCAGCCGAGCCGGGGTTACTATAAGGATCGCGGCCGCGCGGTCCTTCATTTCGAGCACGCTTTCATGCGCCGTCGTCGGGTTCATGTCGCGGCGACCAATGCCTGTGCTTTCCACTCCGGCACGGTGAAGATGAAGCTCACGGATTTTCGCCATCGCAACATGGCTGATACGTGGCTTGCGCAGTACCTTCATCGCGAAGGCATTCCTGCCTATATCGCGCCGCGAAAGGAAAGGTGGCTGCTGCCGATAGAAGTGCAGCGCCCGACGATCTACGATCAATCGAGCGCCGGCACGGGTTCGGCCTACGACAGCTCGCGGAAGCAGGATGAAGTCCTGTCGTCGATGTACCCGATCTCGCTGCTGCGATCGGACGCTGCAGACGCTTCCTCGATCATCTACCTCGTCGATGCGGACCGGGCCGACGGGTTGGTGGAATTCATCATGGCGGTTGCCGCCCGCGAACGTGATCCGGTTATCTTCGTCACCTGCGATCACGAGACCGAGGATATGCGCAATACGGCGCTTCATCCCGATTTCCTCTGCGAAGTGCACCTTGTTGCACGCAGCGGCGGTCATACGCCCGTATATAAGGAACTGCTGTCGAAATATGCCGAGCGCGTCCGCGCCTGGACACTTCGCAACGGTAGTGAGCTGAAGTTGGCGGACGCCGATGAGTGGGGAACATGGTTCGAGCCGATCGAACCGCTCGTCAATCTTACGCCTGCCGTACCTTCCTTCTTGCAATCGGCGGCAGACAATCGACCGGGCTTCGATTCGGCAAAATACTGGGAGCACCGCTATCTGGCCGGTGGCAATTCCGGGGCTGGTTCCTACAATAGATCAGCGGAATACAAGGCTCTCATTCTCAATGCCTTCGTTGCCGAAAAGCAGTTGGGACATGTCGGGGAGCTTGGCAGCGGCGACGGCAATCAGCTTCGCTATCTGAATTTCGAAAACTACACCGGTTTCGATGTCTCACGCACGGCGATCGATCTTTGCCGGAGCATCCACGGAAGCCGCCCCGGCTGCACCTTCGTCTGGCTTGGCGAACCGCAACTGGAGATGAGCCGATACAACGAAGCGTTCGAGCTGACCTTGTCGCTCGATGTGATCTTCCATCTTATCGAGGAAGATGTGTATCGCGCCTATATCGAGCGGCTGTTTGCCATGTCGAGGCGCTACGTGATCGTCTACGCTTCGAACCACGACGGTCCGGACCGCCATGGCGCCATCCATGTCAGGAACCGGCGCTTCACCGATGACGTTGCCCGCTGGCTACCGGAATGGAAGCTGCTGAAGCACGTCGACAACCCCTACAAGCATCCGTTGATTTCGGAAGCGGATTTCTTTGTCTTCGGCAAGGACGAAGCCGAGGATGTATCCTTCCTGGATGACGTCAACCATACCCCGCTCGGACAATAACGGGTGCGATTTTGCCCGGAAGCATCGGTTTAAGGCAACGCCGGCCGCAATCGTCTTGCGGCCGGCTTTGACGTTTGTGATGCCAGCCGCGCCGCCGCGTTCGCGTTCCGATGCCGATCAATCATATTTGGTGGTCTCGATATGGAGCGGCCCGATCCGTTCGATGATCGTCTCCAATGTGGGGCGAGGGCCGGGCACGTCGCTGTCCAGCGCCTGCCGCATGGCGGCCAGGTGGGCGCAGGACGTACCGCAGCAACCGCCGATGATTTTGGCACCGGCGTCGCGTGCGAGGCGGGCGTAATCGGCCATCAGGCTTGGGCTACCCGGGTAGTGAAGCTCGCCGCCACGATATTCGGGGATGCCGCAATTGCTCTTGACGACGACCGTCGCCGACGGGTCCGCCTCGGTCATGAAGAGCAGGCTCGACAATGTATCGGCTACCCCCGCGCCGCAATTGGCGCCGACGGCGAGCGGTCCTTGGCCTATATCCGTCGCGACGCCGTGAATGTCCCGCGGATGCAGGCCTGCCGTGGTTTTGCCGTCCGCGTGGAATGAAGCCATATAGATATATGGCAGGCCGACCTTGACGGCTGCTGCTGCTGCGGCGCGGATTTCGTCGGGCGACGACATGGTCTCGATCCAGATGAGGTCGGTGCCGCCGGCCTGCAGGCCCTCGACCTGTTCGATAAAGGCTAAAACGGCGTCCTCATAAGCCAGCGTGCCAAGCGGCATCAGCAATTCGCCCGTCGGCCCGACAGAGCCGGCGACGAGGATCGTGCGATCGGCCCTGTCGGCGACGGAGCGCGCGATTTCAGCCGCCCTCTTGTTCAAGCTGTGCACGCGATCCTGCGCATGGCACAGCTTCAAGCGGTAGCGCGTTCCGCCGAAGCTGTTGGTCAGGATGATGTCGGCACCGGAATCGATGAAATGCTGATGCAGCTTTGCGACCAGCTCAGGATGCCGCTCGTTCCAGAGTTCCGGCGCTTCGCCGATCTCAAGGCCCATGGTGAAAAGGTTTGTGGCCATGGCGCCGTCGGCCAGCAGAACGCCTTTTTCGGCAAGGAGATCGGCGAGGGGGTTGGCGGTGACGGTCATTGCCTCTCCTCGGACAGGCGGGCGCTCGGATGCAGAGCGCAAATATGGGCGCTTCTGCATTTCGGTGCAATGAGCGAACGGCCTTGGAGCAAGATCCAGCCTGCTCATAAAAAGAAAGCGCCCTTGCGGGCGCTCGCTGATGTCGGAGAAAGATGGCTCTACGCGGCTGCCATCTGTGCTGCTTCATGAGTCGTCGGTGTGACCATGGCGGCAATGATGCTTTGCAGATCGATCGTGCCGACGGGCTTGCCACCAGCGTCGGTGACGACGGCACCCGTCTGCCCCGCGTCGGTTATCTGCTTGGCGACGATTTCCAGCGTCATGTCGCCGGTGACGCGCATGCCGCTGAGTTCGCCCACAGAAGGCTTCATGATGGTCTGAGCCTGGATGACGCGACCGCGGTTCACTTCCTTGACGAAGGCGGTGATGTAGTCGTCGGCCGGCTGCAGCACGATCTGCTGTCCGCTTCCCTGCTGTACGACCTTGCCGTCCCGCAGGATCGCGATCTTGTCGCCCAGGCGCAGCGCCTCGTCGAGATCGTGGGTGATGAAGACGACGGTCTTCTTCAACTCCTTCTGCAGATCGAGCAGCACGCTCTGCATGTCGACGCGGATCAACGGGTCGAGTGCCGAATAGGCCTCGTCCATCAGCAGGATGTCGGCGTCATTGGTCAGGGCGCGGGCGAGGCCCACGCGCTGCTGCATGCCGCCCGAGAGCTGGTTCGGAAAGTGCCGCTCGAAACCCTTAAGGCCGACGCGTTCGATCCAGTATTGCCCCTTCTTTTCGCTTTCGGCACGCGGCACGCCCTGAATGTCCAGGCCGTAGATGGTATTTTCGATCACCGTGCGGTGCGGCAGCAGGGCGAACTTCTGGAATACCATCGCCGTCTTATGGCGGCGGAACTCGCGCAGGGCGTTTTCATTCATCTTGCAGACGTCGACGCCGTCATAGAGCACTTCGCCGGCCGTCGGCTCGATCAGCCGGTTGATGTGGCGGATCAGCGTCGACTTACCGGAGCCGGAGAGGCCCATGACGACGGTGATGGCGCCGGCTGGCATATCGATGTTGATGTCCTGCAGCCCGAGCACATGGCCGTGTTCCTCATTGAGTTCGGTCTTGCCCGTGCCATTCTTCACCATATCTACAAAGTCACACCCGCGAGGGCCGAAGATTTTGTAGAGGCTTTTGATCTGTATCGCATGACTAGCCATGGATGACCTCCGAGTGCTTCTGGAGCCGTCTGCCATAGGCCTGGCTCGTGCGGTCGAAAATGATGGCGATTGCGACCAGCGCGAAGCCATTGAGGAAGCCGACGGTGAAGAACTGGTTGTTGATCGCCTGAAGCGTGTTCTTGCCGAGGCCGCCGACGCCGACCATCGATGCGACCACGACCATGGCGAGCGACATCATGATGGTCTGGTTGATCCCGGCCATGATGGTCGGCAGTGCGAGCGGAATCTGCACGTTGAACAGCTTCTGACGATGCGACGAACCGAAGGCATCGGCCGCTTCCAGGACCTCCTTGTCCACCAGGCGAATGCCGAGATTGGTCAAGCGGATCATGGGCGGAATGGCGTAGATGACGACGGCGATGAGGCCGGGCACCTTGCCGATGCCGAAAATCACAACGACGGGGATAAGATAGACGAAGCTCGGCATGGTTTGCATGATGTCGAGGATCGGGTTGATGATCGATTGCAGCCTGTCGGAGCGCGCCATCAATATGCCGATCGGCAGGCCGATGACGATGGCGATGAGCGTGCAGACAGTCACCATCGCAAGCGTCACCATCGTGTCGCCCCAAAGGCCGCAGACGCCGATGAGCGTCATTGATATCGCCGTACCGATAACGATCTTGAGGTTTCGGCTGGCGGCATAGACGACGAACATCATGACGAGAAGCACGATGAACCAAGGCGTGTTGGTGAAGAGCCATTCCAGATAGTTCAGAAACCATTGCAGCGGCTGCACAACCGCATCGATGAGATTTGCATAGGCTCGCACAGATGCCCTGAACCCATCGTCGATATTCTTGCGTGCAATACGTATGAGCGACTCGTCTATTGCCGGAAAATTGCAAAGCACGTCCGGCAGGATCGTACACTGAATAGCCATGTATTTCCCCTTCTTGATCCGGTTCTGTCCAGTCCGCGCATGTGGCCTTTCATGTTCGAACGGTATTGCAGCGCTGCGACCGGTTCTGCAGGCTGCTTTTCTATTCCTACTACATTTGCCGGCGCCAATCTGTGCTCGTTGCGACCTGCGACCGCGTCTGTCCGTCGGTCGTCGCCTCCAGCGAATATGAAATCGGCGACAGGCGCAGGCCCGTCGCCGATGCTTTCGTGCTGATCAGAGCGAAGCCTTGATCTTGGTGGCGACATCAGCCGCAACCCACTTGGTCCACATGTCGGGATAGGTCTTGAGGAAGTACTTGGCGCCGTCCTCATTGGTACCCTGGTTGTCGGTCATCCAGGCCAGAACCTTGCCGACGGTGGCGTTATCCCACTTGCGTGTCTTCATGTAATCCATGGCGATGCCGGCCTTCGATGCGAAAGCCTTGGTCACGACCGTATAGACGTCAGAGACGGGATAGGAGTTTACCTTCGGATTGGCGCAATCCTGGATCGCAGTGCAGGCGTCCCATTCCTTCTTGTCATGCTGCACACCGAAGCTCAGACGCACCATCTCGTACTTGCCGAGAATGGCCGTGGGTGCCCAGTAGTAGCCGAGCCAGCCGCTCTTCTTTTCGAAGGCGTTGGCGATCGAACCGTCGAGGCCTGCAGCGGAACCGGTGTCTACCAGCGTAAAGCCAAGCTTGTCGGCGCCGAGTGCCTTATAGAGGTTGGCGGTGGAGATCTGGCAGTTCCAGCCTGCAGGGCAGTTATAGACCGCGCCCTTGGAGGAATCTTCAGGGGCAGGGAAGAGTTCCGGATGCTTCAGCGCGTCCTGAACGGTCTTGATGTCGGGATGGGCGTCGGCAAGGAATTTCGGAATCCACCAACCTTCGACGCCGCCGTCGCTGAGGAGCGGTGCTGCCTCGATCAGGCTGCCTTCGGATACGGCCTTGTCGAGTGCCGTGCGCACGGCGTTGACCCAAAGCTCGGGCGCGACGTCAGGCTGGCCTTTTTCGTTCATGGAGGTGAAGGTCGGCTGCGTGTCGCCGGTCACCAGGGTGACGTTACAGCCGTAGCCGTTCTGAAGGATGATCTTGTCGACCTGAGCCGCGACGCCGGCCGAAGCCCAGTTCATCTCGGCGATCGATACGTCGCCACATGATGCTGCATGCGCCGAGCCAGCCAAAGCATAGGCGCCGAAGGCAAAGATGGCGGAAGCGAGAAGCTTCTTCATTTGATGATGTCTCCCAATTTTTCGTTACGTTACGGAAATCGACCGAAAGCAAGCGTGATGTCTGTCGATCCCTGTCAGCGGTGGTTTAACCACAACCGTTCATACGCCGCTGACGACGCCCGTACGGTCCCCTTTGCTGCTGTCGTGCATTTGGTCTTTTTGCGACCGCGGAACTCTGTCGCGGCCGGGCATTCTTTGCATCGACAACAGGCAGCGTAAGGATTTGAGTGAAGAAATCAACAGCCTGGCCGGTAATTGGAGTTATCGTGCCTGTTGGAGAAGCTGATATAAGCGCCTGAATTAGCCTATTTTCTACTATTCACGGCTGCAAAATGGGCAATGTGAGGCTCGCCCGAAGCCTTTCAGCACGGTGAAGTTAAATACGCCTAAAATATCGTGTCCCTAAAAGACTTTTTGTATTCCATTTGCGTCGTTTGCGACTTCACAACGCAAATAAGAAAATTTTCAAAAATTTTTCGGATTCATTCTTAGTTAAGCACTTAATAACTGTCCGGTAACGATGTCGGTTTATCAATCGGTGCGTGGCGGGGGACACCGCTGCTTCTCCGGATCAGGTAAAGCGTACCGGGGGGAGCGAACCTTGTGGCGTATATGCAAGGAAGCCGGCGTTTTTGGCAAACCGCGTTGATCTCCGGATCGCGCGGTTTTCGCGTTTCTGGCGCAGGCTTTTGCGAGGCCCGGCGCTAACCCTCGGCTGACCCCATTTCATCCCTTTGCGGGAAGGTAAAAGAAAAGCCGCCAATGCAGTCGCATGGCGGCGCGTCGTGGCAGGGCTGCGGCTTGACCGGGTGTCAGCCGACGTTATAGGTGCGAATGAAGCCGATCGTGCCGAAGCGCGTGTCGAGCTGCTGCAGGCGGCTCTCGGGGCGGCGTGCCGGCAGCTTGCCATTCCAGGCGATCTGGATGGAATTCTGTCTGTTGAAGATGAAGAGCATTGGGGTATCCTCCGAGCCCGATCGGCTCGCCTCGTTGTGTGTTTTCGCGGTGGAGATAATCCTCTTCAGCCTAACTAACAATGGATGGAATCGTCATCCTGTGTCGCAAACAGAATATACTTGAAAGTGATGTATTTTTGTATCGCGACTGCCGTTTCCGAGGGTTAAAGATCGCGGCAAAATCAAGGCAAAACTCCGTGTTTTCAGCGGCTGCGGCATATCGAGGTGGTGGGGAATGACAAAGGCGATCATGCTGCAGGGAACCGGCTCCGATGTCGGAAAAACGGTATTGGTCGCCGGTCTGTGTCGCCTGTTCGCCAACAGGGGCGTGAGGGTTCGTCCATTCAAGCCGCAGAACATGTCCAACAATGCGGCCGTCGCCGAAGATGGAGGAGAGATCGGGCGCGCTCAATGGCTGCAATCGCTGGCAGCGCGCGTGCCGTCATCCGTGCATATGAATCCGGTGCTGTTGAAGCCGCAATCGGAAACGGGCAGCCAGATCATCGTGCAGGGCAAGGTATGGGGCCATGCCAAGGGCAGGGACTACCAGGCGCTGAAGCCGCAGCTGCTCGGCGCGGTGCTGGAGAGCTTTGCCACGATGCGGGCGGGAACCGATCTCGTCATCGTGGAAGGGGCGGGCTCGCCTGCCGAGATCAATCTGCGGCGCGGCGACATCGCCAATATGGGTTTTGCGACGCGCGCCAACGTGCCTGTCGTACTGGTCGGCGATATCGATCGCGGCGGCGTCATCGCGTCGCTGGTCGGCACTCATCATATTCTGCCGGACGAAGACAGGCGCATGATCCGTGGCTACCTTATCAATAAGTTCCGCGGAGATGTCTCGCTGTTTGGGGAAGGCATAGAGGCGATCAATGGCTTTACCGGCTGGCGTTGCCATGGGGTCGTGCCTTGGCTCAAGGCGGCGGCGCGCCTGCCGGCAGAGGATTCCGTCGTATTGGAGCGGCTTGCACGCGGTTCCTCCGGCGCGCTGAAGGTTGCTGTGCCCGTGCTTTCACGTATCGCCAATTTCGACGATCTCGATCCGCTTCGGGCCGAGCCCGACGTCGATCTCGTCTTTATCCGCGCTGGCGAGCGTTTGCCTGCCGACGCTGGACTTATCGTGCTGCCGGGCTCCAAGTCTACGATCGGTGACCTCCTCGATCTGCGCGAGCAGGGATGGGATCGCGATATTGCCGCGCATGTCCGCCGCGGCGGTCGCGTCATCGGCATTTGCGGCGGCTATCAGATGCTCGGTCATACGGTCTATGATCCGCTCGGTATCGATGGATCGGTTACCGAGACGGCGGGACTGGGTCTGTTGGATATCGAGACGGAAATGGCGCCGGAGAAGACGGTGCGCAACAGTCTTGCCGTCTCGAAGGAATATGACGTGTCGCTGTCAGGCTACGAAATCCATCTCGGCGTGACGAGCGGCGCCGACTGCGAGCGGCCCTCGACAATGATCGACGGCCGGCCCGATGGGGCGATATCGCCCGACGGTCGTGTCATGGGTACCTATTTGCACGGCCTCTTCGGCAGTGACGCCTATCGGGCGAAGCTGCTCGCAAGCTTTGGCCTTACAGGCGAGCCCACGGATTATCGTGCCAGCGTCGATGTGGCGCTGGACGACATTGCCAGAGAGCTGGAAAGCGTGCTCGATCCCGCCTGGCTCGACCGCCTCGTCCGGTAAGACATGTCGCGCAAAGCCGTGCAGCGGCTTTGCGCGACAACGGCAGCTAGAGATCAAAGACCTGAAGCGGAAGATGCCACTCTGAAAGATCGCGATGCTCGTTAGAGTTCGCCCGATACTTCGCGGCGGCGACGATCGAGTTCTTCGCTGTAGCGACGCAGTGTGTAGCTCTCCGTCAGCAGACCGATCACCTTGCGTTCGATCAGGTCGTTGACCACGACCAGCGCTTCGCTCTTGGTCTGGTCGAACATGGCGGCGGCCTGCTTGGCGTTCATCTGCGGCTGCAGGAACTCGTTGCGTAGAAGGATGAAATCGGAAAGTCCGTGCTCCTCGTCGTCCTTCTCGATCGGGCTCGCATAGACGTCTGGCACGAGAACCATTCCGGAATACTTCTCGTGCTTGTCGACCAGGATGACGCGCTGGGCCGAGCCGATCGGAAAATTCTTGCGAAACTCCTCAATGCTCATGTCGATGCTTCCCGTGTGCACGTCGGGGCGCATCATGCGGGCAACGGTAAGATTGCGGATCCAGCCGACGTCATGAGCGCTGCGGATGCTTTCGCCGCGCAGATGGAAGCGCCATGTGGCGAAGGAGTAGCCGAAGGTCGTGCGCACAACGAGCGATGAGGTGATGACCGCTGCCAGCACCAAAGCGGTGATCGGAAAATCGCCGGTGATCTCAAGCGCGAGGAACGTCATGGTCAGCGGGCCGCCGATGATGGCAACGGCAAGCGAGCTCATGCCGACCACGGCATAGACGGCCGGTGTCAGCGTGGCATGATCGAGATAGGGTGCACAATAGGCAAAGATCTTGCCGAGCAGCGCGCCCATGAACAGCGAGGCGAAGAACAGGCCGCCTCTGAATCCGGAACCGATCGACACGGCCGAGGCAAGCGATTTCAGGATGAACAATCCGACGAGAGCCCCCAGGGTCACCTCGCTGGATAGATTGAGATGCAGTGCGCCGTGTCCGGCGGACAGGACCTGCGGCGAGATCAGCGCCAGCAAGCCGACGACGAGACCACCGAGCGCAGGACGGAAGGGCGGAGCGATGGAACTCTTGCGCGCCAATTCCTCGATCCAGGCGACGCCCTGCATGATCAGGATGCCGATACCGGCGCAGAAGGCGCCGAGCAAAACGGCCGGAAGATAATCCGCAGGAACGATCGCGCCGAAATGATCGATGTCGATGGCGAAATCGTCGCCGGCAAGCAGCCTTGCGATCATCGTCGAGATCAGCGCCGAAACGACAACGGGCGTCAGTGTCAGGATGGAATAGGTGCCGATGATGAGCTCGAAGGCGTAGAAGGCGCCGGTTAAAGGCGCATTGAACGCAGCGGCGATTGCGCCGGCCGCGCCGCAGCCGACGAGCATGCGCAGGTCTGAGCGGCGCATCTGCATCTTATAGCCGAATTTCGAGGCGATGCCGGCTGCAAGCTGCGTATAGCCTGCCTCAAGCCCGACCGAGGCGCCGAAGCCGTTCGAGATCAGGTTCTGTACCGCGACGAGGATACTGTCGGTGAGCGACATGCGGCCGCCATGCAGGGCATTGGCCTCGATCGGGTCGACCATCGGCTTCTTGCGCGTGCGCGACAGCACATAAAGCAATATCCCCATGAGGATGCCGCCGGCGATCGGTGCGATCAGAAGTATCGATTTTTCCGGGATCGCCATTGCCGCTGAACTCAGGCGCTCATAGTCGGTTATGCCGAAGATAAGGCTGTGAAGCTTGCGCGAGATGAAGCTCATCGATGTCACGGCGCAACCGGACGCTATGCCCGCCAGCGCACCGGCAAACACAAGCCCTAATTCGCCACGGCGCAGCAATGCCCTGAATCGACCAAGATCGAATAGGGCCGAGAAGACGCCGAGACGGCGAGGTTGGAATTTCTGTAACATGGGGAGCGAACGATATATTCTATTCGAATGTGGGGGTTTGACCTCTATAAACTCCTAACATCAAAGAAATACGGCAAAAAGACCGGCGTTCTCCCGGGAATTTGCAGCGATTTCGCGAGTGGAACGCAGAATGTCGCAATGATGCCCTTGATTGACTTAAACTAGGCGAAAGCCTAATCACTATCGGCATAACGAATGGTTCCTAAGCGGCGATCTGCCGCATGGGATGAAAAGGGAATGTGAAGGGACGGACCCAAGCCGGGCGTTCTCATCACAGCCGACCCCGCGACTGTAGAGCGGTCAGGGTCTTTCGTTCGGTTTGAAGGGTATTCCGCCGTTGGTTCGCATGGGGCGAACAGGCGGGACAGCCGCAAACCGAAAAAGCCACTGGTATGGCATCATGATCTACCGGGGCTGGACGCCTCTTATTCTACGAATCGTCCGCCTTTTCATGATGCATTGCCGGGAAGGCGAGAAAGATCCGCTGGCGCACGATCGGGGGCGACCGGTTTCGGTCCGCCCCCGTCGCGGCGCCTTATACGCGAGCCAGGAGACCTGCCATGCGTGCCGGGCGCAGAGCCTGTTCTGGGACGTCAGTTCCGCTGCCAGCACGGAGGTTGTCATGGCGCAAGACGAGTTTTCGGCGTGTAGACGCCTCTTTTCCGGTATCGGCTTTATGCCGCCGACCCTCGCTGTTGCGCGGGAGCGGGCATAGCGCATGTCCTCTTCGACTTCCCGAGCCATTTTCGTCCTCGGTGGCGCGCGTTCCGGCAAATCCAGATTCGCCGAATCCCTGATTTCGGACACGGGTCTCGAGCGTCACTACGTGGCGACAGGTCAGGCGTGGGACGATGAGATGCGCGCGCGCATTGCGCAGCACCGTGCCGATCGCGGCGACCTTTGGCAGACACATGAGGAGCCTATCGATCTCTTGGCGCGTCTTGCCGCGATCGACGCCGACGGGCGTGCCGTGCTCGTGGACTGCCTGACGCTCTGGGTGACCAATCTAATGATGGCGGAACGAGACATGGCGGCGGAGTTTGCCGCTCTCACGGAATTCCTGCCGAGGGCGCGGGCGCGGCTCGTTCTCGTGTCCAACGAGGTCGGTCTTGGAATCGTGCCGGAAAATCGCATGGCGCGCGAATTTCGCGATCATGCCGGCCGGCTGCACCAGATGGTCGCGGCGGCGAGTGCCGAAGTTTATTTTATCGCAGCGGGCTTGCCGCTGAAAATGAAGGGTTGATCCATATGAATCAGGAAAAGATTCCCGCCACCGTCATCACCGGCTTCCTGGGAGCCGGCAAGACGACGATGATCCGCAACCTCCTGCAGAATGCCGGCGGCAAGAAGATCGCGCTGATCATCAACGAATTCGGTGATCTCGGCGTCGACGGCGACGTGCTCAAGGGCTGCGGCGCGGAGAACTGCACGGAAGACGATATCATCGAGCTGACCAACGGGTGTATCTGCTGCACCGTCGCTGACGATTTCATCCCGACAATGACGAAGCTTTTGGAGCGCGACTCGCGCCCGGATCACATCGTCATCGAAACCTCGGGCCTTGCGTTGCCGCAGCCGCTAGTCGCCGCCTTTAACTGGCCTGACATTCGCACCCACGTCACCGTCGATGGCGTCATCACGGTGGTCGACAGCGCCGCCGTTGCGGCTGGGCGTTTCGCTGACGATCATGACGCAGTCGAAGCCCGCCGCGTCGAGGATGACTCGCTCGATCACGAAAGCCCGATCGAAGAATTGTTCGAAGATCAGCTGACCTGCGCCGATCTGATCGTGCTCAACAAGACCGATTTGATCGATGTCGATGGTCTTGGCCGTGTCCGCGCCGAGGTCGCCTCGCGCACCGCCCGCAAGCCGACGATCATCGAAGCGAAGAATGGCGACGTGCCGGCCGCTATCCTGCTTGGTCTCGGCATCGGTACCGAGGGCGATATCGTCAACCGTAAATCCCATCATGAACTCGAGCATGAGGACGGCACGCCGCACGATCACGACGAATTTGACAGCTTTGTGGTCGAGCTTGGCCCGATAGCAGACCCGGCCGCCTTCATCGACGCCTTGAAGGGCGTGATTGTGGAGCATGACGTCTTGCGCCTCAAGGGCTTCGTCGATGTGCCCGGCAAGCCTATGCGCCTGCAGGTGCAGGCTGTCGGCAGCCGCATCGACACCTATTTCGATCGCGCCTGGACACCGGGCGAAGCACGGGCGACCCGGTTTGTGGTGATCGGCCTGCACGAGATGGACGAGACGATCGTGCGTAAGGCGATCGAGGCGCTGGTCTAAGGTCAGTCCATGCATCTTCTCCTAGCCCAGAAGGGAACCATCAGCGACGGCGAAGAGGCGATCGATCTTGGCCAATCGCCTGCTGATATCCTCTTTCTGTCGGCAGCCGACACCGAGCTTGCGGCGATTGCCGCAGCCCACGGTGAGGGCGGCCGTTCCCTTCGGCTTGCAAGCCTGATGAGCCTCAAACATCCGATGTCCGTCGATACCTATATCGACCGGACCGCGCGGCATGCGAAGCTCATCATCGTCCGGGCGTTAGGAGGCGCGAGCTACTTCCATTATGCACTGGAGGCGCTGCATGCCTGTGCGGCGCGCCAGGGTGCCTTGATTGCAGTGTTGCCGGGGGATTCGAAGCCCGATCCCGGACTGACGCCATTCTCTAATGTGGCTCTCGATGATCTCAATGCGCTCTGGTCCTATCTGATCGAGGGCGGCGAGACGAATTCCAGAGCATTTCTCGCTTATGCAGAGGCGATACTATCAGGCGCCGAGAAGCCCATGCCCGCCGTGCCTCTGATGAAGGCCGGCATCTGGTGGCCGGGGCGGGGCGTGATCGGCGTCGACGAGTGGAAGCGAGTTTCCAAAGCCGATGTGGCAGCGGTGGAGGGATTTGCCCCCCCGACGATCGCGATTTCCTTCTATCGCGCGCTGGTTCAAAGCGGCGAGACGAAGCCTGTCGAAGCCATGATGCAGGCGCTTATCGTCGAAGGCATGCGGCCTCTTCCGGTCTTTGCCTATAGTCTCAAGGATCCGGTCTCCGTCGGCATCCTTGAAAGCGTCTTTACCGAATTGAAGCCCGGTGTGGTCATCAATTCCACGGGTTTTGCCGTTTCGGCACCGGGTGCGGATCGTCAGCCGACGGTCCTGGAGACGGGTGAAGCCATCGTTCTTCAGGCAATCTTTTCTGCTTCGTCCAAAGAGGCTTGGGAGGCATCCTCGCAGGGGCTTTCGGCGCGCGATCTCGGCATGAATGTGGCGCTGCCTGAAGTCGACGGGCGCGTTCTCGCGCGTGCCGTGTCCTTCAAGGCTGCCGCTCGTTACGACGAACGGGTCGAGGCCAATATCGTTGCCAGCGAACCGCTTGAGGATCGCATGCGCTATACGGCGAGGCTCGCAGCCAATTGGGCGCGGCTGCGCAATATGCTGCCCGGTGGCCGCCGCGTCGCGCTTGTCATGGCGAACTATCCCAACCGGGATGGGCGTCTGGGCAATGGTGTCGGGCTCGACACGCCTGCCGGCACGATCGAGGTGCTGAAGGCGATGCGGGCGGCAGGCTATGGCGTTGCCGATCTGCCCGCCGATGGCGATGCGCTGATGCGGCATCTGGCGGAAGGTCCCACAAATTCGGGTCATGACGGCCGCTTGGTTCGCGAGACGCTTTCCTTCAGCGACTACAAGGATTTCTTCTGGTCTCTTCCAAAACAGATTCAAGATGAGATTACCGGCCGTTGGGGCAATCCGGAGGCGGATCCTTACGCGCTGAATGGCGGCTTTGCCCTGCCGTTCGCCCGCTTCGGCGATGTGCTTGTCGGCATCCAGCCGGCGCGGGGTTACAACATCGATCCGAAGGAGAGCTACCACTCTCCTGATCTCGTGCCGCCGCACGGCTATCTCGCCTTCTATGCGTTCCTGCGCCGCTCCTTCGATGCGCATGCGGTCATCCACATGGGCAAGCATGGCAATCTCGAATGGTTGCCGGGCAAGGCGCTGGCCCTGTCGGAAAACTGCTATCCGGAAGCGATCCTCGGGCCGCTGCCGAACCTCTATCCCTTCATCGTCAACGATCCCGGCGAAGGCACGCAGGCCAAGCGCCGGACGAGCGCCGTCATCATTGATCATCTGACGCCGCCACTGACGCGCGCCGAAAGCTACGGCCCTCTGAAGGATCTGGAGGCATTAGTCGATGAATATTACGAGGCGTCGGGTGGCGATCCACGCCGCATCCGTCTCCTGCGCAAGCAAATCCTCGATCTCGTCGCCGATATCGGTCTCGATCAGGATGCCGGCATCGCCAAGGGCGAGGGCGAAGACGAGGTATTGCGCAAGCTCGACGCGTATCTCTGCGACCTCAAGGAAATGCAGATCCGTGACGGCCTGCACATCTTCGGCGTTTCGCCTTCCGGACGACTGCTGACGGACCTGACGGTGGCGCTGGCGCGGGTTCCGCGCGGGCTGGGAGAGGGTGGCGATCAGAGCTTGCAACGGGCGATTGCGCGGGATGCGTTTGAGAGCTTGGAGGGTGCTATACCCCCCTCTGTCGCTTTCGCGACATCTCCCCCACAAGGGGGGAGATTGGTTGCTCGTGGCGCTTCCTACCATCAAACTGAGATCGCATCGGCTGACACTGTTGGTGAATGGGCAGGAAAGCAGAGCGGCATACTCCCCCCAATCTCCCCCCTTGTGGGGGAGATGTCAGCGAAGCTGACAGAGGGGGGTATTTATCGGAGCAAACCGTTCGACCCGTTAGACTGTGATATGGCCGCCGAATGGAGCGGCCCACGCCCCTCAATTCTCCAAGATGTCTCGGATACCCCCTGGCGCACGCAAGGCGATACCGTCGAACGCATCGAACTCCTGGCCGCACAACTCGTCTCGGGCGAAACGGCCTGCCCCGACAGCTGGCCAAACACCCACACGGTCCTCGGCGAGATCACTTCGCAGCTCCAGCCTTCTATCCTCGCTTGCGGCGACGCAGAGATCGCAGCTCTGCTCAAAGGCCTCGACGGCCGTTTTGTCCCGCCCGGCCCCTCCGGCGCGCCGACGCGGGGTCGGCCGGATGTTCTGCCGACAGGGCGGAACTTCTATTCGGTCGACAGCCGTGCCGTGCCGACGCCGGCCGCTTACGAGCTTGGCAAGAAATCAGCCGAACTGCTGATCCGCCGCTACGTTCAGGACCATGGCGAATGGCCGGTTTCCTTCGGCCTGACGGCCTGGGGCACATCGAACATGCGCACGGGCGGCGACGATGTCGCACAGGCTCTGGCGCTGATCGGCGTTAAGCCGGTCTGGGACATGACCTCGCGCCGCGTTACCGGCTATGAGATCATTCCGCCCGCCATGCTGCGGCGGCCGCGTGTTGACGTCACGCTGCGTATCTCCGGCTTTTTCCGTGACGCCTTTCCCGAGCAGATCGCCTTGTTCGACAAGGCGATCCGGGCCGTTGGCGCGCTTGATGAGGATGCGGCTGACAATCCAATTGCGGCGCGCATGCGCGGCGAGATCGCGCGGCTTGAAGCAGCCGGTCTCGACAAAGTCTCTGCCAGCCGCAGGGCCGGTTATCGTATCTTCGGCTCCAAGCCCGGGGCTTACGGCGCCGGTCTGCAGGCGCTCATCGATGAGAAGGGCTGGGAGCGGCGTGCGGATCTGGCCGAGGCTTATCTCGTCTGGGGCAGCTATGCCTATGGCGCCGGCGAGGAGGGAAGGGCCGAGCGTGGCGTCTTCGAGGAAAGATTGCGCTCTATCCAGGCGGTCGTGCAGAACCAGGACAATCGCGAGCACGATCTGCTTGATAGCGACGACTATTATCAGTTCGAGGGCGGCATGGCGGCGGCGGCCGAGCAGCTTGGTGGTGCGCGTCCCTCGATCTATCACAACGACCATTCAAGGCCGGAAAAGCCTGTGATCCGCTCCCTCGAAGAGGAGATCGGCCGGGTCGTGCGCGGGCGCGTCGTCAATCCCAAGTGGATCGAGGGCATCATGCGCCATGGCTACAAGGGTGCGTTCGAGATCGCCGCAACGGTAGACTATCTCTTCGCCTTTGCCGCGACGACCGGCGCGGTGCGCAATCATCATTTCGAAGCCGTCTATCAGGCTTTCGTCGTCGATCAGCGCGTGCGCGACTTCATGGCGGAGAAGAACCCGGCCGCGCTGAGGGACATGCGGGAGCGTTTGCTGGAGGCAATCGATCGGAAGCTCTGGACGCCGAGAAGCAATTCGGCGAGATTCGATCTGGAAAGCCTGAAAGACGGCAAAGAGGTGATGGCATGAGCGCGGTCGACGAGCTTTTCGCGGCCTTTCGGGACTATCTCGTGTCGCGCAGCGATCCGGTGTTGCACCATTTCATTGAGGGCTTTGACTGGTCAATGACGGAGCGGTCGCTCGCGCCGCGCGACCTGCCTGTCGTCGCCTATCTTCGCGACCTCGAGCGACCGGGCAATGGGGCGGAAGGAGCCCTGTTCGACCGGCTCGCGAATGCAGCGGATACGCTGCATTGGGCCCAGACCTACAGCATCACCGATTTCGGCGGAGATTTTCTGCAGCGATATGGCTGGGTCGAGCTTTTCGGCACGCGAGGACATTTCGCAAGCGAGGAGATGGCCGGCGGCTTTTTGTTGCTTGGCCCCGGGGTGCATTATCCGGACCATCACCATACGGCCGAGGAAATCTATATCCCTCTGACCGACGGCTCGCTGTGGAGCAAGGATGGCCAGCCGTTCCTGCCGCGTTGGTCGGGCGAGATCATCCATCACCCCTCGAACATCCGCCATGCCATGCGCACGGAAGATGAGCCGCTCGTCGCGCTCTATCTCTGGCGTGGCGGGCCGCTGGCACAAAAATCGATCATATCAGGGAGCATGCAATGAGCGATGAACTGGCCGAAACCGGCGCGGACGCACCGAAGAGCGACTATGCTCGTCACGCCGACAAGATGGCCAAGAAGAAGGCCGCGCGCGATAAGATCATGGCGACCAAGACCGATGAGAAGGGCCTGATCATCGTCCATACCGGCAAGGGCAAGGGAAAATCCTCCTCCGCTTTCGGCATGATCTTCCGCCATATCGCCCATGGGAAGCCCAGCGCCGTGGTGCAGTTCATCAAGGGCGCCATGTGGACCGGCGAGCGCGACCTGATCGAGAAGCATTTCTCCGATATCTGCCAGTTCCACACGATGGGCGAGGGCTTTACCTGGGAGACGCAGGATCGCGCCCGCGACGTGGCGGCCGCCTCGGCAGCCTGGGAAAAAGCCAAGGAGCTGATCCGAGACGAGCGGAACTCGATGGTACTGCTTGATGAAATCAATATCGCGCTGCGCTACGACTATCTCGACATCAACGAAGTGCTCGAATTCCTGAAGACCGAGAAGCCCTACATGACCCATGTCGTCTTGACGGGCCGTAACGCCAAGGAAGAGCTGATCGAGATTGCCGATCTCGTCACAGAGATGGAATTGGTCAAGCATCCCTTCCGCTCGGGCATCAAGGGGCAGCCAGGCGTCGAGTTCTGATCGCTGGCCGGGCTTTCAAGAGCCCGGTAGCATCGTCCTCAGCGTTTCCGCAGTCTGCTGGTTTGCGGGGAAGAAGGATTCGATCGCGAGTTCCGATAGCGTGATATCGACAGGTGTTCCGAAGACGGTCGTTGTCGAGAGGAAGGAAAGGTATCCCGCCTCGCTGATGAGCTCAAGCGGCACCGCAATTCCGGCGAAATCTCGCTCCGGGGCAGGTGATTTCTGTATTGCCGGTGCAGGATAGACCGACAATTCGTCCAACAGTTTCGACAGGACAGGATCGCCGGTGGCGGTGATCTGCTGGCGCAGGCGCTCCAGCAGATGCGCGCGCCATTCGGCCAGATTGGCGATCCGAGGCGCCAGGCCATGTGGATGCAGACTGAGCCGCAGGACGTTGATCGGCCCCTCGGTCAGCGAGGTATCGACGACACCGGCGAGAAGCGGCGTGACGGCGGCATTGGCGGCGACCAGCGTCCAGTGCCGGTCGACTGCCAGGGCCGGGAAGGGTTCGTGCCCCTTCAGGAGCATGTCGATTGCTCGTCGTGCCGGCGCAAGCGCCGGATCATCCAGCTTGCGTTCGGGAAAGACCGGGGCAAATCCCGCCGCCAGAAGCATCGGGTTGCGCTCGCGCAACGGCACGCCGAGCCGTTCGGCGAGATGCATCAGCATCTCGCGGCTTGGAAGCGCGCGCCCGCTCTCGATGAAGCTCAGATGTCGTTGCGATATATCGGCTTCAAGGGCGAATTCGAGCTGGCTCAGGCGGCGTCGCTGCCGCCATTCGCGCAGATGATCGCCGAAAGAGCGGGCCGGGTTCATCATGCGGCAGCCGGCAGCTGATCGATGAAGCCGTGAACGGACTTCAGCCGCTCGCCTTCCAGTATGGCGAAATCCGTGCCCTTGATCAGCGGCTCGGCACCGGTCGGACCGAAGCCCCAGGAGAAGCGGAGGTTGTCGCCATGGCGGTCGCCGTCGGTGATCAGGGTGAAGCGGAAGCCGGGGAAGCGGTCGTGCGCGGCCGTGACCAGCGCGTGGATCTGCTCCTGATTGTCAGCACGCATCATCGGGTCAATGTAGCTGCAGGCTTCCGTCCAAGCCTCGGCAATGAGCGCCCGCCGGCGTTCGGCATCGGCCTCGTTCCAGATGGCGATATAGCGTTCTGCAATGATGTTCGCATCAGTCATCGGTCAACTCCTTTGGATCGCCTGAACCGTTCAGGCAGGGCGATCATCGGCGCGTACCGAAGCAGTATCAATTACGTCAGAGGTAATCAAAGGCCCGTTTGTTAGAGCCCGAGCCAGATGCGGACGGGATGGGCGGGGTCCGACAAGAGCTTGACTGCAAAGGCGATGCAGACGACCACCAGCAGCGGCTTGATCAGTTTCGCACCGATGCGCATGGCGAGCCGCGAGCCGACCTGGGCACCGAGAAATTGACCGACGCCCATGATCAGCCCGACTTTCCAGAGAATGGCGCCGGAGAAGATGAACACGATCAAGCTGCCGAGGTTCGAACCGAAGTTGAGCAGTTTCGTATGCGCCGTCGCCTTCAAAAGGCCGAAGCCGGCGAGCGTCACGAAAGCCAGCATCAGGAACGAGCCCGTACCAGGCCCGAATGCCCCATCGTAGAAGCCGATCAGGGGCACGAACGTCACGCCGAAGAGCCCGGCGGTCATGCGCCGGTGTTTCTCGACGTCGCCCAAATTGGGCTTCACGGCAAAATAGAGTGCGATGGCGATCAGCAGGAAAGGCAGGATGATGCGCAGCACCTCGCTCGGCATCACCGTCGCCAGCATTGCGCCGAACATGCCGCCGATAACGGCCATCAGCGCCATTGGCAGCTGTTCGCGAAGCTGTACATGCCCCTGCCGCGCATAGGCGATGGTTGCTGAGGCCGAGCCGAAGATCGATTGCACTTTATTGGTGCCAAGGGTCTGCAGCGGCGGTATGCCCGCGAGCAGCATGGCGGGCACGGTCACCAGGCCGCCGCCGCCTGCGATGGAATCGACGAAGCCGGCAAAGAAAGCGGCGGCAAAGAGCAGAAGCAGGATCTGAAGGGTAACGTCGTGCAAGGCAGGAACTCTGAGGCGTGAAATGAAACGCCTTCTTGCACTCCGGCAACGTCAAGGCAATTGCCTGCGGGACACAGCTGCCAAAATTGACGAGGCGGGGATGGATGGCTAAAGCGCATCGCGATCTTTCAGATTCGCTTCCTGCGCTTTAGGCCCTTGATTTTGCGCATGTCGTTGCCGCAAAACCGCTGCACACTTTTGCGCGACATGCGTTAGAGCTTTGATGCCTGCCTTCGCCGCCGGGGAGTGACTATGACGACCTATGCCAATTCGACTCGACGCTACATTTTCGGTCTGGGCTGTGAGCGCGGTGCGGACTGGAACGAAGTGCGCGCGCTAGCGGAGCGAGCCTTCCATGAGGTTGGAATTGGAAGCGAGCAGGTTCTGGCAGTAGTTTCCATCGATACGCGCATGGAGGAGCCGGCCATAATCGAGGTTGCCGCTCATTTTCGTCTGCCCCTGCGCTTCTTCGAAGCCGCGGAGCTCGAGCGGGAGACGCCTCGCCTGAAGAACCCCTCTGAGCTCGTCTTCGCCCGTGTCGGTTGTCACGGCGTTGCCGAGGCGGCTGCGTTGGCGGCTGCTGGTCCGGATGCGGAACTCGTGCTTCCCAAGATAAAGTCCGGTTTTGCCACGGCTGCGATCGCCAGGATTGACTGAACACCAAAATCGCGTCGCAATTCCCGCAAATGATCCGTGTGGCTTCGCGGCGGCATTTCGCCGCCGGAGGAACTCGTGTATTCCAGTAGTTCAAGCATGATCCGCGACGGGAGGAATTTTCCGGAAGATCAAGCTTATTCAGTATGTTGGTAAGGAAAAATCATGCATAAGGTCATTTATGATACGGATCCGGGCGTCGATGACGCCATGGCGCTTCTCTTCCTGCATCGTCACCCGAATATCGACCTTTTGGGCGTGACGACGGTTTTCGGCAACGCCTCCGTCGATACGACGACACGCAACGCGCTGTTCCTTAAGCGCGAATGGAATATTCCGTGCCCGGTGGCACGCGGCGCCAGCGTCACTTTCGATCCTTCGCGGCATGAACGCCCTTGGCCGACGATGGTTCATGGCCATAACGGCCTTGGCGATATCGACGTGCCTGAAGCGATCGATCTGCCGACCGATCCGCGGCCAGCCTATCAGTTCATCATCGACACCGTTCGCGCCAATCCGGGCGAGGTGACCCTGGTCGCCGTCGGTCGCATGACCAATCTGGCGCTGGCGTTGAAGCATGATCCCGAGATCGCTTCGCTCGTGAAGGGCGTCGTCATCATGGGCGGAAATTTCTATGTGCCGGGCAACGTGTCCCCGGTCGCCGAGGCCAATATTCATGGCGATCCGGAAGCTGCCGATTTCGTCATGACGGGCGCCTGGAAGGTTGTCGTGGTTGGTCTCGATGTGACGTCGGTGACGACCATGAGCCGCAGCTATCTGGCCGACATGGCAAAGGCTGGCGGCCCGTCAGTTCAGCTGCTCGCCGACCTGTCGCAATCCTATATCGATTTCTACGAGCACGCCGTCGATGACGGCATGATGGTTCATGACAGCTGCGCCTGCGTCTATGTCGTGGCGCCAGAGCTGTTCGACACGATCGAGGGATCGATTCGCGTCGTCTGCGGCGGCATTGCCGATGGTCAGACGATCATCAAGCAGGACGGTCGTCGCTTTCCGCCGGGCGATTGGGATAATCTGCCGAGCCAGATCGCCTGCACGGGCATTCGCTCTCAGCAGGTTCTCGATCTGATCCGCGACGTGATTTTGGGCAAGGTCAAGCACTGAGTCTGAGGCGAAGAGGGCGCTTGGGTCCTCTTCGCACTCTCCCCCTCTGGGGAGCCGTCATTATTCGAGCTTGCCATATCGTTGCTTGCGTTTCCGGATATGACAGGGCCGGAAAGCAGCGCGGTTTGGCGACACGTCATTCGGCCTCTCGCCACTGCCTTATCCCGTTCTCAACATTGCAATTTCGACCATCCGGGCATAGGACAGGTGGATGAGCGATACCGTATTTTCCAATCTGCCAGCGTTAGAACCGGGCACCGTTTGGCTTGTGGGCGCCGGGCCGGGGGACGCAGGACTGCTGACCCTCCTGGCCGCCAAGGGGTTGGCCGAGGCGGATATCGTCGTGCATGACGCGCTGGTGAATGAAGATTGCCTGAAGCTCGCCCGGCCGGGTGCCGTGTTCGAGTATGCCGGCAAGCGTGGCGGCAAGCCTTCGGCCAAGCAGCGGGATATTTCCCTGCGCCTCGTGGAGCTTGCGCGCGCGGGCAAACGCGTTCTGCGCCTTAAGGGCGGCGATCCATTTGTCTTTGGGCGTGGCGGCGAGGAAGCGCTGACCCTGGTCGAACATGGTATTCCCTTCCGGATTGTTCCGGGGATTACTGCGGGCATCGGCGGTCTTGCCTATGCCGGCATCCCGGTTACCCATCGTGACGTCAATCATGCCGTTACCTTCCTGACCGGCCATGATTCGTCTGGCCTCGTGCCCGACGCGATCAACTGGGATGCGATCGGCAAGGGATCGCCCGTTATCGTGATGTATATGGCGATGAAACATATCGCCCAGATCAGTGCCAATCTCATTGCAGCAGGCCGTTCGCCGGATGAGCCGGTGGCCTTCGTCTGCGATGCCGCAACTCCTTCTCAACGAGTGCTGGAAACGACGCTCGGATGCGCGCCGGCCGACATCGAGGCCTCTGGCCTCCAACCTCCCGCCATCGTCGTCGTCGGTAACGTCGTGAAACTGCGGCCCTCCCTCGATTGGCTCGGTGCTCTTTCCGGCCGCAAGCTGCTGCCGGTGACGGAGGGGCGGACGGGAAGCGGGCATAAGGTGTCGGCATGAGCGGCTTGCTGATTGCCGCACCGGCATCGGGTTCCGGCAAAACCACATTCACGCTCGGCCTGCTGAGAGCGCTGCGGCAAAGGGGCGTCGCCGTCGCATCGGGCAAGGCCGGTCCCGATTATATCGATCCTGCCTTTCATGCGGCGGCTGCAGGTTCGCCCTGCCTCAATTTCGATCCCTGGGCCATGCGCGCGGAGCTCATATCCGCCAACTCGGCGCTTCATCGCGCCGGTGGCCGGATGCTCGTCATCGAAGCGATGATGGGCCTGTTCGATGGGGCCGCCGACGGCTCCGGCACGCCCGCTGATCTTGCAGCCCTGCTCAATCTGCCCGTCGTCCTCGTTGTCGATGTTTCGCGCATGTCGCATTCGGTTGCGGCCGTCGTCAGCGGTTTCGCCAATTTCCGCGCTGATATCCGTATTGCAGGCGTCGTGCTCAATCGTGTCGCCAGCGAGAGACACGAGGGAATGCTGCGCCGGGCGCTGGACGCGGTGCGGATGCCTATTCTCGCTACCATCGGCAACGACAAGAGCCTGGCGCTGCCGGAAAGGCACCTCGGGCTTGTTCAGGCCGGAGAGCATGCCGCGCTGGAGCATTTCATCGAATCTGCGGCCGGCATCGTATCCAAGGCCTGCAATTTCGAGATGCTGCTCAGGGCCGCACAACAGAATGTCGTGCATCCATCGGCTGCCAACATCGCGCGTCTCATGCCGTTTGGCCAGCGCATCGCGGTGGCGCGCGATATAGCCTTCGCCTTCTGCTATGAGCACATGCTGCTCGGCTGGCGGCGGCGCGGTGCCGAAATCTCCTTCTTTTCCCCCTTGGCGGACGAGGGGCCGGCGGCCGATGCGGATGCAATCTATCTGCCTGGCGGCTATCCCGAACTGCATGCGGGAAAGCTTGCGGAGGCCCATCAGTTTCAGTCGGCCATGAGGGAGGCAGCGGCGCGCAGGGTGCGAATTTACGGCGAATGCGGCGGCTATATGGTTCTTGGCGATGGGCTGGTGGATGCTGCGGGGATGCGTCACGGCATGCTCGGTCTTTTGCCGGTCGTGACCAGCTATGAGAATCGCCAGCGCCATCTGGGCTATCGGCGCGTGACGCCGCTTGGCGGTTCTTTCTTCGAAAAGCCGATGTCGGCGCATGAGTTTCACTATTCGACTATCGTTTCGGAAGGCGAGGCGGATCGGCTGTTTGCCGTCAAGGATGCGCTCGGCACCGATCTGGGTGCGGCCGGCCTGCAGCGCGCCAATGTCGCGGGCTCCTATATGCACCTGATCGACATTGCCGGTGATACGGCATGACGGACAAGATCGTGCATGGCGGCGGCATCACAGAGGCAGCTCGTCAGTATGGCGGGCGGCCGGAAGACTGGCTGGATCTGTCGACCGGCATCAACCCCAACCCCGTCGCCCTACCGGAGGTGCCCGTTTCGGCCTGGCATCGGCTGCCGGACCAGCATTTGCAGGAGCGGGCACGCGAGGCGGCGAGGGGATATTATCGCAGCGGTGATATCCTGCCCTTGCCCGTACCGGGTACGCAATCGGTCATCCAGCTGCTTCCCAGGCTCGTGATCGGTGGAAGCGTTGCCATCCTGTCGCCGACCTATGGCGAATATGCTCGCGCTTTCACGCTTGCAGGCCTGAAGGTCCGTCAAGTCTCGACGATTGCCGATCTGACTTCAGACGACAGGCTCGTCGTCGTCGTCAACCCCAATAATCCGGACGGGCGGATGCTGCCGGTCGACCGCTTGCACGATTTGCACGACAGGCAACGTCAATTGGGCGGCATTCTTCTGGTCGACGAGGCATTCGGCGATGTCGAGCCGGAAGCGAGCGTTGCGCCATATGCCGCCTCCATGCCGGGCCTCATCATTTTCCGGTCATTCGGCAAGTTCTTCGGCATGGCCGGCTTGCGGCTCGGTTTCGTGATTGCCGAGGCTTCGATCATGGCTCGCTTCGAGGATTGGCTCGGCCCCTGGGCGGTGTCCGGTCCGGCGCTTTCGATCGCGACGTCTCTGATGGAGAGCGACACGAGCGCCATTCGCGACCGCATTCTTCAACGACGCCTTGCGCTGGAGAGGATTCTCCGTCACTCGGGTCTGCACGTCGCAGGGGGCACGGCATTGTTCGCGCTGGTTGCCGACGAGCGCACGGAAGGCATATATACGCATCTCTGCCGCCACCATATTCTGGTCCGCAAGTTCGATTATGCGCGCAATTGGCTGCGCTTCGGCCTTGCTCCAGATGAAGAAGCGGACCGAAAACTCGCCGGGGCACTGGAGTCGGATGATTTTAGGTCTGTTCGACCTAAAATCTGAATCTGCTCCAGAAACAAATAAATAGAGCATGATGTCGTCCGAAGACCGCTCACACTTTTTCGGCATCATGCTCTAGAGGGCTATTCGACATGACCGCCGACGAACATCTGCTCATTCTCGTCCTTGCATTGCTGCTGGATCGTATCGTCGGGGATCCCGATTGGCTGTGGCAGCGCCTGCCACATCCTGTCGTCGTGTTCGGCAAGGCGATTTCGTTCTTCGATCGCCGCTTCAACGGAAAACACCTCTCCGGCGTGCTTCGCCGCCGCAACGGCGTCATGTCGATCATTGCCTTGCTCATGGGAGCGGCCATCGTCGGCTGGGCTGTTCATGGGCTGCTCGCTTTCTTCGGCTGGCTCGGCATATTGGTGGAAGCGGCGCTTGTGGCCGTATTCCTGGCGCAGAAGAGCCTAGCCGATCATGTCGGCGAGGTATCGCGGGCGTTGCGGAGTGACGGGGTAGAGGGTGGCCGCTTAGCCGTTTCGCGCATCGTCGGCCGTGATCCGGAGACCTTGGATGAGCCTGGCGTCTGCCGGGCGGCGATCGAGAGCCTTGCCGAAAACTTCTCGGATGGCGTGGTGGCGCCGGCGCTCTGGTACGGCATTTTCGGCCTGCCGGGCCTGTTCTTCTACAAGATGCTCAACACGGCTGATTCGATGATCGGCCATAAATCGGAGACCTATATCGATTTCGGTCGGGCAGCCGCCCGATTGGACGATATCGCAAACTGGCCGGCCGCACGGCTGTCGGTTCTGCTGATCGCTGTCGGCGCGCTCGCCAAGCGCGGGATTTCGGCGCTCGGAAATACCATTCGCGTCGCGGTGAGGGATGGCGGCCTGCACCGGTCGCCGAATTCCGGGAGGCCGGAAGCGGCGATGGCCGGCGCTCTCGACATACAGCTCGCAGGACCGCGCATCTATGGCGGCGAGCTGGTGCGCGAACCGATGATCAACGGCGCCGGCCGCGATACGGCGACCGTCAGCGATATCGAAGCAGGTATCACGATCTTCTACTCGGCATGTTCGATGCTGACGCTTCTCGCCCTTTTGGGGTTCCTGATCTTATTGTGAGCGGCCATCTCCATTAATATATTGCTCACTATACGTATTAATTTGGTATAATTGGCCTGCTGTTAAGCTTTCCCATCGTCTGAATTGCTTCACGAAGAAGCAAACAGTCGGAGGGGATAAGATGAAGTATGTAATGGCGACGGTTGCCGCATGCATCTGTACGCAACTTCACGTAGGCTCGGCGAATGCAGGGACTGTGCTTGCAACCGTCGACCTTCGCTCGCAGACAATGACCGTTTCCGAGGATGGTGTTTTCAAATATCGCTGGAAAGTGTCGACGGCTCGCAGGGGCTACGTCACGCCAATCGGTTCTTATACCGCCAAATGGCTTTCCAAAGATCATCGTTCGAAGAAATATGATGATGCGCCAATGCCCTATGCCGTGTTTTTCAACGGCGGTTATGCCGTTCACGGTACTTACGAGGTGAGGCAACTCGGCAGGCCGGCGTCGCACGGTTGCGTGCGGTTGGAGACCCGAAATGCTGCAACCTTCTTCTCGTTGGCGTCGGATGTCGGGCTTCACAATACCCGGATCGTCATCAGCGACTGATCGATCATAGTTGTGCAAGCGTCTTTGCAGATGCAATCGGCCGTAATGCTGCCGCATCTTGCACGCATGTCGGCCCCGATCCCTGTAGTTGCAGTGCAAGCGTCGCTTTGCTGTTTGCGCAACAGTGTTTCGCCAAATTGCCGGGGTTTCTGGTGGAAGCCATTGGCTTTTGGAATGGATTTCCCTATGAGGGGGATTGAATTATTATTTCAAGAGGTATGGGCAGTGACTGCTACATTTGACAAAGTTGCCGACATCATCGCTGAAACCAGCGAAATCGACCGCGAGACGATCACTCCGGATAGCCACACGATCGACGACCTTGGCATCGACAGCCTCGACTTCCTGGATATCGTCTTCGCTATCGACAAGGAATTCGGGATCAAGATCCCGCTGGAAAAGTGGACGCAGGAAGTCAACGAAGGCAAGGTTTCGACCGAAGAGTACTTCGTGCTGAAGAACCTCTGTGCCAAGATCGACGAGTTGCGCGCCGCCAAGGGCTGAGCGACATCCTTGCACTTTTTTGACGCCCAGCCGCCCTTGAATCTGGCGGCCGGGCGGTTTCATTCTTAAATAGCGTATCCCGCCTGGCGCATGGTGCCTTGCCGGGTCGGAGCGGAGGCATTGATGCTGCTGGAATATTTCCAGATGATCGACAAGGTCGAGTCCGTCGATCTGTCCAAGGGCCTGTTGAAGGCGCATTCCGTCGTTCCGGCGAAGAGCCCGGTTTTCGAAGGCCATTTCCCCGGCATGCCGCTCGTTCCCGGCGTCCTCCTGATCGAGACGATGGCGCAGGCTTCGGGCATGCTGGTGCTTGCCGCGACGAAATTTGCCTATATGCCGTTCCTGATGTCGGTCGATGGCGCCAAGATGCGCACCTTCGTCGAGCCGGAAGCGGAGCTGGATATCGAAGCCGAGCTGGAGCACGATGGGTCTGGTTTTGCGGTGACCAAGGCGCGGATCACCATTGCCGGAAAGAAGATCTGCGATGCGCAGTTGAAGCTGCGCACCATGCCGTTTAATGAGGTGCCGCTCGCCGATATCGTGCGTAAGCGGGCAGGCGAGGTCGGGCTTCTCGACGCCATCGCCGCCAACGGTTGACGCTGCCGGCTTTGCGGGTGCCGCATTCGAAGAGGATTGATGAATGAGCAAGGCTCAGAATGATGTGGTGATCACGGGTATCGGCATCGTCACCTGTCAGGGTGTCGGCAAGGATGCGCATGTCGCACTGCTGACCGCAGACAAGGCGCCGCCGACCGTCGTCGAAACCGAAAAATTCAAGCCCTACCCGGTACATCCGCTGCCTGAGATCGACTGGTCGCAGCAGATCCCGAAGCGCGGCGATCAGCGCCAGATGGAAAACTGGCAGCGCATCGGCGTCTTCACCGCCGGTCTGGCGCTCGACGATGCCGGTTTCAAGGATGATCTGGAAGCCTGCGGCACCATGGATATGATCGTCGCGGCTGGCGGTGGCGAACGTGATACCAACGTCGATACGCTGATCGTCAACGAGGGTCTGAAGCGCAACGACCGCGAACTCCTGCTGAACGAGAAGCTGACGACCGAGCTGCGGCCGACCCTCTTCCTGGCGCAGCTTTCGAACCTGCTCGCCGGCAATATCTCGATCGTCCACAAGGTTACAGGTTCCTCGCGGACTTTCATGGGGGAAGAAGCCTCCGGCGTTTCGGCCGTCGAGACTGCTTTTCACCGCATCAAGTCGGGCGAATCGAGCCATGCGCTGGTAGGTGCCGCGTTCTCGGCAGAACGGTTGGACATGATCCTGCTGATCGAGTCGATCAACGCACATGCGATCGGTGATTGGCATCCCCTCTGGTCGCGCAAGCCGGAAGACGGCGGCGGCATGATCATGGGTTCCATGAGCGCCTTCCTGGTGCTCGAATCGCGTGCCCATGCCGAGGGCCGAGGCGCCCGCATCTACGCAACCATCGATTCGGTCGAAGGCGATCGTGGCCGGCGCGATGAAGGCAAGTTCGAGGCACGGCTCGAACACATGCTTGCGTCTGCCAAGCAAGCGGCGGGCGAGGTGAGCATCGTTTTTTCCGGCACGACGGCGATTCATGATCTTGCCCAGCGCGAAAAGGCCGTGCTGGAGGCGCAGCTTCCGGGCTCTGCCATTCGCGCCTATTCCGGCATTTCCGGCCATGGGCTCGAGAGCCAGTTTACGCTCGGGATCGCTTTCGCCGCGCTTGCCGTGGCCAATCAGGCCAAGGTGCCGCCATTCGATGCGGCGCACGAAAAACCGATGGCGGCCGGTACACGTAATGCTGTTGTAACGACTGTTGGCCATGTACGCGGCGAAGGCATCGCCGTACTATCAGCTGAAGCGTGAGGACCAGCATCATGACCGCATCCGCCTATAAGGACCATCTCGGACGCCCGATCGTCGCCGTCACTGGCATGGGTATCATCACCTCGCTCGGCCAGGGTCTTGAGGACAATTGGAACGCGCTTTCCTCGGGCGTTTCGGGCATTCACAACATCACGCGCTTTCCGACCGACGGTCTTTCGACGCGTATCGCCGGCACGGTGGATTTCATCGATATCCCGGTGCCGAATGCCGTCGAGCGTTCCTATGCTTTTGCGCGCGAAACGACGATTGAGGCTTTGGCTCAGGCCGGCTTCTCCGGCGATTTCGACGCGCCGCTGTTTCTGGCTGCGCCTCCGATCGAGCCGGAGTGGAATGCTCGCTTCGAACTGGCCGATCGCTCGCCGCCGGCGGCTCATCAGGGCGACGCCTACGAGCGTTTCCTGGCTGCCATGCGTGAGCGCCCGGATCCGGCTTTCCATGAGGCGGCGCTCTTCGGCGCCATTTCTGAGCGTCTTGCCGACCGCTTCGGCACGCGCGGCCTTCCGGTGACGCTGTCGACGGCCTGTGCATCGGGCGTGACGGCGATCCAGCTCGGCATAGAGGCTATTCGTCAGGGCCGCACGACGCGCGCGCTGACCGTAGCGACCGATGGTTCGCTCAGCGCCGAAGCGCTCATTCGTTTCTCGCTGCTGTCGGCTCTCTCGACCCAGAACGACCCGCCGACCAAGGCTTCCAAGCCGTTCAGCAAGGACCGCGACGGCTTCGTCATCGCGGAAGGGGCGGCGACGCTGGTGCTGGAATCGCTAGAGGCAGCGGTTGCCCGCGGCGCCAAGATCCTCGGCATCATGAAGGGCGCAGGCGACAAGGCCGACTCCTTCCATCGCACGCGGTCCTCGCCTGACGGCGGTCCGGCGATCGCGACGATCCGCGCCGCACTGGCAGATGCCGGCATGGCAGAGGCCGATATCGGCTACATCAACGCTCACGGCACCTCGACGCCGGAGAATGACAAGATGGAATATGGCGCGATGTCCGCCGTCTTCGGCGAGCGGCTTCCGGCCATTCCGGTGTCATCGAACAAGTCGATGATCGGCCATACGCTGACTGCGGCAGGTGCCGTCGAGGCGGTGTTCTCGCTGCAGACCATGCTGACGGGTACGCTGCCGCCGACCATCAACTACAACAACCCGGATCCGTCGATCGTCCTCGATGTGGTGCCGAACAAGAAGCGTGAAAAGCAGGTGAATGCCGTTCTTTCGAACTCTTTCGGGTTCGGCGGTCAGAACGCCAGCCTTGTCATGGCGCTTGAACCGGCTTAATCGGACCTTTGAATAATAAATGATAACTGCGCCCGAGGGGCGAAGGACTTTGCCATGCGTGCTTTGCAACTGATCGACGACCGCAAACTTGAGATCACCGATCTGCCGGAGCCAGAGGCGCCGGGCGCAGGTGAAGTGACCCTGCGTGTCAAAGCCGTCGCCCTCAACCATATCGATGTCTGGGGCTGGCGCGGCATGGCCTTTGCCAAGCGAAAGATGCCGCTCGTCATCGGTGCGGAGGCTGCCGGCGTGGTCGAAGCGATCGGACCGGGCGTTGCCAACGTGCTGCCGGGCCAGCTCGTGTCGATCTACGGCGCGCGCACCTGCGGCCTTTGCCGCCATTGCCGCGAAGGCCGCGACAATCTCTGCGAACATGTCGGCGGCGTGCATGGCTTCCATCTCGACGGTTTCGCGCAGGAGAAGGTCAATCTGCCTGCTCGCCTGCTCGTTCCGGCTCCTCCCGGCGTCGATGCGGTCGGCGCGGCACTTGCGCCCGTCACCTTTGGCACCGTCGAGCACATGCTATTCGACAATGCCAAGCTGGAACCGGGTGAAACCATCCTCGTTCATGCCGGCGGCTCGGGCATCGGCACGGCGGCCATTCAGCTTGCCAAGAAGATCGGCTGCACCGTCATCACGACGGTAGGCTCCGACGACAAGATCGAGAAGGCAAAGGCGCTGGGCGCCGATCACGTCATCAACTATCGCACCGACCGTTTCGAGGGCGTCGTGCGCAAGCTGACGAAGAAGAAGGGCGTCGACGTTGTGTTCGAGCATGTCGGCAAGGATACCTGGGCGGGTTCGATGCTCTGCATGAAGCGCGGTGGCCGCCTCGTCACCTGCGGCTCGACCTCGGGCGTTTCCACCGAAATGAACCTGATGATGCTGTTCCAGCAGCAGTTGAAGCTGCTCGGCTCCTTCGGCTGCCGCATGGAGAACATGGCCAACGCCATGCAGAAGATGGCGCGCGGGCTGGTCCATCCGGTGATCGATACCGAAGTGAGCTTCGGCGATATCGACCGGGCACTGGAGCGGATGGAATCGCGTCAGATCTTCGGCAAGATCATCCTGAAAATGGATTGAGCCGCGTGAAGCTCTTCATCACCCGGATCGTCCTTGCGCTTAGAAATTTCCGGCAATGGCTGGTGGCGCAGGTCATTTTCGGATTCCTGAATTTCCTGAAGCTGTTTCCGGCTGACGGAGGCATCAAATTTGCCGATTGGCTGACCCGCAAGATCGGTCCGCGCTTGCGCAGGCACAAGCTGATGCTGACCAACCTGCGCAACGCCTTTCCGGAAAAGAGCGAGGCGGAGATCGGTGAGGTCGCGCTCGCGAGCTGGGGCAATATGGGGCGGCTGGCGGCGGAATATGTCTTTCTCGACCGGCTGTTCGATTTCGATCCCGAGAGCGACAAGCCGGGCCGTGTCGAGGTTTCGGGCATTCCGATCTTTCTCGATCTCAGGGACAATCCGCGGCCGTTCATTGTCTTTACCGGCCATACCGGCAATTTCGAGCTGCTGCCTGTCGCGGGCGCGGCCTTCGGTCTGACGGTGACGGTGCTCTTTCGCCCGCCGAACAATCCTTATGTAGCCGAGAAAGTTTTCGACTTCCGGGCAAAACGTATGGGCAAGCTGGTGCCGTCGCATGCCGGCTCGTCCTTCAGCCTTGCCCGGGAGCTGGAAGCGGGGCGCGGCGTCGGCGTGCTGGTCGACCAGAAATTCCGCAAGGGATTGAAGACGTTGTTCTTCGGCCGCGACGTCAAGACGAATCCGCTCCTGCCGAAGCTCGTGCGCCAGTTCAACTGCGAGGTCTATCCGGCCCGGTGCATCCGCCTGCCTGGCAATCGCTACAGGCTGGAGATCGAGCCGAGGCTGGAATTGCCTTACAACGAGCAGGGCAATCTGGATCTGACGGCAACCGCGCAAATGCTGAACGACAAAGTCGAGAGCTGGGTGAGGGAACATCCCGAGCAATGGCTCTGGTATCACGATCGCTGGAACATCAAGGACGCGGTTTTCTAAGCTTCCAGTTTCGCTCCTAGGTGGTGGAAGGCGGGGGCGCCTTCTTCTGCCTCTTCGCGACGATTGCCTTCCGTATACCCTTCATTTTGGAAATACTGCTTTGCGGAGAAGTTCGGTCCACCGGATTGAAACGCAGGGTAAGTCATGATAATTCATATGCTAGAAAGTTTGGTGAGATTGCGGACACCAAACTGAATATCCTTGGGCATGGCAACGCCGGGAAACGAGGCCTCGGTGTTTGACTATGGTCAAGGACAGGAGGGCAATTTGCTGGCACTCTTTCATGCCTTCTCCACGAAATGCAGTCAGATTCAGCGTGCAATAAAACTTGGTGACGACGAGCTAGTAGACGCGCTTGATAGCGAGTTGGAGCCACTTATTGCGGCTATTCTGGCCTATAAGGCCACCAGTCTGCTTGAAATCTACATGCAGCTGCAATTCATGAACAATCTCATCCGAGAAGAGTCGGATGATCGCGCGCGCGTCGTGCGCAATTCGGCATCGCTATCCGTGCTGATCGATCGTTATTTCGGCGGCGCGAATGAATCGGCGACCGACGTCTTGATGGCATTTTCGACCAAGAGAGAGGAACACGACGAGCTTTTCGGCTTCGACGAAGGCAGCGTCTTGAACGACGTCATCCTCAACAGCCTGCCGGATCGCGTTGCCGTCGTTACGCGCGACTATCGCTATCTCTACAGCAATGCGGCGAATTCGGAATTTCTGAAATCGAAGCAGATGGAGCTCGTCGGGCGGCATATATCCGAATTCGTCGGCTCCGAATATTTCGAAAGCAATGTGAAGGTGAAGCTTGATGCCTGCTTTGCCGGCGAAAAGGTCGAATGCATCTATCCGTCCTATCGCCAGACCGAGCCAGGCAAGATCCTTCACTGCAGTATGACGCCGCTTCGCGCCAAGGCTGAGGTGATTGGTGCATTGCTTGTCGTGCACGAAGCTAGCGTCGTTCCTGCTAGCATGCAGGTCGCCTGAACTCCCGTTCAGGCCCCGAACAACAGTTTTTCGACCGAATCCTCTATCAGCAACGGGTTCGGCTCATTCTCTCTGACATCGCCTGGTTCTGATGCCGCCATCGCGTGCTGCAAAGCGTTGTCTTTCGGCTTGTCATCATTGCCGCATTCCAGGCAATAGCAACGAAATCGGATCACCTTCGGCGTCTTCATGTCGTTGGCCGGCTCCAGCTTGCGAAGGGATCCGGCAGGTCGCGCCAGCGCTCAGGCGTGAAGCGGTCCGCTTCGATCAGGCAAGCATCCAGCTCCGCAACGATCTGCTGCTGGTTCATCGGATCGGCGCCGATGAACACCAGTTCCTGGCGACGGTCGCCCCATACGGGGTCGAGATAGGGCGAAAGAGCGCGCTTGAACGAGGGATCGTGCGGCCATTGGTCCTGCGGCACCGCGGCCCACCACAGGCCCATCTTGCTCGTACGGACCAGCGCGCCTGCCTGGCTCATTTCGCCGACATAATAAGGACGCGTCGCGAGCCAGAAGAAGCCCTTTGCGCGCACCACGCCCGGCCAGGAATGGTTAAGAAATGCTTGAAACATCAGGGGATCGAAGGGTTTCCTCGCGCGATAGACGAAGGAGCGGATGCCGTATTCCTCCGTTTCCGGAACATGATCCTTGAAGCCGTGCAATTCCTTGTACCAGAGCGGGTGTGTCTCGGCGCGGTCGATGTCGAAACGACCGGTGCCCAGAACTTCCGCTGGCTCCACGGCGCCGAAATCGGCTTCGATTTGCCGCGCATCCGGATTGAGGCCGACGATGATCTTGCGGGCGGCGTCGCGCTGCTCGGCTGTTGCGGAACCGACCTTATTGAGAATGACGACATCGGCAAATTCGATCTGTTCGACCAGCAGGTCGACGATGGTGCGGTTGTCGCCATCGTCGGCGGTTTCGCCGCGATCGGCAAGGAAGTCCGTGGATCCGTAGTCGGTGAGAAGGTTGGCCGCATCGACGACGGTCACCATGGTATCGAGCCGGGCGATATCGGAAAGGCTGCCACCGTCTTCGTCGCGGAACTCGAAGGTGGTGGCAACGGGCAGGGGCTCGGCAATACCGGTCGATTCGATCAGCAGGTAGTCGAAGCGATCCTGCTCGGCGAGTTGCCGGACTTCCTTCAGCAGATCGTCGCGTAGCGTGCAACAGATGCAGCCATTGGTTATCTCGACCAGCTGTTCTTCCGTGCGGGAGAGATTGGCGCCGCCGTCGCGTACCAGGGCCGCATCGATATTCACTTCGCTCATGTCGTTGACGATCACGGCGACGCGCAGACCCTCACGATTGTTGAGGATGTGATTGAGCAGCGTCGTCTTGCCGGCGCCGAGGAAACCGGAGAGGACGGTAACCGGGAGCTTCTTGTTCATGGCAACCTCACTGTAATGTAATATCATTACATAATATGTCCTGAAAAAAGCGAGCAATGGGCTCGCTTCCTTCGGCGATCTTCAGCCTTGCGCTGAAAGGCAGTTTTTCAGGGAGCTCGCGATACCGCGCATCAGATCGAAGTAGAGATTTGGCCCCTGCGGCAGCGTCGCGGCTTCAGGATCGAGGACGCCTGATTTCGCAGATGTGCCTTCCAGCACCACCTTGACCAGCTTCGGTTCGAATTGCGGCTCGGCAAAAACGCAGGTTGCGCCGAGATCGGCAACCTTGCTGTGGATTTCGGCAACGCGCTGTGCGCCGGGAATGGTTTCCGGGCTGACCGTGATCGAGCCGGAAACACGCACGCCATAGCGATGCTCGAAATACTGATAGGCGTCGTGGAAGACGATGAAGGGCTTTTCCTTCACCGGTGCGACCGTTGAGGCGATCTCAGTATCGAGGGCATCGAGCTTGTCGTTCAACGCCTTCTGGTTGGCTTCGTAGGTCAGCGCATTGGCGGGATCGGCTGCGACCAGCGACGTGGTGATCTCCGCCACCATCGCCTTGGCATTGTGCGGATCGAGCCAGAGGTGGGTGTCGAATTCACCGTGGTCATCATGATTGTGGGCATGATTCTCGCCGGCGGCCGGCTCGTCGCCATCGTCATGCGGCTCGAAGGCGCCGCCTTCGCGGAACTTGAGCTTGGTGATGCCGGGCGCCTGATCCAGCTCAACAACAGTAGCATTGGAGCCGAGAGAATCGAGGGGTTTCTGCAGGAAGACTTCCATGCCCGGGCCGACCCAGAAAACCACCTGCGCCTGCTGGAGGCTGCGCGCATTCGATGGCTTGAGCGCATAGGTATGCGGTGAGGCTGCGCTGTCGACGATCAGATCCGGCGTGCCTACTCCCTGCATGACGGCAGCGACAAGCGAGTGGATCGGCTTGATGGAAACGACGACCTTCGGGGCATCGGCCGCGGTAGCGGCGGTGCCGACCAGCAAGCCGGAGAGCAGGAGAGAGGCTGCGAGGGGAATGAGAGCTTTTGCTACATTCATGCGATAAATGCCCTTGAACGGATATGTTATGTTATTACATCAATTGCGTTATGCTATAACGTGTGCAATAGCATGGCGCAATAGTGCAATTGGAATTTCCATGCTTTCTTCCATCGACAGCAAGAGCCGGCCTCTCGTGTCGCTCCATGATGTCGGCGTCCGCCGTGGTGGTCGCTGGCTGGTGCGTGGCGTGGATTTTTCCGTCAACCGCGGCGAAATCGTCACCCTGATCGGCCCGAACGGCTCAGGCAAATCCACCAGCGCCAAGGCAGCGATCGGCGTGCTGAAGCCGGACGAAGGGCGTGTCGATCGCATCAGCGGGCTGAAGGTCGGCTATGTCCCGCAGAAGCTTGCCATCGACTGGACGCTGCCGCTTAGCGTTCAGCGCCTGATGACCCTCACGGGTCCCTTGCCGGAACGTGAGCTGATGACAGCGTTGGAAGCCGTCGGCATCGCGCATCTTGCCAAGGCCGAGGTGCAGCATCTTTCCGGCGGCGAATTTCAACGGACGCTGCTGGCGCGTGCCATTGCCCGCAAGCCCGATCTGCTGGTGCTCGACGAGCCCGTGCAGGGGGTTGATTTCAACGGTGAGATCGCGCTCTACGACCTCATCAAGTCGATCCGCAATTCCGAAGGCTGCGGTATCCTGCTGATTTCGCATGATTTGCATGTTGTCATGGCAGCCACCGATACGGTGGTTTGCCTGAACGGCCATGTCTGCTGCCGCGGCACGCCGCAGACGGTCAGCCAGAGCCCGGAATATGTAAAACTGTTCGGTACGCGTGCGGCGCAGTCGCTGGCGATCTACAGCCACCATCACGATCATACGCATCTGCCCGACGGTCGCGTGCAGCATGAAGACGGCTCGATCACCGATCATTGCCATGCCGAGGATGGCCACCACCATCATGACCATGACGATCATCACGATGATCACCATGGGCATGACCATGCCGGGGGAGGACGCCATGTTTGACGATTTCTTCCTCCGCGCCATTGTTGCCGGCGTCGGGCTGGCGCTGACGACAGGGCCGCTCGGCTGCTTCATCATCTGGCGGCGCATGGCTTATTTCGGCGATACGATCTCGCATTCGGCGCTGCTTGGCGTGGCGCTCTCGCTGCTTTTCCAGCTTAATCTCACCCTTTCCGTTTTTGCGGTCGCCGCGCTCGTATCGATCCTGCTGCTCTTCCTGCAGCGGCGGCAGGCGCTGTCGGCGGATGCGCTGCTCGGCATTCTCTCGCATGCGACGCTGGCGATCGGTCTGGTTATCGTCGCCTTCATGAGCTGGGTGAGAATCGATCTCATCGCCTTCCTCTTCGGCGATATTCTGGCCGTCAGCCAGTCCGACATCGCGGTGATCTGGGGCGGCGGCATTCTCGTGCTGGCAGCGCTCATCTGGCTCTGGCGGCCGCTGCTCGCATCGACGGTCAATCCTGAGCTGGCCGAGGCCGAAGGGTTGCGGCCGGAACGCGCCAGGCTGTTCTTCATGCTGCTCATGGCCGTGGTGATCGCCATCGCCATGAAGATCGTCGGCATTCTGCTCATCACGGCGCTGCTGATCATTCCCGCCGCTACTGCGCGCCGCTTTGCCGGTACACCGGAGACGATGGCGATTTTCGCCTCGCTGCTCGGCGCGGTCGCCGTCGTCGGCGGGCTCTTCGGATCGCTACGCTACGATACGCCGTCCGGGCCCTCCATCGTCGTCGCGGCGCTCGTTCTGTTTATCATCAGTCTGCTGCCGCTTGTGCGCAGGAGCGGCACGCCAGCGGCGCAACAGAGAGGACAGTCATCATGACCACTCCGATGCTCACCAAGAACCAGTCCCTCGTTTTCGATGTTCTGACCAAGGCGGAGGCGCCACTCAGCGCCTATACCATTCTCGACAAACTGCGCGATCAAGGCTTTCGCGCCCCGCTGCAGGTCTACCGCGCGCTCGACAAGCTTCTGGAATATGGCGTCGTCCACCGGCTCGAGAGCATCAATTCCTTCGTCGCCTGCGCGCATCCCAATGAGGATTGCCATAGTCACGGCCTGGTTGCCTTCGCGATCTGCGAAAGCTGCGGCCAGGTGATCGAATTCCACGATCACGAGGTGGATCACCGCCTGACGGATTGGCTGAAGTCGCAGAAATTCAAGGCGGAAAAGTCGACCATCGAAATCCGCGGCCATTGCGCCAATTGCGCAGCGTGAGCTTTTGCCGGAGCCTTATCTCACGCTCCGGCAACTATTTATGATCGTTTTCTAATCTAATCTCTTCAGATCGCGGGCGAAGCGCTGCCAATTGGCGATGTAATGCTGGGCCGAGCGACGCAGGCGTTCGATCGCGGCTTCGTCCAGCGTGCGGATCGCTCTCGCCGGCGAGCCGACGATCAGCGAGCCATCCGGAAATTCCTTGCCTTCCGTGACAAGCGCATTGGCGCCGACGAGGCAATTATTGCCGATCTTCGCGCCGTTCAGCACGGTGGCGCCCATGCCGATCAGCGAATTATTGCCGATGGTGCAGCCATGGATGATGGCATGATGCCCGATGGTGCAGCCTTCGCCGATCATCACGGCGAAGGTCGGGTCCGTATGCACCATCGTGCCTTCCTGGATGTTGGTGCCCTTGCCGATGATGATCGGCTCGTTGTCGCCGCGCAGCACCGAGCCGAACCAGATGCCGACATCTTCGCCGATCTCGACCTGGCCGATGACGCTGGCATCCGGGGCGATCCAGTATCGGCTCGGACCGGGCGTTTTCGGTGTCAGGCCGGCAAGGGCGTAGAGCGGCATGGATGATCCTCCTCGATCAGATTACGTTCAATACCAGCGTCGCGACGCCGTCGACGGCACAGCTGATCCGGTCACCGCGCGCAACCGGGCCGACGCCTGCGGGCGTGCCGGTCATGATGAGATCGCCCGGCGCRAGCGTGAAGAGCTTGGACAGCTCGGCGATGATTTCAGGCACTTTCCAGATCATCTGCGAGAGGTCGCCTCGCTGGGCAGCCTCGCCGTTGCGCAGCAGCCAGATGCCGCCCTTGTCGGGATGGCCGACGCGGGTGGCGGGCACCAGCGCGGAGACGGGCGCGGAATGCTCGAACGCCTTGCCGATCTCCCAGGGCCGGCCGAGCTTCTTGGCTTCGCCCTGCAGATCGCGGCGGGTGAAGTCGATGCCGACGCCATAACCATAAACGCAGTCGAGCGCCTGCTCGACCAGAATATCGGCGCCGCCGCTGCGCAGCGCCACGACAAGCTCCACCTCGTGATGCACGTCGGATGACAGCGGCGGGTAGGGGAAATCGCCTGATACCAGCAGATTGTCGGCGTTCTTCTGGAAGAAAAAGGGCGGCTCGCGGCTGGGGTCATGACCCATTTCTATGGCGTGGTCGGCATAGTTGCGGCCGACGCAATAGACCCGGCGCACGGGAAAGAACTCGGTTTCGCCCTCGATCGGCAGCAGGACCGGGGCGGGGGATGGAATGACTGTCATGAGTGGGGCGTTCATGGGGATCGTTCGAAACTCTCATTGATCTCGGAAAGGCCGCTGCCCTCCGACTCCATTTTGCAAACTAGCATCATTGTTACTGCCGCGAAAACTGGCCTTTTTGAAGGATTTGGTGTAGAGCGCGGGGCAGAAAGGTATCCCATGTATAGTGAAGCGCTGAAAACTGGCCGCAAGATCTTTGCGGTTGCCCCTATGATCGACTGGACGGATCCGCCCAAGAAATAAGGGATTTTGTGGTCGTGTTGTACTGCTAGTTGTACCGACCTGAGCGCAACGTTACTCAAACACGATTGGCGTCATCGCGTGCAATGATTGGTCATTAATTGACAAATTTGTAAGTTTACAGCAGTTTTGCAATCATGGTTGCAAACGCATAGCGCGAATTATCTTCACGATGTCAAATCCTGTAAACATGGAGGAAAAATTGTCAAGCGAAAAGATGACCACGCCAGAGGCCGCTCGATATATTCGTAAGTCGGCATCATGGCTCAACAAGACCCGACTGAACGGAACCGGGCCGGTGTACCTCAAGGTTGGTGGGTCTGTCCGGTATGTAAAAACGGACCTGGATAATTGGCTAGCCGGCATGCGACGGACGGCCGTGTACGATTTCGCCAACGATAATGTTAGGGCGATGGCAGCTACCTAACTCACGCTGCCTAGCTTTTTTACCGGCCCCGCGCCCCACTTCCCACTTCAACCCACCCACCATTTCACCGACCGGCCCTGTGCCGGCGAGGAGGATCTTTGCGTTCATTCGCCTACGAACCCCGCGCGTCACGTCTTATCACCGAGCGCGTTTCTGCAGACGCCTCACTTCCGCGGATCCGCGGCTACGCACTCGCGATCGACTTCCTCAATGGCTACGCTGCGGATGCGAGGATCATCGAAAGCTCCACACTCTTGTTTCCTGAGAAAGTGGCAGGAACTGAAGGCGAAAAGGGTGATCGCCGCCGCTTTGGTTTCGTGCAGTGCGCCGGCGAAGGCATCGTAGCGGCATCTGTCGGTGGCTGGCAGGCGACGAAAGACAGCTCGACGGCCGTTCACCCGCCGGCGGTCATTCTGGCAACCGACAGCCTCATCAAGCCGTGGGAAGGTCTGGTGCTCAAGGCGCATTGGGATCGGTACGCCAAGATCTACGACATCTGCTACGGCGAAACCGAGATCAACGGCAAGCCAGTTCAGTCCGGTATGAGCTTCACCAAGCCCGAGTGCGAGGCGATCCTCGAGGCGCGCGTCTACAACGACTATTATGTGCCGCTGACCAAGAAGGTGCCGGGCTTTACGACTTTCCCGGTCGGCGTGCAGGCCGCAATGGTCTCCGGCGCCTACAATTTCGGCGTGGGCGGCATGGTCAACTCGACTGCCACGAAACTCCACATCAAGGGCGAGCACCGCAAGGGCTGTGAAGCCCAGACGGAGTGGAATAAGGCCGGAGGCGAAGTTGTCCCGGGCTTGGTAAAGCGCCGCGAGATGGGCGACGACCAGCGCGCCGGCGAGGCTGCGCGCATTGCGCAGATGCAGGCAGACGCCGATGCACTTCAACACCAGATAGAGGAGCTCCAGCGTGAAGCTCATCAAGACCCTGACGCTGGCAAGCCTGCTCTTGGCGCTTCCAGCGTGCAGCGCATCAACAAGATTCGTTAGCCCACCGCCAACGCCGCAGCTGGCTCGGCCAGATTCGGCGCTGACGAAGGATTGCGACCGCCCCGTCGACGTCGGCGACAAGCCGCTCAGCCAGGAGGAAACCGAAAACCTCTGGGTGAAGGACCGCGGCGCGCTGGTTGCCTGCCGACGCAGCAAGACCGCGCTGCGAGATTTCTACGCCGATCGTGATAGCAGACTGGCAGGACAGAAGTGACAGCAGAGGACATCATGAAGATCGTGGCGTTCTTCATCACGGTTTCCGGCGCCGGCTGGGCCATCTGGTGGAAGATCGACGCCAAGGTTGAGAAGGTGAAGACGGAAACCGCGAAGGAAATCGAAGATCAACGCGTCGCGACGCAGGATCTGCGCGATGATCTGGCAAAACATCAGCTGCACACGGCCGAGAAGTACATCACCAAAGAGGGGCTTCGCGAAACGACCGAGCAAATCATGGGGGCCATCAGTGGCGTGAAGACCGCCATTGACAATATGACTCTGCGTGTCGATCGCGTCGTCGAAAACCAAAGCAAGCCTGCGCGCTCGACGCGCGCCAACTGATCAGAGCCCCTATCCTTCGCTGGGTAGGGGCTTTTTTCGTTTGTGATCAGTCCTGTACGGCTCGTGCGCACTGTGATCCGCATGTTGCTTGAAGAGCATGAGCAAGTCGAGGTCGTCATGTGTGACGCCAACCACGATCCGGCCGGCGAGGTGTGGCTACGCGAAATGCTGGCGGCGTTCTATGAAGACGAGCCACGCGTCGCGGTGGATGTGAACCCGGCACATACTCGGTCATCGAGCATGGCGACGTCTCGCTCTTCTATCACCATGGGCACCGGCGCGGCACCAAGAACGTCGATTCCATCCTCGTCGGCAAGTTCCGCAAGATCTACGGCCGCACGCGCCTGAGCTATGCGCACACCGGCCACAAGCACTCTGACGAGCTGAAGACCACCGATCTTATGAAGGTGGAGCAGCACGAGACGCTCGCCGCACCGGATGCCTACGGTTCGAATTGGCTTTCTGGCAGATCGGCCAAGGTGATCACCTATCACAAAGAATTCGGTGAGGACGGACGCGTCATCCTGTCTGCAGCTCGAGTCATGGGCGCCACTAAAGTGCAGCCCGCAAACGACATTGTGTCGAAGCACGCAAGGGCGGCGTAATGGCCGCCTTCTGCCGCCAGGACACCTAGGTAAAAATTAGAATGTTGATCGCCACTGGTTCATCAGGTTCGTTCCCACTGTCCAATCGCCTAATCTTAATGCGTATCTCGCCATCCAAAATCTTGTGAATGCCAACCAAATAGGTATCAGGAAAGTCTGGGCCAGAATTATTATTTAATCTACAGGTTGCCACTGCGCAAAATGGATTTGCTTTAACATGCTCTGCTGAAAAAGTTACTAGAGTAAGATCGCGGTAGGTCTTTCCCGATGCCGAAACGGCAATTATGTTGCCGGAAACCTCAACCTTGGCTGGATCCCAATGTTGCGAAATCATAAATTCCTCCCTTTGGTTCCGTTTGATGGACGGTCTTACGAGAAAAATATTGATCGTAGTGAGTGAACAACAACACCATATATTCTAGTAAAAGTCGATAGCGAGATTTCGCCAAAGGGTTACAACGTCGCCATACCAAGTTCCGCTGATGACTTGGGCGCCTACAGTTTCACGTCTTTCCAAACCGGCTTGCGAATAATCTGGATCTGAACGAGCCGGCGGATGGTCATGCCCACAAGCTCCTTCGACGGAGGGCTGATCAGGTCGGCGGCCAGATAATCCTTCCTGTTGCATAGCTCGCATCGGAACTGTTTCGCAATCTGCCGAACAGAGATGTTTCCGCATAGCTGGAGGAGATCCACCGGCTCGTAGAAACGCTTCACCCGACAATGCGCGCAGTCGATTTTGACGTAGTAGGAGCCATTCGCGTAGTATCGCAACGTGGGCGCTGAGAGCACGTCAACTCGGCTTGGGGCTTTCTCGGGCATCTATCATGCGCTGGGCTCAGCGCGGCTCTCTTCGTTGAACGATATTGCGTTGACGAAGACGCCGATCGTGTCATCCAGGCTTGCACCAACCTTCGTCCATGTCGCGGCGCTCGTCATACCCCTCATGCTCACCATGCCGCAGGCCTCGCCGGTTTCGTCGTCAATCGCGATTTCCAGCGTTCCCACGGGGATGCTGTCCGGAGCGAGGTAAATGCCAACCGAGTAGAACCGAGCGTCTGGTCGATCGGCGACGGCTGAGATCAGCTCGGGCTCGGCCTGGTCCGCCAACATGTCGCTCGGGGGAGACCAATAATAGAAAGGCTCGATGTGAGGGTAATCCAGCAAGCCATCGAGAATGTCGCGCACCCGGCCAAGATGCTGTCGTAAGGTCGCCGACTTAATCAGGCCACGATCTTTAAACCGCTCATCGTAACAGCGGATGCTTACGTGCTGGACGAATTCGTAGAGTGCGATCGCATCGCTGTCGCTAATGGTCATGACGGGCGCCTTCGGTTTGGGCTCGCCGTCGCAATCGTCCACATCGTTTTCCAGATAGACAACGTCACCCATGTTGGTTCTCCTTCAGGCTCGAGGCCTCATAGGCGCCAATCCCTTTCAGCACGCACCTGGCTTCGCTGATGCGCCGTCGGAATGCGTCCGACTTGGCGATGACGCCGTTCTTCTGGCGCTGATCAAAGACATCTTCCCCGAGAAACGCGACAAGTTCCCGAAAAACCTCGGCGTCGTGGGGCGTGATTGTGTAACCGGTCGTTTGCATGGCGCACGTCTCCGTTCCTGCCGATCGCCGGCGGGTTCCCTTCTTCTGATTGTCAGTCCTTGTTAGGCGGCATTTAAGTCCGCTATTTCGCCATGCTTTGCCAGCAAGCGAGGCGAAGTCATATCGCCGGTCTCTTCATCCACCATGACCGCGTAAGCCGCGACGCCGACAAAGCGATCCGACATGGCCGAAGCAATCTTCTCTGCACTCACAGCATTCGATGCCTGCCGCATTTCGCCTGGCACCAGGTTTCCGCGGTTCCTTCGGTAGGGCAGGATAATGAATCTTTCAGCGGCACTCATGGCGTCTTCCTTATTTTGTTCTTATTATGTTCTGGTTTTGGGAAGAGTCAAGCCTAAGGGGCGTTGACGGGAGAGACCTTGGTAGTGCAACTGACGGTGTGCGAGGAGTCGAAGGCCTGCTGTGGAACACAGGGATGCTTGATGGGCGACGATGCATTAAAAGTAAAAGCTGGACGCTGGACCATTAGGATCGCCAAGGGCGTCGCGTGGATCTCGGTCATCCTTTCGTTTTTGGCTCTTTTCGCCGGTGATTTCGCGCATGGTTTCATCCCATCGGTGGAGTGGGCGAGCACTACAAATTCCCTACGCTTGGCTATCGGCTTAATCTCGACGCTGGTGGCGCTTCGTGTGGCGCTGAAGATTTTGTTCACAAGCAGCGACCGGATATTAGCGAAAGTCGGCGCCGTTCTGGTCGCTCCACTTATGAGTTTCATGTTCGCGAGTGGAGTTGTTATTTGCGGTCCGATTATATTAGCCATTTTTGCTGGCCACCATGTTGAGCTGCCCTATAAGGTGGAGCAGGCGACCGGAACGGGTCGGAGAGGATGCAGATCACCCGTGTATCTCCAGGGGCTGCCATTTGTTTTCAACAGCCTCTGCGGGGTTTCTGAAGAATTCAGACAGAGCCTAAAGCCAGGTATGCCGATCATCGTGGAGGGGCGCGGTACGAGCTACGGTGTTTTTGCAAGCGATTACCGTCAGATCGGACCTTGACTTGAACCTTTTCCGCCACGGGCCTTCTCCGGTCCTTTCAAGCCTATTGCTGAGCATGTGCCCGCGCTTTCGGCACACGCAGTGACTGCGAAAGTCTCCGTCTGCTTCACGCCGGCCGAACAATGCGAGAGCCGGATCGTCGACGCTACCGATCAGACCCAGTCCTTCATCCGCGTTCAGGCCTACGGTTTCACGTCACTGCCGATTATCTTGACATACCCTCAAAACTAGAAACACGTTCACGGCGCTGTTGAACGTGAAAAGGCTCCGACTGCTTGGAGGAGGATCTGATGGGCTCCCCAGCCAAGTCATCAGTCTCGTGACAAGTCCAATGGTCGACGCCCCCATCTTTACCGCGGAGAATGATGTTGACTGATGAGACGCAATACTACGCTGACCTAGCGGCGCTCCTTGATCCCGCGTGCTTTCATTACATGATCGGACCATCTTGGTCCGTCACCGTATGGTGCCATGCACTATCAGGTTTTGCCTGATGACTGGTGACATCGACACCTGGTTTGCTCGCAGCCCGCACGATGCATTCGCTATCTGCCTGGCAGAATGCGGCGTGGGTCACTCGAGATCTCCTTGAGCTGTCGCCACTTGAAAAAACGGTCAGCGCCCGCTGCGCAAGATGCGTTCTATGTCATCGATCCGGTCGCGACGGCGCTTCAGGCGCTTGCCGATACGGCCGAACCAGCGTTTACGCTTTTTTGCCTCGCGGCTGGCCTGAAGGTGTTCGATGAAGACCTCATGGACCTCTTCGTTTTCGACACGATCGAAGATCCAGCAAAAAGATACGGGTAGTTTCTCGACGCGGAACTGCGGGTTGGCGCTTTTCTCATCCTCGGCAATGATCTCTTCGAGAGCGAGTTGATCCCACATGTCGGGATTGGCAAGGCATTTCTGCCGCCAAAGCTCCAGAAGCTGCGCCGTCGCAGGCGTATCGTTGAGGAGGATCGTCCCGCTCAGTAGACGGCCGTCGGCTTCGTAGTAGACGGCGATATCGCAATCGAGCTTGTGAAGTTCCGGCCAAGGGTTGCGATGGAAAACGGCATCGACGTCGACATAAAGCAGTGGCCCGCGAAGCTTCGTTCTTTCCTGCAAGAGGAAGCCGGGCTTCAGACTGGCATTCAAGACCCAGCTGCCGGCACTCGGCAATGCTTTGGCATGTACCGTGAGGCCGAGCCGTTCGGCCGAGCAGGACATGCGCTTACTTTCCTGTTCGTAAAAGCTGTCTTTGGTAAAAAATGCCACCACAACGCCATCGGCGGAGGTCGCTTTAGACCTGCGCTCTGTAAGGTCTTGCGCTGCGGGGAAAGGCACAATCAAGGCACGCTGCTGGGCGGTCCAGGGACGGATCTTATTAAGTATATTCAAGAAGGTACCTTCGGGAGCTTGGCTGATTTGTTCACATGCCGGGCCACGCACTCGCGATTTGAACCTGGCACATTTGCCTTTGAGTATGAGTGTTGACAGTGACCCACATGCGCGCCCCCGCTGCATGGTAGGTCCGGTGGAGAGTTCGGTTGAACGATTTTGTCCGTTCGATTGCATATAGCTTGCCGCGCCGGGGTTCATGCCGGATTGGTAAGCCGCTTGATCTTGGTTACTTCACTGGCATGTCAGTAGTGTTGTCACATTTGGGCGGCGTCCGAAGCCGACAAGGCAAACGCCGCCGTGGTTAAAGGGCTTGCTGGCAGTGACTGCAATCACCGAGCTTTCCATAGAGGCCTTTGCTTACTTCACCCTGAAGGGCGTTCCTGATAATGCGGAGAACGTCACCTTTACCGAGAGCGGCGAGATCGCGCGCCAGCTCCTCGCGAATTGGGATAGCCGGCTGAAGGTGTCGAGGGCGTTTGAATCTGCCACCGAAAATCGTTGACTGAGCAAAGCGCTGACAAGGGGAGCTTTGCCTCGTTGGTGTGAGACAGAGCGAAAGCGTGATCGGGGTGTCTCGTGTGAAATTTAGATTGAGAGGCGAGAGTGACCGCACGATCCAGTTTTACCTGTGCACTGCCGGCAATTTCTAAACTCAACGTTGACACGGAAAGGCGTCGAGAAGTGCGAGATAAAGGACGAATGCTACTTCAGAATCTGGCGGTGAAAAATCCGACCTATAGTGCGTTTTATCTGCGATGTAGTCATCCAGAAGCTTTACATATTGACTGCCAGAGATACCAAGCTTTTGTGGCGGACAATATATTGCTGCATCGCCACGACTCTGAGCCGCGACATTCGACCACGAATAGCCTTCTCCCATGCCAGCAATATATGCGGCTTTCATCTCTATAGGAAATTTCGAAAGTTCTCTATAAGTGAGCGCGGAACTCGGGATTGCTGAGATCAATACTGCCAGCACAGCGACTCCAAACGATGAGATACGCATAACAATGCCCCCCTTGGCGATGGAAAGCCATCATTGCTTATAGTTCACGCGAGTGTCGATGAAGAAACTTCGCTAATGGATACGGTCGGCTAGGGTTTTTCAATCTGGCGTGACGAGGATCTGGCAGAGTATATCAGATACGCCCTCGGGATTGGTAAAGGCCATCCCCTTGCCATCCGGCAGCCTAACCATGATCCGGGTCTTGTTGAGGTTATCTAGGATGAGCATCCTCACGCCATCCTTCGCGACTGTCGTTGCCGCCCAGGTTTTGATTTTTGCCGCCTTTTGAAACGGAGCATAGTTACTTGATGCCCTCGATACTATTGCGCCACCAGAGCCGTTCAGACCGAATTCTATGACGGTCCCAGGCAGAGCGCAGTTGACGACGCCAGTTTTTTCATAAGGCTCAGAAGCCAATCTATCGTCAGAATGGGCAATTGTCGTGGTAACAATGCTCGCAAGCAGGCATGAAAGAACGCGCCTCATTGGGAAATCCCTTTTTGTAGAGATCATTGCCGAACAGCGAGCGAATGTCGATGGCCAGAATTCGCCAAAGGGTGGTGATCCTCTTCAATTGAGGCGGGCAATCGCGACGTCGAGAAGTCGCCGGCCAGCGACCTAGGATGTGTGAAGCTTCAATTTGGATGGCCGCCGGGTAATGGCGCCATGACCAGAATGCGTAGGTCATATTCTTGGTTGTCTCACGGTGTCAGCAGCGCTCACAGAGCAACATCGAGCCGAGCTCGGTTACGACCCATTTGCCCAAACAGTATAACGGCGTCGCCAACAACGACAACGCTCGCACTTGGCAGGCTGCCGATAGATGGCTGTTGCAGCGCCGTCCGCAGACGTGAGTGTCCAGCCGTCCGGGCGCAGGGTTGTTTGAGTGCGAGCCACCAGGATCACGATTGCACCGTAAAAGTGCGGCCGGCGAGCGTTACATCTCAAGAAGTTGAGCCTCTGCGGAACCGACGTTTACTCTTCGACGCGGGCTGCTTCCGTCCCTTGACCGCCCTTGTAATCCATGCCTGTATTCGAGCTCATATGCGATGAAGGTTTATGCGACTGGGTCACGCGGGAGGGCAGCTGCTTCGAGGCGCTGCTGGGATAGCGGCGTCGTGGTTTCCTTCCACGCGCAGGGTATAGATGATGAATCCGGGACAGATATTTTGCGCAAGAATTCCACACGGGTCGGCCCCGGCTATCCTCAAGTCGTCATTCTCGTCGGCGCAACGGGAGATCTTTCCCGGCGTAAACTGCTGCCTGGGCTGTTCCACCTGGTCAAGGCCGGCTTTATTCCAGGCTGCCGCATCGTAGGCGTCTCGCTTGATGATATCGACGTTGACGGTTTCCGCACCATCGCCCGCGAGTCGTTAGACAATTTCCTGACACGCAAGTTCACGCAGGCCGAATGGGAGGCTTTCTCTGCATCGTTGGACTACGTCTCCCTTTCTGCCGGCGCGAGTGTGCTCAAGGAAGCTGTTAACAGGGCCGAGGAGGCGCTGGGACCAGAGACAAGGCGTGTGCATTATCTATCCGTTCCGCCAAATGCCGCGCTTCCAGCTGTACAGCTCCTTGCTGAGGCCGGGCTCGTAGAACGTTGTCGCATCATCATGGAAAAACCGTTCGGCACGGACCTTGCCAGCGCCGTGGAGCTGAACAGGAAACTTCACGAGGTGTTTGACGAGAAACAGATTTTTCGTATCGACCACTTCCTTGGCAAGGAACCGGCACAGAACATTCTAGCCTTCCGCTTCGCCAATGGCCTGTTCGAACCCATCTGGAACCGAAATTTCATCGACCACGTGCAGATCGACGTGCCGGAGACGTTAGGTCTTTCAACCCGCGCCGCCTTTTACGAGACGACGGGCGCCTATCGCGACATGGTGGTAACCCACCTTTTCCAGATCCTCGCCTTCATGGCGATGGAGCCGCCTACTGCCCTCGAACCGGCACCAATCTCAGAGGAGAAGAACAAGGTGTTCCGCTCCATGTTGCCGATTGAACCGCGTGATGTAGTACGCGGACAGTATATCGGCTACCGAAAAGAGCCGGGGGTTGATCCGGAGAGCGACACGGACACGTTCATCGCCCTCAAATGTGCCATTGATAACTGGCGCTGGGCGGGCGTGCCCTTTTTTCTGCGCACAGGCAAGCGCCTCGCCGAGGGACAACGCATTATCTCGATCGCCTTCCGTGAGCCGCCGAAATCGATGTTCCCGGCGGGCTCTGGCGTGGGCGCGCAAGGGCCGGACCATCTGACATTTGACCTTGCCGACGCCTCCAAGGTATCGCTGTCCTTCTATGGCAAGCGCCCAGGCCCTGGCTTCCGTCTCGACAAGCTCTCGTTGCAATTTGCGATGAGTGAAACCGGTATGATCGGCGAGGTTCTGGAAGCTTACGAGCGCCTGATCCTCGACGCCATGCGTGGTGACCACACGCTGTTCACCACAGCCGAAGGCATCGAGCGACTATGGGAAGTCTCCCAGCAACTGCTGGAAAACCCGCCGCCGGTGCGACTTTACGATCAGGGTGGCTGGGGTCCGAAGTCGATCCATCAGCTCATAGCCCCGCATGCCTGGCGCCTGCCGTTCGAGCGGGCGTGGCGGGACTCGTCTAGGGAGTGATTGACATTCCGTAGCGTGCGGAATCTGCCTCCTACAGCCCTCTACGCTCCTTCCACCCCTGAGCCCGTCCGTACCGAAGTTCTCGAACGCGCCGCGAGCGGGAAGAAGATGTGGCAAGGCGGACGCCGGAAAATTCCGCATCAATGAGGCATCTGCGGCAGGGGAAATGCTGCCTCAGTCCTCCTTCATAGGTATCTTGGCCTCTTTGACCGCATTGATGAACGCCCAACGAGCATCCTCTGGGGTTCGCTTGCCGCTGATCACGTCAGCGCAGGCGGACAGGGCACGGTCCAGCGCGGGGGCTTCCTCAAGTGGCCAATCTTCAATGAGCGCCCAGGAGGCTGCTTGAGTCGTGTCGATGACCACCCAGTCATCCGGGCTCTCAAGCGCGATCGTGACCGCCTTGCTCCATTTTCTGTGCGTCACGGGAAATCCTCGAATTTGCAGTTGCTTATCGCTCGTCTCATAGGCCGATTTCATGTGCCTTTTTTGGGAGTGCGATACCATGCTTCTTGATATCGTCATCTGCGATTGCACGCCTCTCAATCATTGCAGACGGCACCGATGAAGTCTTGGTAGGATCTGATTTCCTGTGCAGCCATGAACTGCTCACCGCCGCATGACGGACATTTGAAGGGGACAATATCGTCGCTCATGCACCTGCCTCCATGCGGATAAAAATCCGCGATCTTGGATAACCAGCACTTTGGCATTGCGCTACTAGTTTACTTGTAGCAGTGTTTTTTTGGCTGTCGGCGAGACCAGCATTCGCGCTGATCTCGCCACCGAGGAGCCACCTAGCGCGGGAGAGTGCGGTATCAGCTTGCAGGCAAGCCGCATTCCCCGCTGCCAGGATCTCTAGGAGAGCAGACTTCTCCATCAGATCGCAAGGGAATCGCCCCTTTTCCCACGTCAAATTTCGCTTTTGACGACAATGCTCCACAGTTTTTTTTTACTGGCTCCGATTCAGGTTGCGCAACGCGCTAAATGCGCAAGGCAACGCCAATTTACGAGTTCTCTCGCATCCATTTGTCGTACGGATCTTCGCTGTCATTCACACCAAGACCGCTGATCTCATCGAGCTTCGCGTCGATTGCGCGCTTATCCCACTTTCGCGTGCCAGGAATGCATTGAGGCATTTTGTAAGTCGCCACCCACATTGAGAATGTCGATTCGGCAATGCCCAGATACGCGGCGGCTTCCTTACGTCCGATGAGGCGTGGTTGGTCGGTCATTTCTTCTTTCTCGCCTTCGCCTCGGCCAGCCGTGCGGCCCGTTGAGCTGAAAAATAGCCATCGTTTGCAGTCGCCCGCTCGATTGACAACTGGAGCTTAGTTTTCCGCGCCGATTGCCGTGCGGTAGACGGTCCGCTCGATGTGAAATCCCTTTTGGAATGGCGCTTTAGGAAGCTCTCTATTTCCTCGGGCGCGATCGCCACATGATTTCGCTCTGCGCCTCGACCAACTTTGACATAAACAAGCTCGCCGTGGCGGATCAGATCGCGGATCGTCGAAACGGAGGTCGCCAGGAGCTCGGCGACTTCGTCGATCGGCAGCAGTCGGCGAATAGGTTGTTCACGAGCTCCAGCCATGAAGGCAAGCTGCACGTCCTCAACGCGCCAGCCCTGATCAGGATCCAACGGTTCGGTGAAGCGGGCATAATATTGCGCTGACTTCTGAATCCAGACTTCGTTTTTCATAACGACTTCTCGTAGTACCAAAACTCGATGCGCTTCGCTTCTTCAATGCCGGCGTCCGTGACCGTCCACACGATGTCGCCGTCGTGGTCTTTCTTCCCAGCAACGATCACACCTTTTTCGGCCAAACGGTTCATTGTGGTCGGGCCTGCCTCAGGGATAGCACCGTGTGTTCGCGCATCGGGATGAGCTACCATGTAGAGCAGAGCTTTCTGACTGCGGCCATCGAGACCTAGCTGGGGTTTGCGCTTATCACGGCTCTCGCGCTTCGGTTTCCACGCGCCCAAGTTCTCCTCACCATCTGGCGCAACGGCTAGAAAGCCGGCCGTGATGCCGAAATATCCATCGTAAAACTTCCGGACTAACGGAACCGGGCGGCCATCATGGAGCGGATCAATCCTTGGAAATCCCTTCCGCTCAAGCTGCGGGATGACGGCCTTTACGTACATGGAGGCTCTTTCCTTGCCCACGATGGCAATGGCAATCTCTCGGTCGGTGGCGAACATCGGGAGTTTTGAGAGCGGGTCGGTCATCTATCTCGACCCCATTTCACATGTCGCCGGCTATAGACAAGTGGATCTTCCCACCACGGTATCGCGCGCCAAGCGTCGGGCACCGGCAGCTTATTGATGGCCTCAATCAAGGGTGCTTGCGGGACGTTAGTATAGCGGCGGGACATGCTATCCACGGCATGGCCAAGGATCTGATCCTTGATGTGCGGATGAACGCCGGCGACAACAAGCCCTGTCGAGCAGGAATGGCGGCCGGTGTAGGGAGACACGTCGGTTATATCGACCCCCTTCTTGGCAAGGCGCTTCCGCGCACCAACGATGCCATTGCTCAGTTGGCCGCCGCTTTCCGCACAGATTGTGTAGGGTTGCCCCTTGAAGGTGCGAAATACTTTCTGGATGCGATCCTTCCGGGCCAGGAGAGCCTCGAACAGCGGAACAAGAAAGTCATGCATGGGCACGCCCCGAGGTTCACCTATTTTGCTGCTGCGAATAATGATCCACCTGCCGGCCACGTCGACGTCTTTCATTTCCAACGCAAAGAGCTCGATCGGTCGCATGCCGGTGTAGAATAAGGCGGTCATTACCATGGCTGGAGCGGGGGCCATGGCGGCCACGAATTGCGCAGCGCGCTCATACGGGACGGGTCGATTGCCGCTTCGGATCTCCTCGCGACGGCGTGTCGTTCCCTTTGTCCTGCGTGGACGCGACCATTGCCGAACATCAGCCCAATCGTTTCTTACCGCATGATTCCAGACCGCAATGAACGGTGTGTAACATTGGCGATTTCGCGTTTCTGGCGATGCATTTGCGAGAAGCTTCAACGCAGCCGCATCGAGGTCGTTCTGGCGGAGTTTTCGGAGATGTCTCGTGCCGAATTGCTTGCGGAGCGCGGGCAAGAATCTCGGTGATCCGCCGGCCTTCAAATATGACTCCGCGGCTTGATCAAACGTGGCGTTGACCTTCTTTCCGAAGATGCTCTCGTCGAGCACCTCTTTGCTGCGAACGGTGAGGATGAGTTCAGCAGCGTCCCGGTCGGTAATTCCGGTGCTTTCATAAACCGAAATTCCCCGTATCGACCCACGGAGCCACCAGTTGGGAGAGTCTTTTCTTCTGATAAGCTTGATGACCAATAAAGGCTCCAACACGAGAACAGCAATTGCCACCCGGCACGAATGCCGATCGACGTTGCCCCGGTGGTGGACGGGATGCTTTCGCGGATTGGTGGGCCGCAGATGGAAACTATTGCGCGGCGATAAGGCGGTCAAGCCGTTTACGCTGAAGAGGTTAGAGAACGGCCACGTGATCTCGTGGCAGCAGCGTGACGTCAATCGGCCGCCCGACCCCGTTCTAAAACTAACGGCAGTCGCGTTCTTCGAGGGTGTCTATAGTATTGCCAGTGACAATCAAGTCCGATCCCGCAACCGCACGCCGGGGCCATTACCGTTCTGATCAATGAAGAGGACACCGCCAGCCTCGAAGCATCTTCTCAGAACATCGAGAGTGGCATGCTGAGGCACGGATTTACCGCCCTCAAAGTTTCGGATGGTCGCGTTACCGATCTTTGAATATTCGGCCAAGTTCTGTTGCGACCAATCTAGGAGCGCCCTGGCAGCGCGGCATTGGGATGGTGTCAGCATAGGCACTTTCTCCAATAATAGCTAATGCTAGCGATTTTCGCTTGCTGTCAAGGTGGATGTCGTTTATCGCTATGTATATCGAAAATCGATTGACGGCAACGAGGGTACTGAAATGACACAGATCATGGTTACCGAATCCTATATCGGCCGCATGATCGGCCTTCATGCAGCAATAGACGCTCTCGGCGCGGAATTCTGTCCAATGCCAGATGAGGCTATGAGCGCGCTTACAGAAGCAAGCATGCTCATCTCTAAGGCAATCATAGCGGCTCCAGTGACGAGCGAGGCGGATATTGCGAACAAGTTCCGTTTTGCTGCCGCGCTGATCGAATGTCCCCACGGCTTGATGGCTGATGAGCCGGCAGCGGTATTCGGAGCGTTGGCGGATCTGGCCCGGTTTCGAAATGGCGAATCGCTTGAGATTTTCGGGGAGCCTGACTGCTGGTACGGGCATATCTCGGGCCTTCAGCGGCAATAACCGTCACAAAATTTGCCCACGTATCGGTCTGAGCTTCTACCTCAGTAGCCGTAGCGGATCACGCTGGTTCGAATCCAGCCGTGGGCTCCATCGCACCAATGGCCGGCGCGATCACTACCTGCGCCCACAACAGCAGCGCGCCGGCCGGCGTTATAGATCCGTTGGGCTTCCGCTCGGTCGTGGCATAACTAGCGCCGAAGCGATATAGGTCTGCTCAATCTGTTCGGCATGGAGGAAATCTTGATACTATATCACTTCACCGGAGCGGAAATGCTCAGAGGGATTGCTAGGTGTGGGATAACGGTAGGGGATGTACCCACCGATCTCGACTCCACGGCTGGACGAATTGGCGTGTGGTTCACGGATACTGCGGACGCGAATGGACATGGACTCGAAGGCGCAGGGCTTGATAAAAAGAGGGTGCGGCTGACAGTCGGAATTCCCGACGGTGATGTAAAGTTAGTCCGATGGACGGACTGGTCACCGATAAATGTGTCGGCCAAGACACGGCGCGCCCTTGAGAAAGCGGATGGCGCTTCAGCAGCGACATGGTGGATTTACTTTGGCTGGGTTAAGCCAGAATGGATTCTGGAAGCGTACGACAATCAGGAAGGGGCACCGATTACGGCTTGGCAGACTGCTTTCCCAGAAGAGATAAGTCGACCTGGCATACCCTATTGGCGCCGGGAGGCCTGGCAAAAAAAGATGCTAAAGGATGTGCGTCGGGCACAAGACGCGATGCGCCGCTGACGTTGTCAGGTCCTGCACGCGGCAGGCCACCAATTACCAAAGCCACCACAAGCGCGCCGCCGGCCTCACCAGCCGGCGGCTTTTCTTTGGCAATGCGACACAAATCTACGGAAGGCCTCCCCGCCGCCCATTTGAGTCGACGGTGCTCTCATTCGCCCATTCAATGCACCTTCTCCCCGCATTGCGGGGAGAAGAAACCCTGCAGCAAAGTATCAGAACGGCGTGCCGGGCAGTGCCTGCGTCGCTTCTTTCTGAACCGACTGCAATTCCTTCGGGTCATAGCCGAGAGCCTGCAGAATAGTCGGCGCCACTTGTGTCGTCTGCACCAGCGCCGTGATCGTCCGTGGCGGAATGGACGGATTGCTCAGAAGCAGCGCCACGCTGCGGTCATTGGCATTGCTGCCGCCGTGTTCGGCGATTTTCTTGCCGCCCGTATAGACCACGCCAGGGTTCACGGTCACGATGAAATCAGGCGCGCGCGTATCGCTGGCCGGATCCTGGTACGCGAGCGCGACCTGATTGCTGGTCAACAATTGGCCGATGCCGAGCGCCTTGCCTTGATCGTTCAGATACTCGGTTGCGGCGGTCAGCGCTTTTGCCCGCTCTTCCGGCTTCAGCCAGATCAACGATGCATCGTCAGCGATGTGGAACGCATAGCCCGGCATTTTTGTGTAGGGATCCTCGTCAGTCGGCTGGAACTTCGACGGATCGATTGGCGACTGGCCGTGTTTTGACGCAATAACAACGAGCGTCGTGTCGTCGAGCTTATTGTCGTGCAAGGCGCTGACCAATTCGCCCAAAGCGTGATCGACATAATCGAGTTGCACTCCCAGCCCGTTGTTGGGCATGCCGTTGGCGTCTGCATAACCGCCGATCAGACCGGTCTCATCGCCAGGCCCAGCTTTCGGCAATTTCTGCCCAACGCTCACGGACTGCAGATTCAACCCGAACAGCGCCGGCACCGGTTGCTTGTTCGCACCGGTGCTGTCGAGTCCTTTGATTTCATTGATCACTGCTTTCTGCAAATTCCGAGGCAATCCGCCCCCTGATTCCGAAATGATGTCGCCCCCCAATTCCGAGAAATAGTCGCCCCCTTATTCCGAGATGATTGCGCCCCCTTTGGCGGGCATCTGGCAAGGGTGGTCTGCCGGTGTGAAGTTTCTTCCTTGGACGTTGACGAGGAAGGAACGGGATGCCTGCGGAGAGAGTGGAGATGCGGCGTGTCCGCGAGATATTGAGATATCGCTTTGAGCAAGGACTTGGGCACAAGTCGATTGCGGTGCGGGTTGGGACTGCGCCCTCGACGGTGCGCGAGACGCTACGGCGCGCGGCGGTTGCCGGGTTGTCGTGGCCTTTGGGTGACGACGTCAGCGATACGGTCCTGGAGGCGGCGCTTTATAAAGCGGCTGGGACGAAGATAGGACACCGCCGCGCTCCGGAGCCGGATTGGGCGCAGGTCCATCGCGAGCTGAAGCGCAAGCATATGACGCTGCAGATCCTGTGGGATGAATACATCGGTCTTCATCCGGATGGATATCGCTATAGTCGCTACTGCGACCTGTATCGCGGCTGGGCGTTGAAGCTGCCGGTGACGATGCGGCAGGATCACGCGGCCGGCGACAAGCTGTTCGTCGATTATGCGGGCGACACGGTTACGGTCGTTGTCGATCGGTTGTCCGGCAAGACACGACAGGCTCACCTGTTCGTGGCGGTTATGGGCGCGTCGAGCCTTTCCTATGCACATGCGCGCTGGAGCGAGACGCTTCCCGACTGGATCGAATGCCATATCCAGGCGCTGGAGTTCTTCGGCGGTGCGCCGGCGTTGCTGGTTCCTGACAATGCCAAGGTGGCGATCATCAAGGCGTGCCACTTCGATCCCCAGGTCAACCGGACGTATTGTGCGATGGCAGCCCATTACGGTAGCGCGGTCCTACCGACGCGGCCGAGACGCCCCCGTGACAAGGCGAAAGTGGAAGCTGCGGTTCGTATCGTCGAGCGTTGGCTGCTGGGTCGCCTTCGCCATCGCATCTTCTACAGCCTGGTCGAGGTCAATGCGGCGATCGCCGACTTGCTATATGATCTCAACGACAAGCGTGTCCTGCGCCGGGTTGGCGTCACCCGCCGCCAATTGTTCGAAGAGCTCGACCGGCCGGCTTTAAGTCCATTGCCCGTCGAACGCTACGTCTTTGCAGAATGGCGTATCCGGCGGGCTGGATTGGATTACCACGTCGAAATCGAGCGGCATTATTACTCCGTCCCCTATCGCTTTGCTCGCGAGCAGGTTGAGGCGCGCATCACCGCCAATACGATCGAGATCTTCCACAAAGGCGAGCGAATAGCCGCCCATCGTCGTTCCAGCGGCAATGGCAAACACACCACGATCCCCGATCACATGCCCTCAGCCCACCGCCGCTTTGCCGACTGGACGATCGAACGCATTCAACGCGAGGCCTCTTCCGTCGGGCCGGAGGTTGCGTTGCTATGCGAGAAGATCCTCGCCGACAGGCCGCACCCGGAGCAGGGCTTTCGAGCCTGCATGGGGATTATCCGCCTGAACAAAAGCTTTGGCCGCGACAGAGTGAACGCTGCTTGCAGCCGTGCGCTGGAGATTGGGGCCCGGACCTACGGTTCAGTACGCTCCATTCTCGACAATCATCTCGATCGCGCTGCCTCCACCAATGGACCAGCCTCGCATGAGCCTATCCATCACGAAAACATCCGCGGACCTCGCTATTACCACTAAGGAGAACCGACAATGCTTGCGCATCCAACACTCGATAAACTCAATTCCATGGGCCTGGCCGGCATGGCAAAGGCCTTTGGGGAGCTCGTCACCAACGGCGAAGCCGAACATCTCTCGCACGCTGAGTGGCTCGGACTGCTGCTCGAACGGGAATGGAGTTCCCGCTACGATCGCAAGCTTGCCGCACGCCTCAGGTTCGCCAAGCTGCGCCATCAGGCGACGCCGGAAGACGTCGATTACCGCAGCGAGCGCGGCCTTGATCGCGCGCTCTTCATGAAGCTGCTCGGCGGCGACTGGATCAACGCTCATGACAATCTGGCCATTTGCGGACCCTCGGGCGTCGGAAAGAGCTGGTTAGCCTGTGCGCTCGGCCACAAGGCTTGCCGTGACGATCGATCCGTTCTCTATCAGCGTGTCCCAAGGCTGTTTGCGCAGCTCGCGCTCGCTCGCGGCGACGGCAGGTATGCTCGGCTGCAACGGACCCTGGGACATGTTCAAGTCCTGATCCTGGATGATTGGGGTCTCGAACCACTCAACGAACAAGCGCGGCACGACCTCCTCGAAATCCTGGAGGATCGCTACGGCCGCCGATCAACCATCATTACCAGCCAACTCCCCGTATCGGCATGGCACGGCGTCATAGGAGACCCGACTTACGCTGATGCCATCCTGGATCGTCTCATTCACAACGCCCATCGCATTGATTTGAGCGGCGACAGTCTGCGCCGAAACCTGCCGCGCAAAGCTTGACACTTCGTCTGAATGAACTGACAACAATTATCGCCTGCAGACCCCATTAAACAGGGGGCGAGATCATCCCGGAATCAAGGGGCGCAATCATCTCGGAACAATGGGGCGGCTTCATCGGAATCGGCACA
>NZ_JARWKZ010000017.1:0-117397 GCF_050577975.1 Rhizobium sp. BR 315 | reverse complement strand
GAGTTCTCCCAATTCACGCCGTACGTCCCCGTACAGTCTTTTCGTGCGGTATTTGCTGCCAAAAACAACGTGATACTTGCAGTCCCACGTCGCATGCGAGAGCGGTTGTTCATCCATAGAACCTCCTTGTTCGAAGTCTGGGCCAACCCAGCGGTTCAAGCAGGAGGTCTCTCAACTACCGTGTAGAACTCGTCCAGTCCTCCACCGTAGGTGGAGGTTTATTCATGAATATAACAAAGCCGGCGATCTCCGCCGGCTTTTTTGTTTTCAGTTCGCTCAGGCGCATTGTGCTAATGACCGCTCGCGCCGCTTCTCCGCTACCGGACCAAAGGTGTCACCCCAACGGACTGCGCCCGATCAAAATTCAAATATCTGCCTAAAAACACCCGGCGCGATGATCGACAGCGGATTGATCTGCATGGTCGGCTTGTCGAAGCTGCCGGTCAGTCTGAACGTAATGCCGATGAGACCGCGGTCGCTGCCATTGCCCAGAAGGAAGCCTACGAGCGGAACCTCCGCAAACAGCCGGTTCAAGCCATAGGCGGGCATGAAGGTTCCGGTTAGGTCCATCTTGTCATTGGCGTCCTTCACCGTTCCCTGGAAGGTCGCTCCGACCTGCTCACCGCGCACGACGCCATTTTCTACAGACAAAGTTCCGTCACGCAGCACCAGCCGCGCAAAACCGCGTTCAAAGCTCTGCGCTCGCGTGTCGATATTCTGCTTCACGGCGGAATTCAGGCTTTTGCCGCTCTTGCCGCTCGGTGTCGAAACGATGGTCGACAGCTTCTTTTCATCGACGATCGAGAAGTTGCGGATATCCAGCGAACCGTCCCAGTCGTCCTGCCCGATCGAGCGGAGCGACAGATTGAGCAGACCGCCCTTCAGATGCTTGTAGAGGTCGCTGAAGCGCGCCACCGCGCCTGCATCGCCGCTGGTGATGCGGATCACGCCGTTGCTGCCCTTGCTCATCTGGGTGACGAATGCTTCGCCGCTGCGGGTTACACCGGAGAAATCCACAGCCGTCGTCTTGCCGCCGGCGAATGAATAAACGCCCTTGAGGTTGCCGATCGATTCGTCGTTGAAGCCGACGACCTTCGCGAGATCGACGCGAACCGTCGCGCTCGTGCTCGTCGGATCATCCGCGCTCTTGCGCCCGCCGGAGGATGATGCCTTCACGCGCGCCAGGATCGGGCGGATGTCGGCCGAACTGCCTGATATCGTGACGTCATAGGCACCAGCCTTGCTATGTTTCAGCGACAATCCGAAATCGTCGAGCGCGGAAAGCTTCACGCCATCGAAATTCGCAGAGGACAGGCTCCCCTTGTTGATCACGAGATCGCCGCTGACACCGAAACCGTCGCCCTTGAGCATGAAGTTCTTGAGCGTCATCTGGCTATCGGGGCCGGAGGCTTCGAATTGCGCACTTGCCGGAATGCCGCTGCCTTTCGACCAGCCGATCCAGGGAACGGTCAGCGCTGCCTTACCGAGATCGACCTTAACGCCCTGGCGATCGTCATCGATGCGCGTCAGCTCTATCTTCACGGGTCCGTCGATCATATCGCGCAGGCCGGGCAGGACGGCATTGCGTTGGGCGTCGGTGAGCGTTGCCGTCACGACGCGACCGCGCTTGACAGTCGATTTACTGTCGGTCGGCTCGACCATGTCGATCTGCGCGGGAATGCCATCGATCTGCGCCTGAGCCTGCAGATGCACCGACTGCGGATCGGCATTGATCTCGCCGGTCAGATTGTCGATCTTGCGATTGCTCATCGGCTTCAACAGGTCGACATCGTTAAGCGTCAGTTTCGCTACCCAATCCGGCGGTGGCGGCTTCTGGTCGCTGATCAGGCCGATCCGGGCATCGACCTTGGCGACGATCTTGCCGTTGAAATCCTCCGGCTTGAATTCGGTCCGCTGCAGCGCCTGCACCGGCTTGTATGTCAGCAACTCCGCTATGGCATCGCCGGCACCGGAGATCGACAGGTCGAGGTCGGCCATCAAGGGCTTGTCGTATGTCGCCGGTATCGCGAAGCTGCTGTTGTTCAGCGTGATCGTTCGCCCTGTCGGGAAGTAGGAGGTCGCGGTCGCGATATCGACCGCCATCTTCGGGCCTGTCAGGTCGAAATGCGCTTTCGCGTCGCGCAGCGGTGGAATTTCACCGGGCACATTGAGGCGCACTCCGTCGATATCGAAAGCGATATGCAGCTCGTTCGGACCGAGCTGCAGCTTGCCGGTCTGCGAAGCTTCTCTCAGTCTTCCGGCGGGAATGAAGACGGATATGACCGCGTTCGTCACAGAGCCGCCAAAAAGATTGTTCTCGACCCAGATTCTCGGCTTCGAAGCCATCCAGAAAGGCCATAGCTGTTTCACGGCGGTCGTATCGAGTTTATCCGCGCGGCCGCCGAAGCTGATTTCCGGTGAACTGTCGCCGAGCTTTATGTGTAGCGACCCGAACAGCGAGCCTTGCGGCGTCGATATGCCGAGGTTCTCGAACTGAAATTCCTTTGTCGCGGACAGAAAGCGTCCTTTTGCCTGACCGTCGAAGCTGACGGACTTTTCTCCCGATATGGAGGAGGCAGCCGTGCCGTTCTTGATCAGGAAATCGATACCGAAGCCCTTGCCTGCATTGGCGTCGATGCGATCGAGATCGATCAGCGCTCCCGAAAACGGCACGACGGTCCGCGCGAACTGCGCCGTCGAGGGCGCGACCTCGAGCGTCTGGTGATCGAAATTGTAGCGGAGGTTGATGTCGGCCTGCGTCAGCTCCTGCGGGTCGCGATCCATGTAAAGCGTGCCAGGCTGGATCTTGATCGACGCTTCGAGCTTTGGATCGACGTCCGAGCCTGCTTTGACCGCCGAAAGCGTTACATCGGCGAAACTCGTGAGACCCTGGCGGGGAGTGCCGTTCGGATCGTAGGTCATCGATAATGGCGTGAGATCGAGGTTCGAGATTTTCGCGATCAAGGAGGAGCTGTGGCCTGCTTCCTGTTGCTGAGCCTTGATATCCAGTGTCGCAACCGAGCCGTTGACGGCGACCTGTCCATAAAGATGCAGCGAGTTCTGCTCTGCCCGCTCGAAAGTGAGATTGTCGACCACGAGAGAGATGGGTGGACCTTCTGCACGTGCCAGCTTGACCGAGAAGCCGGAAATCCGCACCGAATTCGTACCGCCGCGCTGCACGAAGCGCTCCAGAAAATCGAGATTGTCGAAAGCTTCGGTCAACGCCTGCGGCAGCGCATTCACATGCAATTGCGTGAGGTCGACGGGATCCCCCTGAGGCAGAAGCGAAGTATCGAGCGCTATGCCTTCCGCCGCGACGCTCGCCACCTCCACTCGCCCCTCGATGAGAGCAAGCGGATCGAGCTGCATATTGACAGCTGACATGGTCGACAGGTGCTTGCCGCTCTCCTGATCGACGACATTCACGTTGCGCGCCTCCAGTGCCAGTCGCAGGCCGGACGTGAAGCGAACCACGGTTGCGCCGACCTCGGCCTTGTAGCGCGGGCCGATTGCCTTATCGAGGGCCGTTTGTGCCTTCTGCGACAACGGCGTATCGAAGATGCCGCTTTCTATGGTGAAGATCACCGCTCCCAGTATTATGGCCAGGAACGCAAAGAAAACCATGGTCATGCGGCAGACGTGCCAGACATGCGAACGGCTGCGGCTGCTGCGTTCTGGCACATGCACGATAAGGGGGTCTTCGACCTGAGCGGACGGCAGATGGTCGAGTGACACGAGATCCTTTTTGCGGAATATTACCTTTTCGCCTCGGATCACTCCTGTGCGTCCCTTTCATTCTCAGCAATTTTGTTGGTGACGCCGCGTCCTATGTGGACGCCATACCCGATCAGTATATATGGCTCACCCTGTGTGTCATCTAAAAAACCGGCAAAAGAAAGGTTTTATCGTGACGGAAGTCTCCACAATTCAACTGAACCTTGGCGATAAGGCGCCGGATTTTCATCTGCCTCGCGATGGCGGCGGAGATGTGCGCCTTGCGGATTTTGCCGGGAAGGTGCTGGTCGTATATTTCTACCCCAAGGACGATACGACGGCCTGCACGACGGAATCGATTTCCTTCACGGCGCTTGCCTCCGAATTTCATAAGGCAGGCGTTGTCATCCTCGGCGTCTCGCCGGATTCTGTGAAAAGTCATGATAAATTCGTCAAGAAGCATGCGCTTTCCGTCCCGCTGGCCTCGGATGAAGAAAAGACCATGGCGATCGCCTATGGCGTCTGGCGCGAAAAAAGCATGTATGGCCGCACCTATATGGGCGTCGTTCGCTCGACCTTCCTGATCGGCGCCGATGGGCGGATCGCCAGAATCTGGGACAAGGTCAAGGTTGCCGGGCATGTGGAGGATGTTCTGGCCGCCGCGAAGGAGCTTTAACGGCATGGCGGGCAACCCCAACGCGATCATATCGCTCCGCGGTGGCGCTATCGATGCCATCCGGTCGGCCGATCTCGATCGCAAGACCGCGTTGGCCCAGGAATCGGCAACGCGCTGGTTTGCGCGCACCCTGTCTCTGCGCTCGCCGCTCGATCCGCCGCTGGCGGATCGGCCCGGTCGGCCGGAACACCCGGAGCTGGTGCCGCCCAAGCATATGGAAAAGCGCTCCCTGCATACGCTAAAGGGCCGGATCGCCTTGCTGCATGCCATTGCCCATATCGAGCTGAACGCGGTCGATCTCGCGCTCGACATCGTTGCGCGCTTCGCAACCGAGCCGGTTCCAAACTCGTTCTTCGACGGCTGGATGCAAGTTGCCTTCGAGGAGGCTAAACATTTCCGCATGGTCCGGGAAAGGTTGCGCGAACTCGGCGCGGATTATGGCGATCTACCGGCCCATGACGGCCTGTGGCAAGCGGCGCACGCGACCCGCACCGACCTGACCGCCCGCCTCGCGGTCGTGCCGTTGATCCTCGAAGCCAGAGGGTTGGATGTGACACCAGCGCTGCAGGCGAAAATGCGCAAGACCGGCGACATGGAAAGCGCGGCGGTGCTCGATGTCATCTACAACGACGAAAAGGGCCATGTTGCCGTTGGTGCCAAATGGTTTCGCTTTCTCTGCGCCCGCGAAAAGCGCGATCCGGCCCGCACGTTCCAGGAACTGGTTCGCGCAAACTTCCGCGGCTCGCTGAAGGCACCGTTCAACGACATCGCGCGCGCCGAAGCCGGGCTCACGCCCTCGTTCTATCGCTCCCTGACTTCCACAAGCAACGCATGATATACTGATAAAACTCAATTTTTCCGGTAACTACTACTGAAACGGAAAGCATTCATTAACCATAATACCGTGTACTTCCATTGGGTGCCAAAAGGCATCAATTGGGAGAGTCTCGGTGACAGCAAGGCCTCAAAACCGGGTTTTCGGCAAACAGCGGCGGCATCACACCATCATCCTCGCAAGCGGCGATATGGTGCGACATATGACCGTGCGCCCATGGATGGCGGCCCTCGCCGTCTGCATGGTCGGTATCTTTTCGATCGGTTACCTCCTGGCGACATCCTATCTCGTCCTGCGCGACGACCTGATCGGCGCGACCATGGCGCGGCAGGCTCGCATGCAATACGACTATGAAGATCGCATCGCCGCGCTGCGCGCCCAGGTCGATCGTGTCACTTCGCGGCAGCTTCTCGATCAGCAGGTTGTTGAAGAGAAGGTCGATAAGCTGATCGAGCAGCAACAGCAGCTCTCCTCGCGCGGCGGCAAGCTCAACGCGCTGCTCGACCGGGCCGAAAGCTCTGGCCTCAGCGACAAAAGCCCTCACGCGGAGGCAAATGCACCGGCCGGCAAAAACGAACACGCGCAGCTGACGGCACCGAAGGCGATCGAAAAACTTCTTTCCGGCGGCAAGCCTGCTGATGCCACTCCCGACAATTCCACCCTCGGTTATGTCCCTGCCCCCGAAACCGTTGCCGACCGCGCCGATCGCGTCTTTTCCAAGGTGACGCTGTCGCTGAAACACATCGAACAGGACCAACTGACCCGTATCCGCAATCTCACCGCCGATGCCTCCGGCACGGCGAACGAGATTCAGGTGATCATGCACGATGTCGGCGTGAAGGTTCCGAATGCGATCGCGAGCAGCGCAGTTGAGGACGCCGATGGCGGCGTGGGCGGCCCCTATGTCGCGCCGGAAAATGTCGATCAGTTCGAGCAGTCCATGGCCGATCTAGATACGGCGCTGACGCGCCTGGAGACGGTGCGAGGTACTGCCGAGAGCTTGCCCTTCCGCAATCCTGCACCAGGCAAGCTCGTCACCAGCCCCTTCGGCAACCGCAAGGACCCGTTCTTCGGCACGCTGGCCCTCCACACCGGCACCGATTTTCATTTCAGTCCCGGCGAAAAGATCAAGGCGACGGCTCCAGGCAAGGTAGTGTCGGCTGGCTGGACGGGCGGCTATGGCAACATGGTCGAGATCGATCATGGCGACGGCATATCCACGCGCTACGGCCATATGGAACAGATACTTGTCAAAGTCGGCGACAAGGTCGGCCGGGGCGGCGTGGTCGGTCTCGCCGGCAGCACCGGTCGTTCGACGGGGACGCATCTGCACTACGAAGTCCGGGAAAACGGGCATTCGGTGGACCCGATGTATTTCATTAATGCCGGCACGAAGCTCGCAAGTTACATCAGCGGATTAGGCGCAATTTAGCTGCGGAAATTGTGACAAACGCGCAACAAAGATGACACTAATCTAAAAATTGCGCCCCGAATGAACTTCGGGCCTATAGAAGCACCCACTTTCCTTGACTTCGCGGGTATTTGGTTCTATGTCGCGCTGCATTCCGGCACGTTGTTGCGTGTCGATTCATGGTGTTCGACCGAACCAAGACGGAACCAGTTTTCCCTTTGACAACATTTGCTGACCTTGGCCTGAGCCAAAAAGTCCTTTCCGCGGTTACCGACGCGGGTTACACCACACCGACTCCGATCCAGGCCGGTGCCATCCCCTTTGCGCTCCAGCGCCGTGATATCTGCGGCATCGCCCAGACGGGAACCGGCAAGACGGCCTCTTTCGTGCTGCCCATGCTGACGCTGCTCGAAAAGGGCCGCGCCCGCGCCCGCATGCCGCGCACGCTGATCCTGGAGCCGACGCGCGAGCTGGCGGCTCAGGTCGCCGAAAACTTCGAAAAGTACGGCAAGAACCATCGCCTGAACATCGCGCTGCTGATCGGCGGCGTGTCCTTCGAAGAGCAGGACCGCAAGCTCGAGCGCGGTGCCGATGTGCTGATCTGCACGCCCGGCCGCCTGCTCGACCATTTCGAGCGCGGCAAGCTCCTGATGAGCGGCGTGGAAATCTTCGTCATCGACGAGGCCGACCGCATGCTCGATATGGGCTTTATCCCGGATATCGAGCGCATCGCTAAGCTCATTCCCTTTACCCGCCAGACGCTCTTCTTCTCGGCAACGATGCCGACCGAAATCCAGAAGCTGGCCGACCGCTTCCTTCAGAATCCGGAACGCGTCGAAGTCGCAAAGCCTGCGTCGACGGCAAAGACCGTTACGCAGCGTTTCGTGGCCTCGCATGGCAAGGACTATGAGAAGCGCGCTACGCTGCGCGATCTCATCCGCGCGCAGACCGACCTGAAGAACGCCATCATCTTCTGCAACCGCAAGAAGGACGTGGCCGACCTCTTCCGTTCGCTCGAACGCCACGGCTTCTCCGTCGGCGCACTGCACGGCGACATGGACCAGCGCTCGCGCACCACGATGTTGCAGAACTTCCGTGATGGCCAGATCCAGCTTCTCGTGGCTTCCGACGTCGCGGCACGCGGCCTCGATCTTCCCGATGTCGGCCATGTCTTCAATTTCGATGTTCCGATTCACTCGGAAGATTATGTCCACCGCATTGGCCGTACCGGCCGTGCCGGCCGCTCCGGCGCCGCTTTCACCATCGTGACGAAGCGCGACACCAAGCATGTCGACGCGATCGAGAAGCTGATCGGCGAAGATGTCCAGTGGCTGAACGGCGACCTGTCGGCGCTGCCGCCGGCAGACGAGAGCGGGGACGACAATCGCTCCCCCCGCCGCCGTGATCCCAAGAGCCGAGGCCGCGACCGTGATCGCAGCCCCAGAGGCCGGAGTGCCTCGAGTCATAAATCTGATATCGATGTCGAAGATAATGACGTCGTGGCGATCGAAGCAGCACCAGCAAAGGCCGAAAGCGTGAGAAACGAGCGCAAGTCTGAGAACAACAACAAGTCCCACAACGGTTCTCGCAACAACAACCGGCCCTTCCCTGCTGCCAACGACGACAATCGCGAACGCCGTAGCCGCTATCGCGACCATGATGACGGCCCGACGCCGGTCGGCTTCGGCGACGACATTCCGGCTTTCATGCTCATCGTTGCAAATGCGAAGGCCTGATAGGCCCCATTTAGACGCACATCTCGGGATGTACGCATGGGCAAGCCCGGCATCGATTTCCCCGGATTAGGAACCGGTCTCGCAATATTGCGGGACGGGAAGGTTTTGCTCTACCGGCGCCTCAAGGCGCCGGAAGCCGGATTTTGGAGCATTGTCGGCGGCAAGGTCGACCATATGGAGCCCGCCGCCCAGGCCGCCATCCGCGAAGCGGAAGAGGAAAGCGGCCTCTCGATCGGCAAAATCGACCACCTCTGCACAGTAGAGGTGATCGTCGAGGCGGATCGCCAGCACTGGATCTCGCTGATCTATGTCTGCCGGGATTTCTCGGGTGAGCCTAGCCTGATGGAGCCCGACAAGCTCTCCGATTTCGGCTGGTTCGGCCGTGACGACTTGCCAACCCAGCTTTCCGAATTTGCCAAAGCAACCATCGCCCATTTGAGCAAAAAAGACTTCCGCTGACGCCTATAGCGTATCGCTGTCACAATTCAGCTGCGCGCCGTCGCAAGACATCTATTATTTGTCCGAGCGCAGGGCCGCCGCATAGGCCAGCCCTACCCAGCGCGCCATGATGTCAGGATCGTCGAATGCATCGTCGGGCACCGACCAATAGGGCATGTTGATGACCTTGCCCTTCTTTCCTTCGTAAGCCCAGCGCCGTGCACCAGCCGCCTCGAATTCCGCAGCGCTCACGTCATCGGCCTTCAGTAGTATTTCGTCACCCACTTCGAGCGCGAGAATCCGGCCCATATGGTAGATCCCCTTGCCGCCGAACATCCGCTTGATCGTCACCGGCCCAAGCGACTGAAACATGTCTTCGATATCGGTATTGTCCATTCCCTATCCCTTCAAGACGCCGCCGGCTGCCACGACAGCCTCGGGCGTATCCACGTCGAGATGTGCTGCTTCGCCGATCTCGACGTCAATAACAGGAAGCCCGGAAGTTTCAATAATATGCCGGGCGCCCACATCGCCCTCCAGCCGCATCACGGCATTCAACACGGACCTGGGCAGGATGACGGGATTGCCACGTTTGCCGCCCGATACCGCCCGGACGATCGCCTGACCATTCGCTTTGCGAAAAGCCGCAATCATGGTTTTCAAGTCCCCACCGGTGACACCTGGCATATCGGCAAGCATGACAAGAACGCCATCCGCCTTTTGCGCCGCGCGTGTGCCAACGCCTGCCACCAACGAGCTCGCCATGCCGGATGCGTAGTCAGGATTATACACCCGTTCGACAGCAAGATCTCCCAACGCGCGTTCGATGTCGTCGCGACGATGTCCCATCACAGTGACAACGGCGGAGCCCCCGCTTGCCATTGCGGTCAACGCCGATCGACGGACCAGCGGTATGCCGTCGAACTCGGCCAGCAGCTTGTGCGCACCGCCCTCGCCCATGCGGCTGGCTTTTCCCGCCGCCAGCAGCACGACGGCAACCGATATCAACGCCGCAGGCTTGGCGGCGATATCGCGCGGCCGCGGCCGTGACTGAATTTCCATCAGCAATCCTCCGACACCCATGCCGCAGATGTCTCGCGATGTCGGTTGTTCGCCGGCTAAGATGCGATCGAGCACCCAGTCGAAACCGTTTTCTTTCGGGCTGCGGGCGCATCCAGGCGCCCCGACGACATGAACATCGCCCACTCTTCCGAGCACCAGCAGGTTGCCGGGATCGACAGGCATGCCGACCTGAATAACCTCACCGCCGGCAAGCCGGATGGCAGCCGGAATAACGTCACCGGTATCGATGACCGCAGACGCGCCGAAAACAATCACCAGCTTCGGCAACCGGTCAGGCGCCTCCAAGGCACGACAGATCGCCTCTGCCACCGTATTCGCCCGATGAGCGACCCGCTCCTCCCGCTGGAGCGCACTGCCCGCCACTTGCAGCCGCTGCGAGAGGATACGCGCCGTCTTGTCCATGACGGTCGTCTTCAAGGACGGCAGTTCCGTAGCGACGAGCGACACAGCGTGTGGCTGGAACGGCTTGACTTCGAAGACAGTCGTTTGCCGCAGGATATCGACGCCGGCTGCAACCTTCGCCCCGGAGACAGCCAGCGGAATGATCTTGAAGGTCGCAACCATGTCGCCCGATCGCACCGGCACATGATCGGCCAGACAGGCAAGCGTGATTGCCGGATCGACACTATTGAGCCGATCGACGGCGGCTCGATTCGCGACGAAGAGACCATCGACCGCGCTATGGATATTGACGCGCCCGGTCGCAGCCTCGGAAAACGTCAGATGGTCGGGGGCAATCGCCCGCGCCAGTTGCTCGGCCGCCTCATCTTCCATGAGGTCGCCGGGCTCGATACGGGCCGCGATGACGCGGTCGATGCCGGCGGCGATCAGACGATCGATATCGCTGCGATCAAGCTTGTGCCCCTTCGAGAAGCTGCCGTCGGACAAACGAACGGAATGTGCGAGAACCGCACCCTCAGCCTCAGCCGTTTGAAACTCCCCGAAGATCATGGCGGCGCGCCTTTGGGCAACGACACATCACGCCCGCGCAGCGAAGCGATGATCTCGGCCAGAATGGCGACAGCAATCTCCGCAGGGCTTGCGGCGCCGATGGCAAGACCGATCGGTGCGTGGATGCGGCCAAGGTCCGCTTCCGTCAATCCCGCCCGCTTCATACGTTCCAGACGCCCGGCATGCGTCTTGCGGCTGCCGAGGGCGCCGACATAGAAACAGCCCGTTCTCAGTGCTTGCGCGATCGGCTCATCATCGATCTTCGGATCGTGGGTGACGGCAACCAGCGCCATATAGCTATCGAGCGAGCGCTCCTTGAAAGCGTCCACAGGCCAGTCGGCAATTAGATCGATGCCCTCAAAACGTTCCGGCGTCGCAAAGGCAGTGCGCGGGTCGATGATCGTGATATCGAATCCGGCGAGCGCGGCCATGCGTGCCAAGACCTGGCTGATATGGACAGCTCCAATGACGACGATACGCGGCGGCGGCAAATGAACATTCAGGAACAGGCTCTGTCCTTCGATCTCCACCGCCGACGACTTACCGGAACGAAACGCCGAAGCCGCCGCATCTGCCAGGGCACCGTCCATCCTGTCACCCTCGACGATCAGCCTGTCCGGCCCTCCGGCGAGATCGGTCACAAGGATCGCGGCTTGTCGCTTGCGGCGCATTTCATTCAGCCGCGCCAGTATCTGACGATCCATCAGGCGAGCCTTTCCACATAGACGCGGATTCGCCCGCCACAGGACAGGCCGACCCGCCAGGCGGTTTCGTCGGCAACGCCGAATTCCAGCATACGGGACTTGCCGGTTTCGATGACGTCGAGCGCCTCGGTGATGACGGCACCTTCGACACAGCCGCCGGAAACCGAACCATGGAAATTGCCTTCGCCGTCGATCACCAGATGACTGCCGGACGGGCGCGGCGCCGAACCCCAGGTATCGACAACGGTCGCCATGGCCACGTTGCGGCCTGCCGACACCCATTCCTCCGCAATCACGAGCGGATCCAGACTTTCGGGTATATCTGACATCGGAGCCTCATTACTTGCCGAGAAACCGGCGCGGATCATAAGTGCCCGCGCGGCCGGCGGTGAGAGCCGATACGAGATCGGCCAGAGATAATAGATTGTGAACGGGACGGAATTCGTCAACATGCGGCAGCATCGCCTTTACGCCGCGGGCACGCGCCTCGAAGCCATCGAAGCGCAGCAGTGGATTGAGCCAGATGAGCCGCCGACAGGAGCGATGCAGGCGATCCATTTCCTCGCTAAGCAATTCCACGCCTTCGCGCTCCAGCCCATCGGTGATCAAAAGCACGATCGCGCCCTGCCCCAGCACCCGACGCGCCCATAGCCGGTTGAATTCCTTCAGCGTCTCGCCGATCCGCGTCCCTCCGGACCAGTCGCGCACCGCCGCGGCACATTCGTCCAGCGCCTGATCGGGATCCTTGTGGCGCATTGCCCTGGTGACGTTGGTCAGCCGCGTGCCGAACAGGAATGTATGCACGCGCCTCCGCCGCTCGGTCAGCACATGCAGGAAATGCAGGAAGATGCGCGTGTACTGGCTCATCGAGCCCGAGATATCGGCGAGCACCACAAGCGGCGGCTGTATCTCCTTAGGTCGCCGAAAGCGCGGCAGGATCAGTGCGCCGCCGGTGCGCAAGGCAGACCGCATCGTCGCGCGCGGATCGACCTTGGCCGACGTATGCGACGGTGCAAAGCGGCGCGTACGCACGCGATCAAGCGGCAATCGCAGCTTGGCAAGCTCCTTCTTGGCGACGGCGATCTCGACTGCCGACATCTGGGCGAAATCCAGCCGGCGCAGAACCTCGCTGCCAGACGTCGTGAACCGAGCATCGATTTCGATGTCCGGCATCTCGCGTTGCGGGCGCCGGTCGTCACGATCGCCCAATAAGGCATCTCCGGCTCTCGTTTCGCCGGCCTTCGGCTTTTCCTTCTCGCGATTGTCAGGCGCGACCGGCGACATCATGGCGATCATTTTCGAAACAAGATCGCGAGAGCGCCAGAACAGCCGGAATGCCTCGTCGAAAACGGCGAGGTCCTCATGGCGCTTGACGAAGACCGAACACAGGGCGGCGTGGAATTCCTCGCGGGAGCCGATGCCAATCGCCTCGACCGCCTCGACGGCGTCGGCAATGGCCCCAGGCCCGACCTTCAGCCCGGCTTTGCGAAGCGCACGGCCAAACAGCACTATATTATCGGCAAGACGCCCGTCACCGGGCGGTGACGGCGCAATGATGATGCCGTCTTGCGCGCCGGGTTCCATGGCTCACCCCGCCGCAAGCAGTTCGGATTTCACTTCGTCCAGCACACGCTTGCCTTCGCCGCCCTGAATGCGGGCAATATCGTCCTGATACTTCAGGAGTGTCCCCAGCGTGTCGGAAATCGTCTCGGGGTCGAGTGCGAGCCGGTCGAGCTCGGTCAAGGCAGTCGCCCAGTCGATCGTCTCGGCAACGCCCGGATTCTTGTAGAGATCGAGCGTGCGCAATTTCTGCACATAAGCGACGATCTGGCGCGACAGGGCCTCGTTGCTGTCAGGCACCTTGCGGCGGATGATCTCCAGCTCCTGCTCCGCCTGCGGATAGTCGACCCAATGATAGAGACAGCGCCGTTTCAGCGCGTCATGCACTTCGCGCGTGCGGTTCGTGGTGATGATGACGATGGGCGGCTCTGCGGCGCGGATCGTCCCGAGTTCCGGCACTGTGACCTGAAAATCGGACAGCACCTCTAGAAGGAACGCTTCGAAAGCTTCGTCGGTACGGTCCAGCTCGTCGATCAGGAATACCGGTGCCCGGCCACCGACACCCGACAGCGCCTGCAGCACCGGCCGGCGGATGAGATAACGCTCGGAAAAGATATCGGCCTCTATGCGACCGCGATCTGTGAGACCCGAAGCCTCGGCAAGACGGATTTCCAGCATCTGCGCCGGATAGTTCCATTCATAGACGGCCGACGAGACATCCAGGCCTTCGTAACACTGCAGCCGGATCAGCGGCCGGTCGAGCGCCTTGGAGAGTACCTTGGCGATCTCGGTCTTGCCGACGCCGGCCTCGCCTTCCAGAAAAAGCGGCCGCTTCATTTTCAGCGCCAGGAACAGGACCGTGCCAAGCGCTCGGCCGGCCAGATAGTCATGGGCTGCGAGCAATGCCATCGTCTCTTCGATCGAGCCCGGCAGCGAAGTTGATGATTTTTGATCCGCCATGATAACTCCCCTGAAGGGGTTATAGCGCGTGATAGCCCCGGTTCATATACAGCAATGCGGGCTTCGCCTCACTGTAGCGTACGGCCATGACCTCGCCGAAAATGATGTTGTGCGTCGAGGTCTGCTTGATCTCGATCACGCGGCAATCGAAGGCTGCGAGCGCATCCGAAAGCACCGGCGCGCCCGTTGCCAGCGTTTCGAACGTGCCGAAGGCGAAGCGCTCGTCCGTCGTTAGCTGCGTCTTGCCGGAAAAGGCATCGGCGAGCGACTGATGGTGCGCACCGAGCGTATTCAGCGCGAAGATGCCGCTGTTGAAGAAGATCTCATTCTTCTCGTTGCTGTTATTGAGGCAGATCAGAACTGTCGCCGGATTGTCCGACACCGAGCATGCAGCCGTGATCGTCACGCCGCGCCGCTCGCCGCCGAGCGCCGTCGTCACCAATTGCACATGCCCCGCATAACGGCTCATGGCATCGCGATAAAGCGCCGGATCCATACGCTGCCTATCTAGCACCATCATCTCCATTATTCTGTAACACCCCGTCTTTCTCTCAATATGGCGGGCAGATGTTAGCTTTTCTACAATAGCTCAATTGAAAACAGAGCGATTCTGCTGCTTTTTCTTTGACGATCCCCTTCAGACGGATAAATAGAGCAGAAAAATTGTCCGGGATAATCAATCGATGAACGTTCTGCGTCGCCTTCCGCTTCTGTTTGTGCTGCTGTCGGCGGCCGGCAGCAGCCACGCCGCAGGAATCCGCATCGGCGTGGTAGCGCCGCAGGACGGCAATTTTGCAACGCTGGGAGCCGAGATCACTGCCGGCGCCAATTTCGAAATCCAGGCGCAGAAGGACACGGCGACCGTTGTCGACGAACCCTGCACGGAAGACGGCGGCCGTGCCGCCGCCGAAGCGTTGATCGCTGCGAAGGCGCAGATCGCTATCGGCTTCCTCTGCACCGAAACGCTGGAAGGTGCCTTGCCTCGCCTCAAGGATGCCGGCATCCCGGCCATCACCGTTTCCGTGCGTTCCCGCATATTGATGGAAGATGCTCTGAAGAACGGCTTGCCGCTGTTTCGCCTTGCGCCGATGGATAGCGCGGAGGCCGCCATGGCCATTAGCACCATCCTGAAGGATTGGGCGGGCGAACCGATGGCCCTGATCGACGACGGCACGATCCACGGCCGCGAACTGGTCGGCGCGATCCGCAATGCGCTTGAGGAAAAAGGGCTGAAACCTGTCTTCACCGATACCTATCGGCCAGGCCAGGAACAGCAGATCGCCCTCGTCCGCCGTCTCAAGAAGGCGGGCGCGACGCGTGTCTTCGTCGGCGGCGACCGCAGTGACGTCGCGGTCATCGCACGCGACGCCAAAAACGAAAACATTCCGCTGACTCTCATGGGCGGCGACGCCATGCGCGCCGCCGATCAGCCTGTGCCGCTGCTGGAGGGCGTGCAGGCAATCGCGCTCCCTGATTATGCCAGCCTGCCCGCAGCGCAATCGACCGCGCAGGCCATGCGCGCTGGCGGCATCGAACCGGACGGCTACATCCTGCCAGCCGCCGCCGCAGCGCAGGTCGCCAGCCAAGCGGCCGAAAGCGCCAAGGCGGACAGCAACAAACCGATAGCCGACAAGCTCGTCGGCGCGGCTTTCCAGACAGCCATCGGCTCGATCACCTTCGGGCAGAACCACGAACTGACCGAGAATGTCTATCGGCGGCTGGAATGGCGCGGCAACGCTTTCGCGCCGGTGACGACGCCATCGAATTAAGGCGACCAGAGCGGGCTGTTGTTTGCGTGCCGAAGCGGTGCTAATCCAGACCGAAAAATCAGATGGAGCTCAGCTATCCCATGACCCTGCCGATCCGCATTGCCCCTTCCATTCTCGCAGCCGATTTTGCCAAGCTCGGGCAGGAAGTGAAGGATGTGACCGAAGCCGGAGCCGACTGGATCCATCTGGATGTCATGGACGGGCATTTCGTGCCGAACATCTCCTTCGGCCCTGATGTCATCAAGTCGCTGCGGCCCTATACGACCGCCACCTTCGATTGCCATCTGATGATCTCGCCGGCCGATCCCTACCTCGAGGCTTTTGCCAAGGCTGGCTGCGACCGGATCACCGTCCATGCCGAAGCCGGCGTGCATCTGCATCGCTCGCTGCAGACGATCCGCCATCTCGGCAAGAAAGTCGGCGTCACCCTCAACCCCGCTACCCCGCTGTCGATACTGGAAAACGTGCTCGACGATATCGACCTGATTCTGATCATGTCAGTGAATCCGGGCTTTGGCGGCCAGAAGTTCATTCCGGCCATGGCCGACAAGATCCGCAATGCAAAGTCTCTGATCGGTGACCGGCCAATCGAACTGGAAGTCGATGGCGGTGTCTCCACGGAGACGGCCGGCCTGATCACAGCCGCCGGCGCCAATGTCCTCGTTGCCGGCTCGGCGATCTTCAAGGGAGGGTCGGTTGACGCCTACAAGCAGACGGTCGGCGATCTCAGAGCGGCGGCGGAACGAGGTCGGTTTGGAGCAAACTAATCCAACCGGCACTATCGAGGCGGTGGACCGAATTCGGGCCGCCGTTTCCTATTGCCTTGGACTTTTGCGCGACGCAGCCTTTTGGGGCCTAGCCATGGCCGCCTCGGCGCTGGTGGCGCTCTACCTGCGCAATGGCCTTCTGACGAGCCATCTGGCTGCGCTCGTTCTCGTCTACTTCCTGGGCGGCGCCCTCTCCTGGCTCGTCACGGTGCCATTCGCCAGACGCCTTGCCGGACATCGGCCGCCAACGGCGCGCTTTGCCGCGTTCTTCCTGGCGCTATCGATCGGCACCGTAGCCATAACGGCATTCCTCTTCGCGATGGATTATCGCTGGTTCTACGCGCGCTGGCATGCTCCCTTCGGCTCGCTCGTCTGGATATTTCAATTCCTGTTCACCAGCGCCAGCGCCGTTTATCAGTTCGCCGTTCTCGGCTTTACGCTGTTTCTGCCCATCGGTTTGCTTTGCCTGATCGCCGCGTCGGTCTATCTTACCCGACATATGCGTTGAGACGGATCAAAGATTGATCCGTCAAACATTGTGATTGCCGCCCGTCTTTGTTATGGGGGCGCCGAGGTTTCCTTTCCCGTTAGCCAAGAAAGCTTTGAGCCCATGATCCCGCGCTACTCCCGACCGGAAATGGTCGCCATCTGGTCGCCCGAAACCAAGTTCCGTATCTGGTTCGAGATCGAGGCCCATGCTTGTGATGCGCTGGCCGCTCTCGGCGTCATTCCGAAGTCGGCGGCAGACACCATTTGGGAAAAGGGCGGCAAGGCGACTTTCGACGTCTCCCGCATCGATGAGATCGAAGCCGTCACCAAGCACGACGTCATCGCCTTTCTCACCCATCTCGCCGAAATCGTCGGCCCGGATGCCCGCTTCGTCCACCAGGGCATGACCTCCTCCGACGTTCTCGACACGTGTTTCAACGTCCAGCTCGTTCGCGCAAGCGACCTGCTGCTCGCCGATATCGACAAGCTGCTGGAAGCGCTGAAACGCCGCGCCTTCGAGCATAAGGATACGGTTACCATCGGCCGTTCGCATGGCATCCATGCCGAACCCACGACCTTCGGCGTCAAGCTCGCGCTCGCCTATGCCGAATTCGAGCGCTGCAGGCAGCGCCTGATCGCGGCCCGCGAGGAAGTCGCCACCTGCGCCATCTCCGGCGCCGTCGGCACCTTCGCCAATATCGACCCGCGCGTTGAAGAGCATGTTGCCGCCGCGCTCGGCTTGAAGCCGGAGCCGGTCTCCACACAGGTCATCCCGCGCGACCGTCACGCGATGTTCTTCGCCACCCTCGGCGTCGTCGCTTCCTCGATCGAGCGTCTCGCGACCGAAATCCGCCATCTGCAGCGCACGGAAGTTCTGGAAGCCGAGGAATATTTCTCGCCGGGCCAGAAGGGCTCGTCGGCCATGCCGCACAAGCGTAATCCAGTGCTGACGGAAAACCTGACCGGCCTTGCCCGCATGGTCCGCTCTTACGCCATGCCGGCCATGGAGAACGTCGCTCTCTGGCATGAGCGCGATATCTCGCACTCGTCCGTCGAACGCATGATCGGCCCGGATGCGACCGTTACGCTCGATTTCGCGCTCGCCCGCATGACGAGCGTCATCGATAAGCTACTGGTCTACCCGGACAATATGATGAAGAATATGAACAAGTTCCGCGGACTTGTTCATTCGCAGCGCGTCCTGCTGGCGCTGACCCAGGCCGGCGTTTCCCGCGAAGACTCCTATCGCCTTGTCCAGCGCAACGCGATGAAGGTCTGGGAGCAAGGCAAGGACTTCCTCGAGGAACTCCTGGCGGATCAGGAAGTGCGCGCAGCGCTTTCCGAGGCAGATATCCGCGAAAAATTCGACCTCGGCTATCACACAAAACATGTCGACACGATCTTCAAGCGGGTCTTCGGCTAAGATTTGGTGTGATTGGTCTGATTTGACGTTGAGGCGGTGCGGTTGACGCGCCGCCTTTTTCTTTTGTTCGCTGGCTTGGCGACGACCACGCGATCGAGCCCGACGCTATCGCCAGCCTTGCTCTTGTGTCGTTCCTGGTGCTGCTTTGCAGCCTTTTCGACGAGCCTGTCGAGATGTTTGAGATCCTCTTCATCGAGGTTTTCGATCCCAATGAAGCGATTCTCGGCCCCGCTGGTCAGAATCAGCTCGTTGAGCTTGGCTTGGATGGCCCGCGTGTCGCGCGTCTGTGCGCTCTGAAGCAGGAAAACCATCAGAAACGTGACGATCGTCGTGCTGGTATTGATGACCAGCTGCCAGGTGTCCGAATAGTCGAAGATCGGCCCTGTAGCGCCCCACACAGTGACGACGAGCAACGCCAGTACGAAGATGGCCGGTTTGCCCGTCCAATTCGAAACCGTCACCGCAAAACGTGTGAAAATATGCGTGAGCGAAAGCATGATCCGCATCTCCATGATGATGCGGATCAACGTGGAAACTCCGTTGCGGTTCCAACGATCGCCGAGAACCGCTAAAAGCGCGAAGGTCTAGTCTTGGGCTACGACCAGTTTGCGATAGAGATGCCAGGACGCGTGACCGAGTATGGGCATCACGACAGCAAGACCCACAAAGATCGGAATCGTACCAACCACAAGCAATGCTGCCACTATCAGGCCCCAGACCGCGATCGGAACCGGATTGATCAATGTTGCCCTTATGCTGGCATCGACCGCTGCGACGACGCCGACGTCACGGTCCAGCAACAGCGGAAACGTAACGACTGTGGTCGCCAACACGACGAGGGCGAAGACGAAACCGGTCAGATTGCCCCAGAACATCATCGTCATGCCCGCACGCGTCGTCAGAACATTCGACACGAAGGACCAAAGCGTGGGCTGTACACCGTCACCGAAGAAGATGGCGTAAATGTTCTGCGCTACGAAGAGCCAGACGATGAAGAGGCCGAACAGCATCAGGCCCGCAACAACGATCGACGGCAATGCTGGCGAATGGCGCACGTCGAACGCATGGCTCCAGGACGTATCCAGTCCCTTTTCCCGCCGTCGGCTGATCTCGTAGAGACCGATCGCAGCCATCGGGCCTAGCAAGGCAAAGCCCGACATCAGCGGGAATAGTAGCGGCAAAAGGTTCTGGTCTGTGCTCCAGATTGCGAGTGCAATGCCCGCTATCGGATACATCAGGCACAGGAAGACATAATGCGATGGCTTCTCGCTGAAATCGTCCAGCCCCAGTTTCAGGGCGTCGACAAGGTCTGCAATACCAATCTTGCGGATGGCAGGGCGGGTAAATGTATGGTCCGCTCCAGCCATGACGTGAAAGGCCGTCATAATGCTCTCCTCCTCAACCGTGGCACTCGGTTGCGGTGAAAGATGGCGGCAAATTGATCGCCGACATCGTCATTCGCTACCGGCAACGGCGATGCTAGCAAATTTTGCCGCAATTGTCGCCTTTTTCCCTTGACACTTGGGTTCACCTTTTCCACATCGCGCTATCATGAAAGCCTCCGACGCAAATATCCTCATCATCCCCGGCTATACCAATTCCGGCCCCGACCACTGGCAGACACGCTGGGAGCAGAAACTCTCGACAGCGCGGCGCGTGGAGCAGGCCGAATGGTCGAAGCCCGTGCGCGATGATTGGGTTGCCCGTATTGCCGAAGAGGTGAACGCTTCGGATAAGCCTGTCGTACTCGTGGCGCACTCGCTCGGCGTCCCCTCGGTAATCCACGCGATCCCACAATTCCGCAACAAGGTCGCCGGTGCCTTCCTCGTCGCACCGCCCGATGTCGCCAATCCCGGCATCCGGCCGAAGCATCTGATGACATTCGGCCCCTATCCGCGCGATCCCCTGCCATTTCCGTCGGTTACGATTGCGAGCCGCAACGACCCATTCGGCAGCTACGAGCATGCTGACGATGTCGCCAGCAGCTGGGGCTCGCTGCTGATCGACGCCGGCGAGTCCGGCCATATCAACAGCGAATCCGGCCACGGCCCCTGGCCCGAAGGCACGATGGTTTTCGCGAAATTCCTGAGCCAACTGAAGCCGTGACAGCCGGGAAATGCAATGTGCGATGGACGCAGCCGATCTCACTAGCCTGTGAAGTACCGGCCACATTCATTCCATCGTCAGATAAAAACCTGTAAAACAGGCCCTGACAGGATCCCGATTCTCGCCTTGGCGTCCCGCCAAGGCCGGAATTCCGAGGAAGGAGGCGCTGGCGGATTGTGAATTCGCTTCTTATCCGTTATGGGACGCCCACATACGATCCACTTGCGCTATCCCATGAGCGCCAAAGACAGAGAACAATACCAATGAACCGTCGCCGCCGTATCTACGAAGGCAAGGCCAAGATCCTTTATGAGGGACCTGAGCCAGGCACGCTGATCCAGTTCTTCAAGGACGACGCTACTGCCTTCAACAAGAAGAAGCACGAAGTCATCGATGGCAAGGGTGTTCTGAACAATCGCATCTGCGAATATATCTTCAGCCATCTGAACAAGATCGGCATCCCCACCCATTTCATCCGCCGCCTCAACATGCGCGAGCAGCTGATCAAGGAAGTGGAGATGATCCCGCTCGAGATCGTCGTGCGCAACGTTGCCGCCGGCTCGCTCTCCAAGCGCCTCGGCATCGAGGAAGGCGTGGTGCTGCCGCGCTCGATCATCGAATTCTACTACAAGTCCGATGCGCTCGAAGACCCCATGGTCTCCGAAGAGCACATCACGGCTTTCGGCTGGGCCAACCCGGCGGAACTCGATGACATCATGGCGCTCGCCATCCGCGTCAACGACTTCATGACCGGCCTTTTCCTCGGCGTCGGCATCCAGCTCGTCGATTTCAAGATCGAATGCGGCCGTCTCTTCGAAGGCGACATGATGCGTATCATCCTTGCCGACGAAATCTCGCCGGACAGCTGCCGTCTATGGGATATCGAAACCCATGAGAAGATGGACAAGGATCGCTTCCGTCGCGATATGGGCGGCCTGCTGGAAGCCTATTCCGAAGTCGCTCGCCGCCTCGGCATCATCAATGAAAACGAACCCGTGCGCGGCACGGGGCCGGTTCTCGTCAAGTAAGTTCAGGAAGGACAATCGTGATCAAGGCTCGTGTAACCGTCACGCTGAAGAACGGCGTTCTCGATCCGCAGGGCAAGGCAATCGAAGGCGCGCTCGGCGCGCTCGGCTTTGACGGCGTTCATCAGGTCCGCCAGGGCAAGGTCTTCGACCTCGAGCTTGAAGGCACCGACAAGAGCAAGGCCGAGGCGGATCTCAAAGCCATGTGCGAAAAGCTCCTCGCCAACACGGTAATCGAGAACTTCAGCATTTCGATCGACTGATTGTCCTCGTCCGCGAGCCATTCTTCCTTTGCTTGAGGCAATGGAGTATGGCTCTCGAAGCTCTTCCAGCGATCATCCCTAGCCTGTTACGGGACCAGCATCATGAAATCAGCAGTCGTCCAACTCCCCGGCCTCAATCGCGATCGCGACATGATTGCGGCTCTGACCAAGATTTCCGGCCATGCGCCCGTGACCGTGTGGCAGACCGAGACCGAGATCCCGGATGTCGACCTGATCGTCATCCCTGGCGGCTTCTCCTATGGCGATTATCTGCGCTGCGGCGCGATCGCAGCTCGCATGCCGATCATGCAGGCGATCAAGGACAAGGCCGACAAGGGCGTCAAGGTTCTCGGCGTCTGCAACGGTTTCCAGATTCTGCTGGAGGCGGGCATGCTGCCCGGCGCGCTGATGCGCAACGCCTCGCTGAAATTCGTCTGCCGCGAAGTGAAGCTCGAGGTAGTGAATGCCGAAACGGAATTCACTGGCGCGTATGCCAAGGGTCAGGTCATCCGCAGCCCGGTCGCGCATCATGACGGCAACTATTTCGCCGATGCCGAGACGCTGAAGGCGATCGAGGATAATGGCCAGGTAGTCTTCCGCTATGCCGAAGGCACCAACCCCAACGGCTCGGTCAACGACATCGCCGGTGTCATCAACACCAAGGGCAATGTGCTCGGCATGATGCCGCATCCGGAAAATCTGATCGAAGCGGCCCACGGCGGCAATGACGGCCGCGGCCTCTTCGCCTCCGCACTCGGCGTTATCGCCGCCTGATAGATCGCCAAGGCCTGGCGCCGACATCATAAAATCGACGTCTTTGCGCAAAACAGCAGGGCGCCGGCAAATAATCGTTCGGCACCTTCGCAACGCCAGACCTAACCGCTTCATTGGAAAGAGATTGATGCGCCCTCGCCTCCCGACAGGACTTTATTCCGCCGCTGCCATCGCGATGCTTGGGCTTCTCATCACCTCTTGCGGCGGTCCGCGCCCTCCGAGCATCATCGCGACGGATCACAGCGCCCTGTCGACGATGGAACGCGTCATGCTCAATGCCAGCGCCTGCTGGTTCAAGTCGTCCGACCCTGCTTTCACGGGTTACCAGCTTTCTCCGGAACTCAATTCCTTCACCGGTCGCCCGCGCATCCTCGTGGTCGACAAGAAGCATCCCACCGGCCGGCCGTCGCTTGTCGTGCAGGCGGAAGGCAATCCGGCCCAATTGCAGGCCTTCGGTCCGATGATGAACGGCGCTTCCGGCGGCCGTATCACGGGCGACGTCAATCGCTGGGCTGCGGGTTCGAAGAACTGCAATTAAAGCCGATGGCCTGAACCCACCCGCATTCTCCAACACCGCAGCCGACGCATGACGTGCCCTCAACCACAGGGATATTGTCATGGATGGATTTGTCATTCTTTCAGGCTGTTCGGGCGGAGGTAAATCCACCCTGCTCGAAGCGCTCAGGCTTCGCGGACACCATGTCGTCGAGGAGCCTGGGCGGCGCATCGTTGGGCAGGAGTTGGACAATAGCGGCTCAGCGCTGCCTTGGGTGGATCTTACGGCCTTCGCACGTCGGGCGATCGACATATCGCTCTGCGACCGAGAGGCTGCAGCCGCGCATCCGGGAATCGTCTTCTTCGACAGAGGATTGATCGATGCCGCATCGGCCCTCGAACACTTAACGGGCGAACCCGCCTTGACGTCTTACGGCCAGCGTCACCGCTACAACCGGCATATCTTCCTCACGCCGCCCTGGCCGGAAATATATGTCGGCGACCGCGAGTGCAGACATGATCTGTCGGAGGCGATCGCCGAATATGAGCGGTTGAGCGCCGACTATCCCTCGCTCAGCTATGAAACTCATATCCCGCCGAAAATCGGCGTCGAGACACGCGCCGATCTCGTCCTTTCGACACTAGGCCTGCGTTGATCCTCGACCAGCCTCAATGAGGGCAGACATTGCGCATCGTCAGCCTCAATCCCAGAAAAACGATTTGCTGACCTCTGCCTTGGCCTCGCTAGGGCTAAGGCCGATGTCGCGCAACTGATCGCCCGTCAATTCCCGCAGAACCAAGCGGCCCTCGCGCTTTTGCATCCATAGAAGGAAAGAGGCCCAAAGCCGGCGCACAGGATACGACTTTGGCTGCGTCGCCCCGACTTCCACGGCCGCGGCTCGAGTCTCGCTCGCCTCCGCCGCGCACATTGTATCAATTGTACTCATCTTCAAATCCACCTAGTCGTGACAATTCACACGTATCGAGCCAAACGATACAATTGACTCATAGTATTGACTCTACCACAGAGACAATCTAGGAAATTGTCATTATGACAAATTGGCTCCCTGACATTTCCAGTGGCAACGGACCGGTCTATATCCGCGTTGCCGACAGCATCGAGAACGCGATCACGCATGGCGTCTTGCCGCCCGGCACAAAATTGCCGCCGCAACGCAATCTTGCCTATGATATCGGCGTGACGATCGGCACGGTGAGCCGCGCCTATGCGCTCGTGCACGAGCGCGGCCTCGTTGCCGGCGAAGTCGGGCGTGGCACCTATGTGCTGGAGCGTTCGAACAGCAAGCAGATCGAGCTCGTCGATCCGATCACGCAGGCGCTCGCCGGCACTCGTGGTCTGAATACGCCCGATGCGAAAATACGCTTCGATACGACCGCAGCGCCCGATATCGGCCAGGGCGTGATTATCGGAAAGCTCTTCGCCGACATCAGCAACGAACACCAATCGGAAATCTCCTCCTATTCCCGGAATTTCCCGGCAAGCTGGTTTGAGGCGGGGCAGATCTGGCTCGCCCGCAACGGCTGGCGGCCGCCAATTGAATCAGTCGTGCCGACGCTGGGTGCCCATGCCGGTGCCATAGCCGTCATTTCGGCCGTGACATCGCCCGGCGACAAGATCGTCTTTGAAAACCTGACCTACACGCAGATCAGCCGCGCCGCGCGCCTCCTTGGGCGCCGCTCGATATTGGTCGATTCCGACGAACATGGCATGATCCCAGACGATTTCGAGCGGCTGTGTCAGCAGCAGCATCCGCGCCTGGCGTTCATGATGCCGACAGCGCATAATCCCACACTGGTGACAATGCCGGAAGCAAGGCGCCGGGCCATCGCCGCCATAGCGCGCCGCCACAGTGTCTGGCTCATCGAGGACGATCTCTATGGCGGAATGACCGGCGACCAGAACCCGCTGATGGCCGCCATCGCGCCTGAGCGGACCTTTGTGGTCAGCAGCCTGGCGAAAGCAGTGACGGCCGGCGTGCGTGGCGGCTGGGTCGCCTGCCCGCCGCATTTCGCGCAGCGCATCAAGGTCACGCATAAGATGACCACCGGCGGACTGCCCTTCATTCTGGCGGAAACCTGTGCGCGGCTGGTGCTGGAAGGCCATGCGCTGGACCTGCGCCGCAAGTCGATCGAGGAAATCAGGGCGCGCGAGCAGATCGCGCAGCAGGCGCTAGCCGGATTCGAGTTCAATTCTCATCCGCACCTGCCGTTCCTTTGGCTGAAACTGCCTGAACCCTGGCTATCCGGTACCTTCAAGAATGCGGCTATTGCCGACGGCGTGCTCATCGACGACGAAGACGAATTCAAGGCCGCGCGTATGGAAAAGGTCTACCATCGCGTTCGCGTCGCTTTCTCGTCGCCCCGGCGGCGCGAGGACGTCGAAGCAGGCTTCATGACCCTGCGCCGGCTGCTGGAAAACGGCTCGTCAGGCTACGATAGTCACATTTAAGCAAGACTCTTCGTTTATCGACAGGCATTTTGCGAAATTCCAGCCGTGCCATCTCGACACCTAGCACCCTACCATTCTATGGATGTTTAGGGATTCGCCCGCCATTCAGGGGGAGTGCATGGCTATCGACAGCATTTCAGCATGCGTTTCGCGTAAGGGTTTAGTAGCGAGTTTTCTAGCAATCAGCGCCATATTTGTTGCGGAGGCATCCGCCGCAACTGCCGCTGATCAGGTAGCGGTCGCCTCTGGCCCGAAAATCTTCGACGAACTGCGTTTCGGAGCGAGCGCCTCCATCCAGGGTGGCCGTGACCACGAAAATGGCGTGTTCCCGGATGTCCAGGTGCTCTTCAATCCGTTCGGCTACAATCCGACCGACAACTGGAAAGATCAGCTGACGCATCCACGTATCCATTTGGGAACGTCGATCGGCACCGCGGGCTCCGCCACGCAGGTTTATGGCGGCCTTTCCTGGACGCTGACGAACAGCAATGGCATTTTCGCGGAAGCCGGCTTCGGCGGAACGGTTCATACCGGCAATCTCGACGATTGGCAGGACCACGGCCCGATGCTTGGCTGTCGCCTGCTCTTTCACGAATATGCAGGCCTTGGATACAATTTCGACAGTCACTGGAACATGATGGCGCAGGTTGCCCATTCGTCGCACGCCAATCTTTGCGACGGTCCGAATGGCGGCATGACGCGTGTCGGCCTCATGGTCGGCTACAAGTTCTGACGATCGGAGAGCGGCCGCAATGGCCGCGTCTCCTTTAGCTTGCTATTGACGCTTACGACGTTTCGTCTGTGCGTGAGGGCTTGCGTGTCGAGGTATCGGAGAACCGCGCGTCCATCGGCGAAAGGCCCTGCGGATTAGGCTCCGTCAGACAACCGTAAAGCTCCGGGCGACGACCGCGAATCCAGCGTTGCCCCGTGCATTTGTCGAGCAAACCAAGATCGATCTCGGTGCTCACCATCGCGTCGGCCGCCTGCCAAGTCTCGACCAGAATCCGGCCATAGGGATCGAGGATCATTGCGTTGCCTGTGCGCACTTCATCCTCGTCCTGGCCGACACCATTGCTGAAGACCAGAAACATCCCGTTGTCATGCGCGCGAGACGGCAGCCAGCGCATGAACCATTCGCGACCATTGGGACCTCGGATTTCGGCTTCGATGGCTTCGGGGTCTTCGTGACGGCGGGTCCATTTTTCGACCGGAATTCGCTTCATTCCATGCGGACTGACGGAATAACCTCCGCCAGCCTGATGAGGCGCGATCAGCATTTCCGCACCAAGCAGAGCGTTTGCGCGCGCGTTTTCGATCAGATTGTTATCCCAGCAAATCAGAATGCCTGCGCGGACGCCCCAAGGCGTATCGAAGACCGTGTAGGCGTTGCCGCTGGAAATGAGGCGATGCTCCCAGGCATGGACTTTGCGATGGCAATGAACTTGCCCGTCCGGCATGCAGACGGCATAGCTGTTGTACAAGGATTGATCCTCGGCCAGTTCCAGGAAGCCGGCGCCGATCGCAATCCCTTTCTCGCGGGCCATGGCAGCGACGTAGGAAATCGAAGGGCCGGAAAGCGGTTCGGCAAGCGCATAAAGGCCATCCCTATCCATCTTGGGGACGTGCCAATATCCGGTGATGCACATCTCGGGAAACGCGACGAGCTGGCTGCCCTCGAGAATGGCCTCATTGGTGAAATGCGCGATCCGCGAGAGATTGTAGGCCTTGTCGCTGGCTTTGTGCTGAAACTGCACGGAAGAAACTTTGAATGTCATGACCGATGCCTCTGATGACTTGTGGCGATTAAGTGCCTGGTCATAATTTGACTGCGTCGGCATCCTTTTGTAAAATGAAACTTTGGATTAAAAATATTCGGAATTGGAATGGAACTTAAGCTGCTACGATCGTTCATCGAGCTTGCGGATGCGGGTCACTACGGCAAGACCGCGGCGAAACTGTTCATCACGCAATCGACGCTGTCCAAGCAGATACAGGCATTGGAAGAGAGTGTCGGAGGAGCGCTGTTTGAGCGCGGGCGGCATGGCGCGATACTGACGCCGTTGGGAATGCTGCTGAAGCGGGAGGCGCGGGCGCTCCTGCGGCTCAGCGAGGATATCGATGTCAAGATGCGTCGCGCCAATGCCGGGCTGAACGGGCAACTGGACATCGGTTTTGGCGTTTCGACGCTCATCGTCGCGCCGGAACTGATCGCCGGATTTCGCGCGGCGACACCGGACAGCCAGATCACGCTCAATGACTTGCCGTCGCGAGAACAGCATCAGCGCCTGCTGAGCGGCCGGCTCGACGTCGGCTTTTGCAGAGCGCCGGAGGAAAGCGAGGACTTGTCTTTCATGCCGCTCGTCGAGGAGCAGTTAGCCTTGGTGCTCCCCCGCGAGGTGGAGTTCCCTGCCCCGGATCGAATGTCGACATTGAACCAACTTGGCTTCGTGGCGCTCTCGCCGTCTAGTGGGCCGGGATTGGATGGGCAGGTCAACCGCTGGTGTGCGGCGAACGGCTTCAAGCCGCGCATCGTTCAACATGCAGAAGATATTCTGACCGTGCATGCCGTGGTGGCTGCCGGGCTCGGAGCGGCATTCTTACCTTGGCACGGCGTCAATGCATTGGCTGGCCGCACCCGTCAGCAACCTCTTTCCGGCGTGGAATCCACTTGGCCGGTCGGGCTTTGCTGGCACAGGAAGCAAACAACGCCTCTGCTGGACCGATTTGTAGACCATGTATCGAAACATCAGTGAGAAGGCGCTTTCCTGGACGACCTACGGGCGTAGTTCTTGCCCAGGCCCCGTCGTGAATACCGGCGTGTTGTGAACGCGGTGATTTTCCTGTCGCACGACAGGGAGACTTGCGCTAAAGAGACCCCGATCCCTGACCGGCCTTCAAACCCTTTACAGGCAAGGACACTCGAGCGCCCATGACCATTTCCAATTCGATCCAGATCACCCCCGAACTGATTGCCGCCCACGGCCTGAAGCCGGATGAATATCAGCGCATTCTGGATCTGATCGGTCGCGAGCCGTCCTTTACCGAGCTCGGCATCTTCTCGGCCATGTGGAACGAGCACTGCTCGTACAAGTCCTCCAAGAAGTGGCTCCGCACACTGCCGACCAAGGGGGCGCGGGTCATCCAGGGCCCCGGCGAGAATGCCGGCGTTGTCGACATCGACGATGGCGACTGTGTCGTCTTCAAGATGGAGAGCCACAACCACCCGTCCTACATCGAGCCCTATCAGGGTGCGGCGACCGGCGTCGGCGGCATCCTGCGCGACGTCTTCACCATGGGCGCCCGCCCGGTCGCTGCTATGAACGCGCTGCGCTTCGGCGAACCGGACCATCCGAAGACCCGCCATCTTGTGTCCGGCGTCGTCGCCGGCGTCGGCGGTTATGGCAACTCCTTCGGCGTGCCGACGGTCGGCGGCGAAGTCGAGTTCGATGCGCGCTACAACGGCAATATCCTGGTCAACGCCTTTGCGGCCGGCCTTGCCAAGTCCAACGCCATCTTCCTGTCGGAAGCCAAGGGCGTCGGCCTGCCTGTCGTCTATCTCGGCGCCAAGACCGGCCGTGACGGCGTCGGCGGCGCAACCATGGCTTCGGCCGAATTCGACGAATCGATCGAGGAAAAGCGCCCGACCGTTCAGGTCGGTGATCCCTTCACCGAAAAGTGCCTGCTGGAAGCCTGCCTGGAACTGATGCAGACGGGCGCCGTCATCGCCATCCAGGACATGGGTGCAGCCGGCCTCACCTGCTCCGCCGTCGAAATGGGCGCCAAGGGCGACCTCGGTATCGAGCTCGATCTCGACAAGGTGCCGGTGCGCGAAGAACAGATGACGGCTTACGAAATGATGCTGTCGGAAAGCCAGGAGCGCATGCTCATGGTGCTGCAGCCGGAAAAGGAAGCCATCGCCAAGGCGATCTTCGTCAAGTGGGGCCTGGATTTCGCCATCGTCGGCAAGACGACGGACGACCTGCGCTTCCGCGTCATCCATCAGGGCGTAGAAGTCGCCAACCTGCCGATCAAGGATCTCGGCGATCAGGCACCGGAATACGACCGCCCATGGCGGGAATCCGACAAGCGCGCAGCCCTGCCCGCCAATCTCGTGGCAGCACCGGAAGATTACGGTCAGGCGCTGCTGACGCTGGTCGGCTCTGCCAATCAGTCCAGCCGCCGCTGGGTCTACGAGCAGTACGACACGCTGATCCAGGGCAATTCGCTGCAGCTTCCCGGCGGTGACGCCGGTGTCGTGCGCGTAGAAGGCCATCCGAACAAGGCGCTGGCCTTCTCCTCCGACGTCACCCCGCGTTATGTCGAAGCCGATCCGTTCGAAGGCGGCAAGCAGGCCGTGGCCGAATGCTGGCGCAACATTACGGCAACCGGCGCCGAGCCCCTGGCGGCTACCGACAACCTGAATTTCGGCAATCCGGAAAAGCCAGAGATCATGGGTCAACTCGTCGGCGCGATCAAAGGCATCGGTGAAGCCTGCCGCGCGCTCGATTTCCCGATCGTCTCGGGCAACGTCTCGCTCTACAACGAAACCAATGGTGTCGCGATCCTGCCGACGCCCACCATCGCCGGCGTCGGCCTGCTGCCGGACTGGAAGGCGATGGCCCGCATCGGCTCTGCTTCCGAAGGCGATCATGTCGTGATGATCGGTGTCGACGGCAGCCATCTCGGCTCCTCGATCTATCTCCGCGATATTCTCGGCTCGACCGATGGCCCGGCTCCGGAAGTCGATCTCTTCGCAGAGCGCCGCAACGGCGATTTCGTCCGCTCCGCCATCCGCAACGGCCAGGTCACGGCCTGCCACGATATCTCGTCTGGCGGCCTCGCGCTGGCGCTTGCCGAAATGGCGATGGCATCCCGCAAGGGTCTGCGCATCGACCTTGCAGAATGCAAGACGGTGGCGCATGCAGCGCTTTTCGGTGAAGATCAGGCCCGTTACGTCATCGCCGTTCCGGCCGATCTCGCCGATTTCGTCTGCATCAATGCCGAAAGCGCCGGCGTACCTTTCCGCCGCCTCGGCACGGTCGGAGGCGATGCGCTCGCCATCGACGGCCTGTTAACGCTTCCGGTTGAACAGTTGCGCGAAGCGCATGAATCGTGGTTTCCTGCCTTCATGGATGGCAGCGCTCTCGCTGCCGCTGAATAAGATCGAGGTATACTACCTATGCCAATGAACCCCGGCGATATCGAAGACATGATCAAGGCCGGCATCCCCGGAGCCCGGGTAACGATTCGCGACCTGGCCGGGGATGGCGATCACTATGCCGCCGAAGTTGTCGCGGAAGCCTTCCGCGGCAAGAGCCGCGTGCAACAGCACCAGATGGTCTATGATGCCCTAAAGGGCAATATGGGCGGCGTGTTGCACGCCCTTGCGCTGCAGACCTCAGCGCCCGATTGAGAGCGCCTGCGCCTCTTCGCCGGAGTTGAACGTCAGCTCCGGCAGCTTCTTCGGTGAGAACTCCGCGAAATGTGCTGCCGGTAACGGACCGGCCGTCATCAGCGTGAAGTCGAAGGAGGCCTTAACATCCGGACCGAGCACATATTGCCGGTGGACCCGCAGGAAATCGCGCTTGATCTTGGTATAGTGCTGCGACGTCAGCATATGCTTGAAGCGCACGAACAGGATCGAAGCCTGCTCGGCATCCGAATGCCCGCAAACGGCGGCAACCTTCGCCTTGTAGAAGTGGATCGCATCGGTCAGACAGTGAACGTCGAGCCAGAAGATCTCCTTGCAGCGCGCGACCAACCCCACGCGTGAGCGCAGCACCGATGCCGGGCGCATCAGCGCGCATTGCAGGATGGCGCTGCCAAGCGTCGCGAATATCACGCGCTTGCCCTGCAGCAGATCCGGCTCGCGCTCGAGCAGCAGTCCGATGACATGGGTCGCGACGGACGAGCCCATGCTATGCGAGGAAATGACGAATTCATCGACACCGGGTTCTTCCAACGCCTGGCGCACGCTGATCGCGCTCGCCTCCAGCCATTGTTCGGCGCCGAGTCCGTTCAGATCCGCCATCGCCACGGCCATTCCCCAGTCGGAAAAGAGATGCAGAGTATGCAGCTTCTCGGCCTGTGGCAGAAAGATATAGACGAAAAAGGCAACGGCCAGCGCGATGCTGCCGATATGGCTCCAGGCCGGCAGCCCAAGCAGGAATGGTGCAAAGGCAATCGAGAGGCTGATCAGCAGCCCGGCCAGCATTAGCAGAAACGGAAAGATGAAGAACAGGCCGAAACGCCATGCATGGCGAAAATAACCGACCATACCACCGGTCAGAACAACCTTTGCGGCCGCCAGATAGCCCTGCAGCAGCCGCGTGAAGAACGGTTTACCGTTCAGGGCAGCGACCAGATCGTTGTGATCGACAATGTGAATGCGGCTTTGCGTGCGCCAATCCGCCGCCGTCGCGGTAACGTCGAAATACGGCGCCCGGCCTAAATTGTTCAATTCGTCGACTGAGGCAGAAAAATCCCATACGGCCGCGCTTTGCCGCGCCGAGCGCTCGTAGCGGGCTCGATGTGCCGCAGCATCCAACGGCTCGAAGCCAGGGAAGTGGAGAACCACCCTCTTCTTGATACTATCCATATTGTCGTCAGTTCCCGGGGCGCGTCAGTACATCGATCGATACCGAAGATCGCCAACACCATGGGCTGTCGGCTTTTTCATGGCAAGCCGCCTTAAATCATCCGAAAAACAAAAAGATGGGATCAAACTCTCGGGGACTACCGATCTGTACTCGGGACCGCGTGGCTTATGGCATCCCGCCTTGTCATCGCACCGGTCGGTGACAAGGCGGGATGCAACAGTCTTAGCACTCCCGGCGCGGATAGGGGGAAACCTCAGCGCAAGAGTCCGCCGGTGGCGCGGTCATGATCTTCTCGACGATCGTAGGCGTGCCCGGTGGCGACGGCGTGGCAATCGAGGCTCGATAGCCGAAGGCGATGCTGAGAATGAGCACGATCGCACTCACAGTCACCGTGCTGCTCAGGATCGAAGCTCTCGGCGTGCGGACGTGCTCGTAATATTCCCGCTCGCCTTCGCTCGTATCCTCCGAGCTATAAAATTCTCGCTCCTCACCAACCTGCCCTTCAGAATAATGATGGTGGCTCATGGTGTCCGCTCCCTTAAAAATGCCAGTGGTATGCTCACAAGGGACCGATACGCGCCAAATCGCATCAATCGACGAACTCTAACAAACAAACCGGCCGCATGTAAATTAGATAGCAGCCTAATATTAATCGTCCCTTGCATTTAATTTATATGCGTTGTTCAGTGATCGAGTTGAAGTGGCGTTTTCAAAACGCACTGTTCAAGAAACATTGCCAATGAACGAATTTTGCCATCATCCTTAACGACAGCGCTCGGAATCATTCATGCGACGAAAAAGACGGCGCGTACGTTTTGCGGCTGGAAATCGCGCCGGTCGCTTGCTATTTAAGGAACGGATTTAACGCTGCGGATCTTGACTCCGCATGTGAAAGGAACTGGACAATGAGCGGCATTCAGGAATTCATCGCCAACGAAGTAAAGAGCAACGACGTCGTTCTCTTCATGAAAGGCACGCCCCAGTTCCCTCAGTGTGGTTTCTCAGGCCAGGTGGTTCAGATCCTCGACTATATCGGTGTCGACTATAAGGGCATCAACGTCCTTGCAGACGCCGAAATCCGTCAGGGCATCAAGGACTACTCAAACTGGCCGACCATCCCGCAGCTTTACGTCAAGGGCGAATTCATCGGCGGCTGTGACATCGTGCGCGAAATGTTCCAGGCGGGCGAGTTGCAGCAGCACTTCCAGGAAAACGGCATCAGCGTTCGCGCCGCTTCCTGATCGGTCACCGGGCTACCCGTCCGGTTTCCATAGTTCACTTCGATCGATAAGGCGCTGCCACCGAGCGGCGCCTTGATATGTTTATGGGAATAAAACCGTGACGACTTCATCCCAGGCTCTGTCCCATGGGCAATTGCCCATGGGCAAGCGCGAGTTTATCGCACTCGCGGCCTTCCTGATGGCGACCAATTCGCTTGCAATCGACATCATGCTCCCTGCATTGCAGCAGATCGGTTCCAGTCTTGGCGTTCTAAACGAGAATCACCGCCAATACGTGGTGACGGCCTATCTGATCGGCTTCGGTGCAGCGCAACTCGTCTACGGTCCCTTGTCGGACCGCTTCGGCCGCCGTATGCCGCTGTTGATCGGCCTTACGATCTACGTCGTCTCGGCTTTCGGCATCGCAATGATACCGTCCTTTGCCGGTTTGCTCGCTCTGCGCTTCATCCAGGGTCTGGGCTCGGCGGCAACGCGCGTCATCACCATTTCCATCGTCCGCGACGTCTTCGGCGGCCGCCTGATGGCCGAGGTGATGTCGTTGATCATGATGGTGTTCATGATCGTCCCGGTCATCGCGCCGGGGAGCGGCCAGATCATCATGCTGGTCAGCACCTGGCATATGATCTTCGTCTTCATCGGCGTCATGGCGATGCTCGTGGGAGCATGGATGTATTTCCGGCTTCCCGAGACGCTGAAGCCGGAAAATGTGCGCCCGCTCACCGTCAAATCCGTCGTATCCGGCTTCAAGATGGTTCTGACGAACCGTGTCGCGCTCTGTTACACCATTGCCAGCACGTTCCTGTTCGGCGCGCTGTTCGGCTTCATCAATTCCGCTCAGCAGATCTATAACAATATCTACGGCCTCGGCGTCTACACGCCGCTGGCGTTCGGCGGCGTGGCGCTGTTCATGGCCCTGTCGTCCTTCGTCAACTCGCAGTTCGTCGGCCGGTTCGGCATGCGCCGGCTGTCGCACACGGCCCTGCTCGGCTTTGTCGCCATCACCTTCTGTTGGCTGCTGGTGCAGCTTTATGGACCGTCGCCGATGCCCTTCCCGCTGTTCATGGTATTTTTCGCATTGGCCATGTTCCAGTTCGGCTGGATCGGTTCCAATTTCAACTCTCTCGCGATGGAGCCTCTCGGCCACGTTGCCGGCACGGCTTCTTCCGTGCTCGGCTTCATGAGCACGGTCGGCGGCGCATCGATCGGCGCTTGCATCGGTCAGTTCTACGACGGCACGGCAACGCCGATGGTCATCGGCTACTTCACCGTTTCCCTCATCGGCGTCTTCTTCGTGCTGATCGCCGAAAAGGGCAAGCTGTTCCGTCAGCACAATGCGCCGCCGCCGGCCGATCAATCCCTCGCTTTACATTGACAGGCAAACTCATATGACCCCGCCTCAAGACCATATGCCGGCGAAATCCGGCTCCAGCCGCATCGGCCTCGGCATCGTCGAGTTCATCATCATGATCGCACTGATGACGGCGAGCATCTCACTGGGCATCGACAGCATGCTGCCGGCGCTCCCGAACATCGGCCAGTCCCTACAAGTCGCCAACCCCAATGACACGCAGCTGGTCATCGGCGTCTACTTCCTCGGCTTCGGTATCTGCCAACTCTTCTTCGGCAGCCTGTCGGACACCTATGGCCGCCGCCGCATTCTGCTCGGTGGCCTTGCCTTCTATACAGTAACGCTGTTTGCGGCGGCCTGGAGCGGCAGTCTCTTTGCCTTGCTCACCTTGCGTTTCGCGCAGGGCGTTGGCGCCGCAGCCGTGCGCATCACCACCCTTGCCATCGTCCGCGATTGCTTCGGCGGCCGCGAAATGGCGCGCGTTATGTCCTATGTCATGATCGTCTTCATGATCATGCCGATGGTCGCGCCTTTCCTCGGTCAGGTGATCGTCGCCTATTCCAACTGGCAGTGGATCTTCATCCTTCTCGGAATCATCTGTGCCGGCCTGTTCTTCGTCGCCGTCTTCCGCATGAAGGAAACGCTTCCGGTCGAAGAGCGCTTGCCGCTTTCGGTCGCTTCCGTCCTCTCCGGCTTCAAGACGGTCCTGACGAACCGCATCACCTGCGGCTACATGATCGGCCTGACGCTCTATACCGGCGTCATTTGTGCCTACATCGTCTCCGTGCAGCAGGTTTTCGGCGAGGTCTACGGCCTGGGCGACTGGTTCCCGATCGCTTTCGCGGCGACGGCAGCCGGGACGGCGGTGGCACAGTTCGCCAACGGCTATTTCGTCCGCAGCTTCGGCATGCGGCGCATCTCCCACGCCGCCATGATCCTCTTCACCCTTCTGGGCGTTCTCGGTTACGTTGTCGGCGTGTTCGGCCAGCCGAGCTTCGCATTCATCTATGTGTTGATCTCGATCATGCTGATGATGTTTGCTGTCATTACCACCAACTGCATGGCGATCAGCCTGGAGCCGATGGGACACCTCGCAGGCACGGCAGCCGCCATCACCAGCTCAATCTCCACCACCGGCGGCGTCGTTCTCGGCGGCATTGTCGGTCAGATGTTCGATGGCACTGCCCAGCCGATGATCGCCGGCTTCACCATATTCGGCATACTGTCGATCCTGGCGACACTATGGGCCGAGCGCGGCAAGCTCTTCACCCATCCCGGCGATACGCCGGCGCTGGAACCCGGCATGGGTCACGTCTGAACGGCGTGACTCCCCGGATTACACGCGTCTGCGTGGGCGGCTGACCCAACGCACCGCAGCCGCGATGGCGAGCACGAACAAGGGCCAGATCGCCCATGGCGTTCCATGCCAGGTGAAAAGATTGATCATGACGAAGCCAACGCCGGTAATGGCAAGACCGGCAATGGCCATATCGATCTGCTTGTTGCTTCGCACGAAGCGAAGCGCAGCCACCCAGACAAGCGCGAGTATCGGCCACTTGGCCCAGAACTCTCCATGCCAGTTCAGCCCATTGAATGCCGCAAGGCCGATGGCAACGACAAATGGCACGCCGTAGCTGCGCCGCCAGTCTTGCAGCGCAGGTTCGCTGGCGGCAACATCAGGTGCCCGGACGGGTTCAGGCGCCGGCCGATAGTCCGCAGCGGTATCGGCGACCTGCACACCACCGACTCGAACCGCATAGCTCGGCACGCCGCCCTCGATATTCTTGACATCCAACTGACCGAGAAAATCGAAACCGACTGCGACCTTGTTGCGGACCTGATCGTAAACCGTGTTGGAAATGACGATGCCGCCGGCAGCCGCGCGCGATTGCAGACGGGCGGCAATATTGACGCCGTCGCCATAGAGATCATTGCCATCGGCGATGACATCGCCGAGGTTAAGACCGATGCGGAAGAGCATCTGCTTTTCGGGATCCATGGCTGCGTTGTATCCAGCCAATTCATTCTGAACGTCGATTGCCGCCCGCACCGCTTCGACAACGCTCGGAAACTCGGCAAAGACGCCGTCGCCCCAGGTGTTGATCACCCGGCCGCCATGCGCCTCTATCAGCCGCTTCATCGCATCGCGGTAACGCCGGAGGGTTTCGAGCGTGCCCTCCTCATCCTTCCCCATGAGACGAGTGTAATCCTGCACATCGGCGCAGAAAATGGTAGTCAGCTTGCGGCTTGTTTCGGACATCGACCTCATCCCCGCAGCAGGCGCCCACCAAGGCTCCCGCCTGTTGCCAAAAAGATAGCTTTCCAGATACCACTTTCCAAGTAGCAGCGGCGATTATCAGGTCGATCCGCTCACCTTAAATGGTGAAGACCTCACGCCGCAGCAACTCCCAGGTATCCTTGTCCACGGCAACCAGCAGCCCGCCATCGAGATGACGCGGCAGATAGGGCGACCCGTCGAAACGGCGCACATAGGCACCCGCTTCCTGCGAAATCAGCGATCCTGCCAGATGGTCCCAGGGCATCAGCTTGTTGTACATCAGGTAATGCACATGACCGCCGGCAAGCGTGCGATATTCATGTGCCGCGCATCGATAGCTGGTCGCGTAGCGTACCTTGGCGAGATTGCCCATGATCTCGGCACGCTTCTCCTTGGGCAGATAGCCGGTGGCTGCCATGCCGACCAACTCTTCCAGTACGACCGGCTGAGTCACGTTGAGACGCAGCATCTCGCCATCAGGCCGGCGCAGCCAGGCGCCGCTGCCGCGTTCCGCCAGCACCCAGTCGTCGCCCATCGGATCGAAGATGATGCCGGCGACGGTCTCACCCTTCGAGACGACGGAAGCCATGACGCCGAAGGCCGGGATGCCAGCCGCAAAATTGAAGGTACCGTCCACCGGGTCGACGATGATGGCGAGATCCGCATCCTGCAATTTGTTGAGGAGTGCGGGATCGGCAGCGACGGATTCCTCGCCGATAAACAGAGCTTCCGGCCAAAGCCGCGACACCTCCGCCTTCACCATGCGTTCGGCGCGCTCGTCAGCTTCGGTCACCAGATCGGTGGCTTCGCTCTTGGCGCGGACGTCATCACTGCCAAGCCTGCGGAAACGCGGCAGGATCTCCGTCTGAGCCGCACGGCGCAACACATGGGCAAGTGTAGTAACGTCAACGAGCGAAGTCATGATTTGGTCCTTTCCTGTCAGGCGCCGATGATTTCCCGGCGAATTATGTGCCAGCTATCCTCGTCCGGCGCGGAAATGATGCCGCCGGTGGTCTCACCGGGCCGGTAAGGCGTGCCGTCGAATTTCGCCGTATAACCCCCAGCCTCCTGATGTACCAGTACCCCGGCAAGATGATCCCAGGGCATCAGCTTGGAATGGCTGATAAAATGCCATTTGCCGGATGCCACCATCCAATATTCGTAGGCGGAGCAATTCAATGCGAAAGCTATGCGCGTCTTGGCGAGATTCGTCGTGATTCGGGTTCGGTCCGGCTCGTCCATGTACCCCCAGGATATCGCCCCCGTCATGGCACTCAAAGGGGCGGCGGGAGCAACTGAAAGTCGCCTCGCCTGCCCTGTTGGCCGGCGGAGAAAGGCACCAGCGCCACGCGCCGCGGTAATCGTATCCCCGAGTACGGGATCGTGGATGACACTGGCAATCGTCTGACCATTCGCAACAACGGCGACGATCGTGCCGAACACCGGGAGCCCTGCCGCGAAATTGAATGTGCCGTCCACTGGATCGATGGTAAAGGCGAGCTCTGCGTCTGCCAATGCCGGCACGACGGACTTATCGGCCTCATAGGCCTCTTCTCCGACGATCAGCGCTGTCGGAAAGCGCGCTTTTAATGCCGCGGTAATATGTTTCTCGGCAAGCAGATCGGCCTCCGTCACCAGATCGATGGCCGAGGTTTTTTCCGATATGTCGTCGGTGCTCAAATTGCGGAAACGCGGCAGGATTTCCTTAGCCGCTGCTTCGGCAACGATCGTCGTCAGGTAGTCGAAATCTGTATCGGAGAAAGTCATCGGAAGCCTTTGATTTGGAAGGGCCTCCTCTTATGCCCGATTCGATGACAGTGGTATGGCGAAATGCCTATTCGACGTCCGTTCTCCTGGCCGAAGATCCCTGAGTCATCAGGCCGGCGAAATCGAAGAGCTTCGGGTCGAGCAGATGCGACGGGTTCACATGCGCCAGTGCACGCAGCATCGTGTCCTTGCGGCCCGGCATGCGCCGCTCGATATCGGCGAGCATGTCCTTCATGGCATTGCGCTGCAATCCGTCCTGTGAGCCGCAGAGATCGCAGGGAATGATCGGAAACTGCATGGCAGTAGCGAACTTGGCGAGATCATCTTCCGCGGCATAGGCGAGCGGGCGCAGCAGCATCAGGTCGCCCTCGTCGTTCAGAAGCTTCGCCGGCATGGAGGCCAGCCGGCCGCCATGGAAAAAGTTCATGAAGAAGGTTTCGAGAATATCCTCGCGATGATGGCCAAGCACCAGGGCGTCACAACCCTCTTCACGGGCGATGCGATAGAGATTGCCGCGACGCAGGCGCGAACAGAGCGAGCAGTAGGTGGCCCCCTCGGGCACCTTCTCCTTCACGATCGAGTATGTGTCGCGATATTCGATGCGATGTGCGACGCCGATCTTGGTGAGATATTCGGGCAGTATATGTTTCGGGAAATTCGGCTGACCTTGATCGAGATTGCAGGCGATCAACTCCACCGGCAGCAGGCCCCGCCATTTCAGATCGAGCAGGAGCGAGAGCAGCCCATAGGAATCCTTGCCACCGGACAGGCCGACCAACCAGCGCTTCTGCCCCTTCAGCATCTGGAAATCCTCCAGAGCCTGACGCACCTGCCGCAACAGGCGCTTGCGAAGCTTGTTGAAGGAGACGGAGCGCGGCGCATCGGAAAACATCGGATGGACGGCAGAGCCGCCTTCCTCAACATCGATCTCGTCCGCGACAGTCGTTGCGATATTCATCTCGTAATCCCCGGCACATAACCCCTTCAATCCCACTCGATTGAAGGGGTTATGCGCAGATTAAAAGTGCTACCGCGTCCCTTGCACATCCCATAGGACGCGCGGCGCGGTAGGATCTCGCCACGCTGATAGCAGAATGCGTGGCAAGAAGACACCGTATCAATCACCAAACACCGACCAGCCGGTGCGCGCCGCCAGCATCTCCAGCGCGACCGCGCCGAGCTGCGAATTACCGACCTTGTTCAAGCCCGGCGACCAGGCGGCAATCGAGCCGATGCCCGGCGCCACGGCCAGAATGCCGCCGCCAACACCGCTCTTGCCCGGCAGGCCGACATGATAGGCGAAGTCGCCCGAGCCGTCATAGTGGCCGCATGTCAGCATCAGCGCATTGATGCGCCGCGCCCGCTTCGGCGAGACGACGGAATGCCCGGTGATCGGGTTGCTGCCGCGCGCGGCGAGATAGAGCCCAGCCTTGGCAAGCTGCTGGCAGCTCATCGCAAGCGCGCATTGATGGAAATAGACGCCGAGCACGTGCTCCACCGGATGATGGATATTGCCATAGGCACGCATGAAATTCGCCAGAGCGAAATTGCGATAACCCGTCTGCGTCTCCGAACGCGCAATCCTATCGTCGATACTGATCGTCTCGTCGTCGGCCACATAGCGTACGAAGCGCAGCAGCTCGCCAATTGCCTCCCGTGGCTCGTGCCCCGCCAATACGATATCGCTGATGGCGATCGCACCCGCATTGATGAAGGGATTGCGCGGTATGCCCTCCTCCCGCTCCAACTGAACGATGGAGTTGAACGCCGTGCCCGAAGGTTCGCGCCCCACACGCTTCCAGAGGCTTTCCCCGACCTTTCCGAGCGCCAGCGTCAGCATGAAGACCTTCGAGATACTCTGGATGGAAAAAGGAATTGCGGCATCGCCGATGCTATAGACATCGCCGTTGACCGTGGCGATCGCCATGCCGAACTGCTTCGGATCGACCTTTGCCAGCTCCGGAATGTAATCGGCGACCTTGCCCTCGCCGATGCGCGGCGAAAGCTCAGCATGAATGCCATCGAGAATTGCCTGCAAATCCGTCATGCGGCGCTCCAAAGACAAAAAAGCCGCTCGAAACGAGCGGCTTTTTCATTCATCAAGAAAGTTATCCGCTTATTAACGCGAATAGAATTCGACGACAAGATGCGGTTCCATGACAACGGCGTACGGTACGTCGCCGAGAGCCGGAACGCGAGCGAAGGTCGCAACCATCTTGTTGTGGTCGGCTTCGATGTAGTCCGGAACGTCACGCTCAGCGAGAGAAATCGATTCCAGAACGGTTACGAGCTGCTTGGACTTTTCGCGAACTTCGATAACGTCGCCAGCCTTGCAGCGGTACGAACCGATGTTGACGCGAACGCCGTTTACCGTGACGTGGCCATGGTTGACGAACTGACGAGCTGCGAAGACGGTCGGAACGAACTTGGCGCGGTAGACGATCGCGTCGAGGCGCGATTCGAGCAGGCCGATCAGGTTTTCCGAGGTGTCGCCCTTGCGACGGTCGGCTTCAGCGAAGATGGCGCGGAACTGCTTCTCGCGCAGGTCGCCGTAGTAGCCCTTCAGCTTCTGCTTGGCGCGCAGCTGCACACCGAAATCCGAGAGCTTGCCCTTGCGGCGCTGGCCGTGCTGGCCCGGACCGTATTCGCGACGGTTAACCGGGGACTTCGGACGGCCCCAGATGTTTTCGCCCATACGGCGGTCAATTTTATACTTGGACGATTCGCGCTTGCTCATCGCATTTCCTTTCAAGTGTTATGGCGGCTCGTTGCCGAACCGCGAAGGAAACACGCCCTCCTCTGAACTCCGTTTTCGAGCTCTGACAGGCTTCTCACATTAGCGAACGGAGAAAGCCACGGGACATGTCAAATGAAACACCGGACATTTCTGCCCGGCGTTGGGCGGTCTCTAAGGCGTCGTCATGAAAATGTCAACAGCGCCAAGCGCTCTTCAGCGAGAATAGGGCAGCTATTCCGCAGCTGCCTGCTCGCCGCCGTCCAGATCGGGCGCATTGGCATCGCCCGGAGCGGTCTGGCATCCCATATCAGGAAAGGCAACAATGCGCTTGCCCGAGAAATCCGTGTGGACGACGACGCTGCCCTGTTCCTCGAAATAGCTGAGGAGGCGGCGCGCGCGGCGAGCCGAATGCGTCCCGTAGGCGCGGGCGATGCGGGCGTCGGACGGGCATGGCTCACCGCTGATGGCGGCCTTCGCCAGCATCAGGAAAACGCCCTGCAGATCATCGGTGACGCTGGAGGAAAGCGAGAGCGCCGTCGCCCATTGGTCGGTCGCCATGACCGACTCGTCGGCGCCGGAGCGAACGATCGCCACGCGGCGGCGGAACTCCGACAGGCTCATTGGCGAACCGGGGACGCGGCGCATGCGCAGCCGCACGAGAAATTCCTGATAGAGCACCGAATCCGTGCGGAAGCCTGACGCTGGATCGTCAAGGATCTCGGAGAGCACGGCGCCGACCCTCGCCTCGCGATCCTCGCTCGATATTTCCGGCTGACTGGTCTTCGGCTCCGTCGTAACTGGGCCAGCCGCCGGCACGGAGCGCGAAAGCTCGGCCAGGATGTCGGTCGTCGGACGCGGCGCCGGCGTGGCGCGGCGAACGGCGGGTCGTGTAAATTCTTCGGGATCCGGCGTGAAAATCAGATCTTCCACGTCCTGCGGCGCATCCGGCAGCGGCATCAGCTTCGGGCTGGAAGAGCGCGCTGAGGTCTCTACCGTGCCAATCGCGATCGGCAGCGGCCGACGGGAGAGTGCCGGCCCGAGCGCTACGAAATTGCCGCGCTTCAGGTCGCGGAACATTTCCGCCTGCCTGCGATCCATGCCGAGAAGGTCGGCTGCGCGTGCCATATCGATATCGAGGAAGGTACGGCCCATCAGGAAATTAGAGGCCTCGGCCGCAACGTTCTTGGCGAGCTTCGCCAGGCGCTGCGTGGCGATGACGCCGGCCAGACCGCGCTTTCGGCCGCGGCACATCAGGTTGGTCATGGCGCCGAGCGACATCTTGCGCGCATCTTCCGAAACGTCGCCACCGACCGAGGGCGCGAACATCTGCGCCTCATCGACCACGACCAACACCGGATACCAGAATTCACGATCGGCATCGAACATGCCGTTCAGGAAGGCGGCGGCGGCACGCATCTGCTGCTCGATATCGAGCCCCTCCAGCGTCAGCACGCAGGAGACGCGATGCTGGCGGATGCGGTTGGCTATACCGGCAAGCTCCGCTTCCGTGCGCTCGCCATCGACGACGACGTGCCCGAACTTGTCGGCCAGCGTGACGAAATCGCCTTCGGGATCGATGATGACCTGCTGCACCCATTGTGCGGATTGCTCGAGCAGCCGTCGCAAGAGATGCGATTTTCCGGAGCCGGAATTGCCTTGTACCAGGAGACGCGTCGCCAGCAGCTCCTCGATATCGAGCTGGGCGCTGGTCCCGCCGGACGCCGTTCCCATGTCGATGCCGACCTGCAATGCACTTCCCCTATGATCAAGAATCAAACGCTGATGCGTCCCATCTTTCTGAAAGGACGCGCCTCCGTCTAGCAAAGATTTCCAAGCTTCGCGCCCGCGGATTGAAAAAACCCACAGGCGATTGTGATGTCAGCGGAACCGCAAGTTTGCCCGCGATAGCTCGCTGACCGAGGTGCAGCCCATAAGCTTCATGTCGCGTTCGACCTCGGTGCGCAGATGCCGTAGCGCGCGCTCTACGCCCGCCTGACCGGCAGCGGCCAGCGGATAGAGGTAGAAGCGGCCGAGACCAACCGCCTTGGCGCCGAGCGACAGCGCCTTCAGTACATGCGTGCCGCGCTGAATGCCGCCATCCATCATGACATCGATGCGGTGGCCGACGGCGTCGACGATCTCGGCCAGTTGATCGAATGCGGAACGCGAGCCGTCCAATTGCCGGCCGCCATGGTTCGACAAAACAATGCCAGTGCATCCGATGTCGACCGCACGCTTGGCGTCCTCAACCGACATGATGCCTTTCAAGCAGAACTGCCCGTTCCAGTGCTTCACCATTTCGGCGACGTCGTTCCAGTTCATCGACGGATCGAGCATCTCGGTGAAATACTTGCCAATCGACATGGCGCCGCCGCTCATATCCACATGCTCATCGAGCTGAGGCAGACGGAATTTCTCGTGCGTGAGATAGTTCAGCGCCCAGGCGGGCTTGATGGCGAACTGGGTGACGCCGGCCAGATTGAGCTTGAACGGAATAGAAAACCCTGTGCGAAGATCGCGCTCGCGATTACCGCCGGTGATGCTGTCGACGGTCAGCATCATCACGTTGACGCCGGCTTCCTTCGCCCGCTCCATCATCGCCCGGTTCAGCCCGCGGTCCTTATGGAAGTAGAACTGGTAGACCTGCGGTCCTGAATACTTCTTGCGGATTTCCTCGAGGCTGACGGTGCCGAGCGAGGAGACACCGAACATCGTGCCGAGCGAAGCCGCTGCGGCAGCGACCGCATTCTCCCCCTGGTGATGGAACAGCCGCTGCAGCGCAGTCGGCGAGCAATAAAAGGGCGTTGCGAGCTTTTGTCCCATGACGGTGACAGACATGTCGATCTCGCTGACACCACGCAGGACGTTGGGAACGAGATCGCAGCTTTCGAAGCTCGACGTGTTTCGCCGCAGCGTCACCTCATCGTCGGCTGCGCCGTCGATATAGTTGAAGATCGGACCCGGAAGACGCTTTTTCGCAAGGAGGCGAAAATCATGGAAGTTGTGGCACTCACGCAAACGCATGGCTGACCTCGGCACTCTCAAAAGACATCAACTATCGACCTCCCAATATCCCGCCGCTCGGTCAGATCCCGCATTACATCCGGTGCAAGCGTGCTTCCCATTTGTAAAGCACATCCGGCTCCTTTTCCTCATTGCCTGCCCCGTCCGACTCGTCAACCGCGAAGAAGCCGTGTTTCAAGTAAAAGCGGCGAGCCGGTTCATTTCTCTGGAATGTCCAGAGCGAGAGCACTGGATAGGCCGACTTGGCGACATCGAGCAGGCGACTGCCGATGCCGCGCCCCTGCGCCTCGGGCAGAACGTAAAGCTGGTCGATCCAATCATCGAGAAAGGCAATGACGCCGACGAGGCGACCGCCCTCTTCCGCGCCCCAGATCTGGCAATCCCTATAGACGACAGCACTCCAGAATCCGACATCCTCTTCCGGGGTGTGAAGTCCGGCAAGCGTCGGCAGCCGCTCATTGAAGGAAGCGCGATGAACAGCGGCTGCAGCCGACATGTCCGCGAAATCGAGTTTACGCAGCGAAATCTTATCAGTCATCATCAAGCCTTGAGCCCAAAGCCCTGCATCAGCCGGCGGGTGGGGAAATCCGGCGCACCGGAGGTGAACACTGCAAAGTCGAAATTGTCGGGATGAACCGCATCGGCTGCCTGCGGCACCAGGCTGCGTGCGCGCCTTGCGATCGCTTCTGCGGGATCCAGCCAGTCGACCGGCCACGGCGCGAGCCTGCGGAAGATATTGGACATGAAAGGATAATGCGTGCAGGCGAGCACGACGATATCGGTCTTGCGGCCATCCATCTCAACAAAGCATTGGTCGATCTCCGTCATGACAGCATCGTCGGCAATCGCATCGCCGCGAATATAACTCTCTGCCAGCCGGGCCAGGTTTTCCGAGCCGACAAGCCGGACGTGGCATTGGGTGGCGAAAGACTGGATCAGGTCGCGCGTGTAAGCACGCTTGACGGTGCCCGGCGTCGCCAGCACCGAAACCAGGCCTGAGCGCGTCCGCTCCGCAGCCGGCTTGATCGCCGGCACCGTGCCTATGAAGGTCATCTGTGGGAAAGCCGCGCGCAAATCAGCCCCGACAAGCGTGAAGGCCGTATTGCAGGCGATGATGCAGACTTCCGGATCATATTGCGCAAGCAGCTTTGCGAAGAGATCGACGATGCGTTCCTTCAGCGCTGGCTCTTCCCAGCCGCCATAAGGAAAGCCGGCATCGTCGGCGACATAGATGAAACCGCGTTCCGGCATCAGCACCCTCGCTTCCCGCAGAACAGTCAAACCGCCGATCCCTGAATCGAAGACAAGGACCGGTTTCAGCTCATTCGCCGCTGCTGTCATCGCTGGTGGTTTCCTTGGGCGCTTTGGAGGACGTCTTGCTGGGCCGGGGATGCGAGCCGCTGCCGCGCGGAGACTTCCGCGTGAATCGATCGAGGGACGAGATCACCCCGCGAAGGACGCTGATTTCCTGTTCGGTGAACGCCCGGCGCGAGAGGACGGCCCGGAGATTGTCGACCATTTTCGGCTTTTTCCCGGCAGGATGGAAATAATTGCGCGCATCCAGCGCCTCCTCCAACTGGTCGAAAAGGCCGAAAAGCTGATCCTTTGTCGAAGGCCTCTGCTCGATTGCCTGGAAAGGCACGGCACCCAGATCTTCCATGCCCGACTTCATCCACTCATAGGACATCAGCAGCACGGCCTGGGCGATGTTCAAAGACGCGAAAGCGGGATTGACCGGAAAGGTGACGATCTCGTCGGCCAAAGCCACTTCCTCGTTCGTCAGTCCCCAGCGCTCGCGCCCGAAGAGAATGCCGGTGCCCTCGCCCGCCTTGAACTTTGCGCGAAGCGTCTCGGCGGCAACGACAGGCGAACGCACCGGCTTATAACCATCACGCTCGCGCGCTGTTGTCGCATAGACGAAATTGAGGTCTGCTATCGCCTGCTCCAGCGTCTCGTAGACCTTCGTCGCCTCGATAATGTGATCCGCCTTTGAGGCCGTCGCCTGCGCCCTCTCGTTCGGCCAGCCATCACGCGGATTGACGAGACGCAGCTCGACAAGCCCGAAATTCGCCATGGCGCGAGCTACCATGCCGATATTCTCACCCATCTGCGGCTCGACCAGAATGACGGCCGGCCCCTCGGCCAGAAGTTGACGCTCGCTATTCGTGCCTGCCATGATGCCTAAATCTCCGCGCGCGAGCCCAGTCGCGCCAATTCGAGCATGATGCCGAAAAGTGCTAGCGGTTTTCGCACGACATCATGCTCTATTTTCCTGATTCCGGAGCCGGATGATTTCAGGTCTGTTCGACCTGAAATCATCCGGCTCCGGGGTCGCAATAGCGAGACAGGCCGCAATCGGCAAGGTTTTTACGCACGATGGCGGGATGAAGCGTGCCCGATTGTTACGGCTTGGCCGGCTGTTGCTGGTCCGTGGATTGCTGTTTCTGATCGGCAGGCTGTTGCTGCTGTTGCTTGACGAGATCCTGCATCACGCTCTTCAGCGAGCTCGGATTGCCGTTGTCGTCGTTCGTGACGATATCGTCGACGACTGGTCTGCCACCCTCTTCGATGACCTCGAAGCGCACCGTCGTCACCTTCTGATAGTCGGCATCGGAGCCCATGCAGGTGGACTTCTTGAAGGTCGCCAGCACCTCCGTGGCATTGTTCTTGGGCGGCTGGGCGGTGATCTTCACATCCTCCAGCGGACAGGCATCCTGCGCATTGACAATGACGTCATAGTCGAACGGAGAAATCCCATCCTCGTCCGCTGCGGGAAACTGCGCTGCCGCCTGGTATTTGGCGACGAAATCCTTGCTGTAGACATCCTTGAGCTTGTCGTCGCCGAAAATATCCTGCCAATCGCTGTCGCCGCCCGCCCAGTTCGAGACGGTTGCGTCCATGATCACCTTGACCGGCGTCGTCGCATCGGCGGCCAGCGCCATATGCGCACCGAGCGAAAACTGGAAGAGCGTGAAGGCAAGCGCGGATGCGGCAAATTTCTGCATGATATGATTCCGTTGCGATCAGCAAAACATGGGCGACATTAGACGCATCGACCACTTTGGCAATGGGCCGATCCCAAAAAGCGACAGGTGTCACGAATGATCAAAAACGCGATGCGGGAGGCTCTATCGGCTTTGCGTTCCGGGCTTGCGGTGTTATAGCGCTCGAGACTTCACTTTACCCACAGGACAATCCGGTCCCATCAGCTTAAACGAGGCAGAAGTATGAAGAAGATCAAGGTCGCTAACCCCGTTGCCGATCTCGATGGCGATGAAATGACTCGCATCATCTGGCAGTTTATCAAAGACAAACTGATCTACCCCTACCTCGATATCGATATCGACTATTATGACCTTTCCGTCGAAAACCGCGATGCGACCAACGACCAGGTGACCGTTGACGCCGCCAACGCCATCAAGAAGCACGGCGTCGGCATCAAGTGCGCGACGATCACGCCGGATGAAGATCGCGTCAAGGAATTCAACCTGAAGCAGATGTGGAAGAGCCCGAACGGCACGATCCGCAACATCCTCGGCGGCGTCATCTTCCGCGAGCCGATCATCTGCAAGAACGTACCGCGCCTCGTTCCCGGCTGGACCAAGCCGATCGTCGTTGGCCGTCATGCCTTCGGCGACCAGTACCGCGCCACCGACTTCAAGTTCCCCGGCAAGGGCAAGCTGACCATCAAGTTCGTCGGCGAAGACGGCACGGTCATTGAAAAGGACGTTTTCGACGCCCCCGGCGCCGGCGTTGCAATGGCCATGTACAACCTCGACGAGTCGATCCGCGAATTCGCCCGCGCTTCGATGATGTACGGCCTGATGCGCAAGTGGCCGGTCTACCTGTCGACCAAGAACACCATCCTCAAGGCCTATGACGGCCGCTTCAAGGACATCTTCGAAGAAGTCTATCAGAACGAGTTCAAGGCTCAGTTCGACGAAGTCGGCATCACCTATGAACATCGCCTCATCGACGACATGGTCGCCTCCGCACTGAAGTGGTCCGGCGGTTATGTTTGGGCCTGCAAGAACTACGACGGCGACGTCCAGTCCGACACGGTTGCTCAGGGCTTCGGCTCGCTCGGCCTGATGACCTCGGTTCTGCTCACGCCAGACGGTAAGACGGTCGAAGCCGAAGCCGCCCACGGCACGGTGACCCGCCATTACCGCCAGCACCAGAAGGGCCAGGAAACCTCGACGAACTCGATCGCCTCGATCTTCGCCTGGACCCGTGGTCTCGCCCATCGCGCCAAGCTCGACGACAATGCCGAGCTCGCCAAGTTCGCTTCCACGCTCGAAAAAGTCTGCGTCGATACCGTCGAAGCCGGCTTCATGACCAAGGATCTGGCGCTGCTCATCGGCCCGGATCAGCCGTGGCTCTCGACCACTGCCTTCCTCGACAAGATCGACGAAAATCTCCAGAAGGCCATGGCTGCCTAAGCCTCGCCGACAATGGACCCTTTGAGAACCCGGCCTCTGTGCCGGGTTTTCTTTTGCCCGGAAGCTTGCCGCCGCAGCCGACCGGTGGCAACAATGCGCCCGACAAAAAGGGAGAGACAGATGGCTGAAGAACTCGTTTTCTATACCAACCCGATGTCACGCGGACGCGTAGCACGCTGGATGCTCGAGGAGATCGGCCAGCCCTACCGCACCGAATATCTCGACTACGGCACGACTATGAAAGCGCCCGAATACCTGTCGATAAACCCCATGGGTAAGGTACCGGCGATCAAGCATGGCGATACCGTCGTCACCGAAGGCGCGGCCATTTGCGCCTATCTGGCAGAGACGTTCCCGCAGGCGGGCCTTGCGCCGACAGCAGCCGAGCGAGGCCGCTACTTCCGCTGGATGTTCTTCGCTGCCGGCCCGATGGAGATGGCAGTGACCAACCGCGCCCTGGGCTTCGAAATTCCCGCGGAACGCCTGCGCATGGCCGGATGCGGCAGCCTCGACCATATCTTCGACGCTCTGGAACAGGCCGTCAGCGCCTCGCCGTTCATCGCCGGCGACCGCTTTACGGCCGCCGACGTCTATGTCGGCTCGCATGTCGGCTGGGGCCTCAACTTCGGCACCATCGAGAAACGCCAGGCTTTCATCGATTATTGGAGCCGGGTCAGCGACCGCGACGCCTATCGCCGCGGCAACGAAATCGACAACGCTGCCATGCCGAAGCAGACAAACGCCTGAGAAAACAAGGCACTGAAGAAAGAACTTCAACCGACAGTACTATATGCCGCTATTGCAGCGGCATATAGATATCGGTCAGAAGCTCCGTCGGCGGCACGTCGCGCGGATTGTTGATATATTCCTCGAACATGACGGTATCGCGCAGCTGTCGCCCGGAGGCTGGCAGCCATTGCGCATATAGCCATTGATAGGCCTTGTGCATGTTTGCGTATGGCCCCTTGTGGCGCAGCACGGCATATTCGCCGCCCTCGAGCGAGCGCCGCTCCAACGGAGCATCGGCGACGACGGTCTCTCCTGCCGTGACGCAGGCATAGGAGCGCAGCTTATCCACTTTGACGACATCGGGATCGTCGAGATAGATGCCGATCATGCGCATGTCCGGCCCGGCAAGGCCACGGGCAAAAATAGTGCCGAAAAGTGTCTCAAAAGCCTGGCCGATCTGCATGTAGGAGCCGCGATGGGCGACACCGACGAGTGACATCGGGGAGATGGTGCGAAGCGTAACGTCGAACAAGACAGTAATCCTTCCTTGGGTGCTGGGTTCGAAGATCGTGTGGCTTCCCTCATTCCGATATCGCGCCGGCGGCATGCCGTAGACGGATCTGAAGATGCGGTTGAACGACTGGAGGTTAGGATAGCCCGACCGCTTTGCAATGTCGCTGACGGATAGACGGGTGTTGACGAGATCGCCGGCGGCACGATGCAGCCGCAGCCGCTTGACCGTGGCCGCCGCCGTCTCGCCATAAATTGCCCGATAGATCCTATGCCAGTGATAGCTGGACATGCAGGCGATCTCGGCGAGCTTTTCCATATCGAGCTCGTCATCCAGATGCTCGTGGATATAGGCCGAAACCCGCCGCAACCGGGTCTCGTAAAGCGTCCACGCCGTTCCACCATTCATGTCAAACCTCTTGCAAATCGATCGGCCCGACAAGACCATAACCCGATTTGACAAATCCTGCGGAGTTGGGCGCGCAAATAAAAGTGGCGAATGCCGAAGCATCCGCCACCTTTACCATCACCATAAATTGTATGTTGTTAGCCGGCGAGTGCCGCGGCAATCGCCTCGATCGCTTCGTCGGCCTTGGCGCCATCCGGGCCGCCGGCCTGAGCCATATCGGGACGGCCGCCGCCGCCCTTGCCACCGAGAGCGGCCGAGGCGATACGGACGAGATCGACGGCGCTCGCACGGCCGATCAGGTCCTCGGTGACGGCAACGACGGCGCTGGCCTTGCCGTCTTCCGAGACGCCGATCAGCGCGACCACGCCCGAGCCGAGACCTGCCTTGGCCTCATCCGCCAGACCCTTCAGATCCTTCGGATCGACGCCAGAGATCGCCTTGCCAAGGAACTTGACACCATTGACGTCGCGCACCGCGTCGGCGGAGCCGCCCTGGCCGCCGCCCATGGCCAGCTTGCGCTTGGCATCGGCCAATTCGCGCTCCAGCTTGCGGCGCTCGTCCATCAGGGCTTCGACGCGCGAAACGACTTCCGCCGGCTGAACCTTCAGCGTTGAGGCGAGGTTCTTCACGCGTTCATCCTGCTCGGAGAGATAGTCGCGTGCGGATTCGCCGGTCACAGCTTCGATGCGGCGCACACCAGCACCGACGGCGCTCTCGCCGAGAATGCGTACGAGACCGATCTGGCCCGTGGCAGACACATGCGTGCCACCGCAAAGCTCGACGGAATAGGCTTTACCGGCCTTGGCGCCGCGAACACCCTGCCCCATCGACACCACGCGGACTTCATCGCCATACTTCTCGCCGAACAGCGCCATCGCGCCTTCCGCGATCGCATCGTCGACGCTCATCAGGCGGGTCGTAACTGGCGAATTCTGCAGAACGATCTCGTTGGCCATATCCTCGACGACCTTCAGCTCCTCAGCTGACATCGGCTTCGGATGGGAAACGTCGAAGCGCAGGCGCTCAGGCGCGACCAGCGAACCCTTCTGCGCCACATGCGTTCCCAGCACTTCACGAAGAGCCTCGTGCAGCAGATGGGTGGCAGAGTGATTGGCGCGCAGGCGCGAGCGCCTGTTGTGATCGACCGTCAGGACGACGGCGTCGCCGACCTTGATCTTGCCTTCGGAGACTTCCGAGCTGTGAATGAAAAGGCCTTCGCCCTTCTTCTGGGTGTCACCGACGGCGAGCTTGCCGTGGTCGCTCGTAATCATGCCGGTATCGCCCATCTGACCACCGGATTCGCCGTAGAACGGCGTCTGGTTGACGACGATTTGCACCTTGTCACCCGCGGAGGCGCTATCGACGGCGACACCATCCTTGACGATCGCCTGGATGACGCCTTCGGCCGTTTCCGTGTCGTAGCCCAGGAATTCGGTCGCGCCGAACTTTTCCTTGAGCTCGAACCAGATGGTCTCCGTCGCCTTGTCGCCGGAGCCGGCCCAATGCGAGCGCGCTTCGGCCTTCTGGCGCTCCATGGCATCCGTGAAACTGGAGATATCGACGCCGATGCCGCGAGCGCGAAGCGCGTCCTGCGTCAGGTCGAGCGGGAAGCCGTAGGTGTCGTAAAGCTTGAAGGCGGTCTCGCCATCCAGGCTGTCGCCCTTGTGCAGCGTCGAGGTCGCGTCGTTGAGCAGCGACAGGCCGCGTTCCAGCGTCTTGCGGAAACGGGTCTCTTCGAGCTTCAGCGTCTCGGATGTGAGCGCTTCGGCACGCACCAGCTCGGGATAGGCACGGCCCATCTGCTGAACCAGCGTCGGCAGCAGCTTCCAGATCAGCGGCTCCTTGGCACCGAGCAGCTGCGCATGGCGCATGGCGCGGCGCATGATACGGCGCAGAACATAGCCACGGCCTTCGTTCGACGGCAGCACGCCGTCAGCAACCAGGAAGGCGGAGGAGCGCAGATGGTCGGCGATCACGCGATGGCTGGCGCGATGCTCACCCTCGGCCTTTACGCCGGTTGCCTCTTCCGAGGCCTCGATCAGCGCGCGGAACAGGTCGATATCGTAGTTGTCATGCTTGCCCTGCAGAACGGCGGCAACGCGCTCGAGCCCCATACCGGTATCGATCGACGGGCGCGGCAGGTCGATGCGCTGTTCCTTGGTAACCTGCTCGAACTGCATGAACACGAGGTTCCAGATCTCGATGAAGCGGTCGCCGTCTTCCTCGGGAGAGCCCGGAGGGCCGCCCCAAATGTGATCGCCATGGTCATAGAAGATCTCGGAACAGGGGCCGCAGGGGCCGGTATCGCCCATCGCCCAGAAATTGTCGCTGGTGGCGATGCGGATGATCTTGTCGTCGGAAAGGCCGGCGATCTTCTTCCACAGATTATAGGCGTCGTCGTCGGTGTGGTAGACCGTGACCAGCAGGCGCTTGGCATCGAGGCCGAATTCCTTGGTGATCAGGTTCCAGGCAAGCTCGATCGCACGCTCCTTGAAATAGTCGCCGAAGGAGAAATTGCCGAGCATCTCGAAGAAGGTGTGGTGGCGCGCGGTGTAGCCGACATTATCGAGGTCGTTGTGCTTGCCGCCGGCGCGTACGCATTTCTGCGCCGTCGAGGCCGTCGTATAGGGACGCGGCTCCAGGCCGGTAAACACGTTCTTGAACTGCACCATGCCGGCATTGGTGAACATCAATGTCGGATCGTTGCGCGGTACGAGCGGGCTCGACGGCACGATCTCGTGACCGTTTTTCTTAAAATAGTCGAGGAAGGTCGACCGGATTTCATTCACACCGCTCATAGGGGGCCCTTCAGTACTGCCGTCAACAACTTGCGTCAAAGTCAGTGGCTTTTATCGTTCGCTCCGGGCGCTGTCCAGCCGCACGAACAAAACCGGCCGCACATCCCTTGGACAATGCGGCCGGTTTCAGCTTTTAGTCTCGTATCAAGCCGGAAATTGCTCCCGGAAATCGTTACTCGCTCGCATCATCACCATCATCGGCATCCGGACCGCCATTCTGCAGGAAGCGGTCGGCGATCAGACCGGCATTCTGGCGCAGCGACAATTCGATCTCGCGGGCGAGATCCGGATTGTCGCGCAGGAAGATCTTCGCATTCTCGCGGCCCTGGCCGAGGCGCTGGCTGTTATAGGAGAACCAGGCACCGGACTTTTCGACGATGCCGGCCTTGACGCCGAGATCGACCAGCTCGCCCGTCTTAGAAACGCCTTCGCCATACATGATGTCGAACTCGACCTGCTTGAAGGGAGGTGCCATCTTGTTTTTGACGACCTTGACGCGAGTCTGGTTGCCGATCACTTCTTCGCGCTCCTTGACCGCGCCGATGCGGCGGATATCGAGGCGAACCGAGGCATAGAACTTCAGCGCATTACCGCCGGTCGTCGTTTCCGGCGAACCGAACATGACGCCGATCTTCATGCGGATCTGGTTGATGAAGATCACCATGGTTTTGGACTTCGAGATCGAAGCCGTAAGCTTGCGCAACGCCTGGCTCATCAAACGAGCCTGCAGGCCCGGCAGGCTGTCGCCCATCTCGCCCTCGATTTCGGCTCGCGGCGTCAATGCCGCAACGGAGTCGACGACGAGAACGTCGATGGCACCGGAGCGCACGAGCGTATCGGTGATTTCAAGCGCCTGCTCGCCGGTATCCGGCTGCGAGATCAACAGGTTCTGCAAATCGACGCCCAGCTTGCGGGCATAGACCGGATCGAGCGCATGTTCCGCGTCCACGAAGGCGCAGATGCCGCCCTTCTTCTGGGCCTCTGCAATGGTCTGCAGAGCCAGCGTCGTCTTACCCGAGCTTTCCGGCCCGTAGATTTCGATGATGCGTCCCTTCGGCAAGCCGCCAATGCCGAGGGCGATATCGAGGCTCAGAGAACCCGTGGAAACCGTTTCGATTTCGACCACGTTCTCGTTAGAACCGAGCTTCATGATCGAGCCCTTGCCGAACGACCGCTCAATTTGAGAGAGTGCCGCTTCAAGTGCCTTGCTTTTATCCACCGATTTGTCCTCTACAAGCCGCAAAGAATTCTGAGACATTCGATCCACCTTTAGGTTATTGAAGCCGCTCTAGCAATGTCGCCGCTGATGAGAATTCTGTACTCTATTTGTTCTCTTATCGCAAGAGCACAACAAGCGATTGAAAGAAAAAGGTAAAATGAATTTCGTTCTACTTTTGTTTTCTCCTTTCTTACCAGATACTTACATATCCGGAACCATAGGTTCCATCATGTCGACTGGCGGCTCGATTCGCTTTTTTTGATTGCTGAGGAAAACCATATGGCGAAGAAGATTCTCGTTCTCGGCGGCGCTCATGTCGATCGGCGCGGCCGCATCTTCGGCGAGACGGCGCCGGGCGCCAGCAATCCGGGAGCCTGGTTCGAAGAACCCGGCGGCGGCGGCTTCAATGCGGCCCGCAATCTCGCCCGCCTCGGCTTCGAAGTCCGGATGATCTCGCCGCGCGGCGGCGACCCCTCGGGCGAGATGGTCGCGGAGGCTGCCAGCCATGCCGGCATCGATGACAGGCCTTTTGTTTTCCTCGACCGCAAAACGCCGAGCTACACCGCGATCCTCGAACATGACGGTAACCTGGTCATCGCCCTTGCGGATATGGAACTCTACAAGCTGTTCAGCCCACGCCGTCTGGCGATTCGCGCCGTTCGCGAAGCTTTTGACGAGGCCGACCTCGTTCTCTGCGACGCCAATCTGCCGGCCGAGACTTTGGCGACGATTGCGACAAAAGCCTTCCTCTGCGGCAAGCCCGTCGCCGCCATCGCAATCTCACCGGCAAAGGTCGTGCGTTTGAAGCCAAGCCTCCCGGGCATCGACTATCTGTTCCTCAACGAGGCGGAGGCAGCCGCACTGACCGAAAACCGCCCGGAAGACCCGCGCGAATGGGTGGAAGCGTTGCGTGCCCTCGGCCTGCGCAATGGGGTAATCACCCGCGGCAAGCGCGCGCTGGTCGCTTTCTCCCATGACGCAGTGATCAGCCTGCAGCCGCCCATCGTCGATAATGTCGCCGATGTCACCGGAGCGGGCGATTCACTTGCTTCGGGCGTACTCTCGGCCCTGCTTGCCGGCCACGATCTCGGCGAAGCCGTCCGCCATGGCGCAGCCGCCGCGGCGATCACTGTGCAGTCGCCCTTTGCGACTGCAGAAAATCTCTCCCCCGAGCTGCTAAAGACGACCTTGGCCCTTGTTCCCAAGGCCGAAATTCTGTCATGAAGCCTCTTCAAAACGCCTAAATTGTTTCAGTGAATTGGAAACGACAATGACTCAGCCTATCTCGCCACTGCTTCCGATCTCCTATTCGAAGGAAGTTGCCGCCGCCAAGCTGCGCGGCGCGCCGCTTGTCGCCCTGGAATCGACCATCATCACCCATGGCATGCCCTACCCAGGCAATATCGAGATGGCTCGCAGCGTCGAGGCGATCATCCGGCAGGAAGGCGCGGTGCCGGCGACCATCGCCGTCATTCACGGCACCCTGCATATCGGTCTTGAGCCGGAAGAGCTGGAAGCCCTTGCCAAGACGGAGGGTGCAATGAAAGTTTCGCGCGCTGACCTCGCTTTTGCGATCGCCGAGCGCCGCACCGGCGCAACCACCGTCGCCGCCACCATGATCGCCGCAGCCCGCGCTGGCATCAAGGTCTTCGCCACCGGCGGCATCGGCGGCGTGCATCGCGGCGCAGAAGAGAGCTTCGATATTTCTGCCGATCTTGAAGAGCTGTCCCGCACCGGCGTCATCGTCGTCTGCGCCGGCGCCAAGGCGATCCTCGATATTCCGAAGACGCTCGAAGTGCTGGAAACCCGCGGCGTTCCGGTCGTGACTTACGACAGCACCGAATTCCCGGCCTTCTGGTCGCGCTCTTCCGGTCTGGCGAGCCCGCTGACGCTGAATAGCCCGGCCGCTATCGCCAACTTCCAGATGACGCGCGAACAGCTCGGCATCGATGGCGGCATGCTGATCGCCAATCCTGTTCCTGAAGCCGACGAAATCCCGCGCGAGGAAATGGAAATCTATATCGAGCGGGCCATCGACAGCGCCGAGCGCGACGAAGTCTCCGGCAAGGCTGTTACGCCCTATCTGCTCAGCACCATCTTCGACATCACCGAAGGCCGCAGCCTCAAGACCAACATTGCGCTCGTTGAAAACAATGCGCGCCTGGCCGCCGAAATCGCCGTCGCTCTGGCGGAATAATCAGAGCTATCACGCTATCGCGCGGCCTGTCGTTTCACCGAAACGGCAGGCCGTTTTCTTTTGCGATTCCGGGAAGGGGTAATTCCCCTTTCCAGGGGGTAGCTCAGGCCAAGGTAAACAGGCCCAGTGCAGATCGCAGTTCCACAAGCGTCGCCTCAGTCGTCTCTCTCGCCTTTCTCGTACCCTCGCGTACGATCCCCATGACATAGTCCGGCTCGGCAGCGTAGCGCGCACGGCGCTCGCGGATCGGAGCGAGCAGTGCCTGAAGGATGTCTTCAAGATGCCTCTTCAGAGTGACATCGCCGAGCCCGCCGCGACGATAATGCGCCTTCATATCATCGACCAATTGTCGATCATCGCAAAAGGCATCCAGATAGGTGAAGACGACGTTTCCCTCGACCTTGCCGGGGTCACTGACGCGCAGGTGACCCGGATCGGTATACATGCGCCGCACCGCATCTCTGATATCGTCGGGCGAGGCCGAAAGCGGGATGGCGTTGCCCTGGGATTTGCTCATCTTCGCCTTGCCGTCGACACCGGGCAAGCGCCCCACCTTTGGCACCATGGCCGCAGCCTCGACGAGAACATCGCGCCCGATCTGTCGATTGAGACGACGAACGATCTCATTGGTCTGCTCGATCAAGGGAGTTTGATCCTCGCCGACGGGAACGACCGACGCCTTGAAAGCGGTAATATCGGCCGCCTGTGAGACCGGATAGCAAAGAAAGCCAGCCGGCACATCGCGTTCGAAGCCGCGAAGCTGGATTTCCGTCTTGATCGTCGGATTGCGCTCCAGACGGCTGACCGTGACGAAGTTCAGGTAGAGCAGCGTCAATTCCGCCAGCGCCGGCAAAGCGGATTGAACGCAGATCGTCGTCAGCGCCGGGTCGATGCCGACGGCGAGATAGTCGATGGCAACCTCGAGAACGTTGCGTCGGACCTTTTCAAGACCACCGGCATTGTCGGTCAAGGCCTGGTTATCGGCCAAAAGCAGAAATTGCCGATGGCTGCGCTGAAGCGCAACGCGGCTCTTCAGGGAGCCGACATAATGGCCAAGATGGAGAGGACCGGTGGTCCGGTCGCCCGTCAGGATAACGGGACGGGTATCGATAGGAGAAAACATTTCTTTGCTCCGCAAAAGGAGCCGCCGCAATCGGGAAGGAAACTGAAATGGCGATGCCTGCCGGATCACGGCGGCAGGGTCGATTTCAACACATGACGACTGCCGCTCCTAGAAGGAGCGCCACCACATTTGGCAAATGGGCTTGGCAAGGTCGATCATGTACGGTTGATAGCACCTTTGCATTGCAATCGGCAACATCGAGAGGCGAAAATCGCCCCTCACCTAAAGCGCGTCGCGATCTTTCAGATTCGCCTCTCGCGCTTTAGGTCTTTGATTTTGCGCATGTCGTTGTCGCAAAACCGCTGCACGCTTTTGCGCGACATGCGCTAGTTCTTGTCCAGCGTCTCGCGCACGACCACGGCAAGCTGCTTCAGCGAAAACGGCTTCGGCAAGAAGCCGAATTGCGCATCGGCCGGCAGGTTGCGGGCAAAAGCATCCTCCGCATAACCCGACACAAAGATGAACTTCATATCGGGATATTTCTTGCGCAGCTCGCGCAGCAGCGACGGGCCATCCATTTCAGGCATGACGACATCGGATACGACGACATCGACCTGCCCGTCGAGCTCGTCCATGATATCGAGCGCCTCGACGCCAGAGCCGGCCTCGTAGACGGTATAGCCGCGCGTCTCGAGCATGCGCTTGCCGCCGCGACGCACCGCCTCCTCGTCCTCGACCAACAGCACCACTGCGGACTTGCCCGTCAGGTCGGCCGGCTCCTCTGCCGGAACGACCGCCGCAACGCTTTGGTCCATGGCCGCAACATCGCGGCTTTCCGGCATTTTCGCTTCGGTCACCGCAAGCATTTCGACGATGTGGCGCGGCAAGAAGATGCGGAAAGTCGTTCCCTTGCCGACTTCCGATTCCGGCTGGATGTAACCGCCGGACTGCTTGATGATGCCATAGACCATCGCAAGACCGAGGCCGGTGCCCTTGCCCACTTCCTTGGTCGTGAAGAAAGGCTCGAAGATTTTGTCCATGATTTCGGGCGCGATACCGGTGCCGGTATCGCTGACTTCGATGAGAACCATGTCCTCATGCGGCAGATAGGGATAATTGAAGGCGCTAACGTCGGCCGCAAGCAGATTGCGTGTTCGCAGCGTCAGCATGCCACCGCCCGGCATCGCGTCGCGCGCATTGACGCAGAGATTGATGATCACCTGCTCGAACTGCGAAAGATCCGTCTTCACCGGCCAGAGATCGCGGCCGTAATCGACATCCAGCTTGACATGCGTGCCCGACAGCAGCCTGTCGACCAGCATGCGCAGATCGCCGATCACATCGGTGAGGTTGAGGACTGTCGGCCGCATGGTCTGCTTGCGCGAGAAGGCGAGCAGCTGCCGCACCAGCACGGCCGCTCGATTGGCGTTGCGCTTGATTTCCATCAAATCCGCAAAGCTGGCATCGGAGGGCCGCGCCTGCAGCAGCAGATGGTCGGAAGACAAGAGGATCGCGGTCAGTACGTTGTTGAAATCGTGCGCGATGCCGCCGGCGAGCGTGCCCACAGCGTTCAGCTTCTGCGTCTGCGCCATCTGCGTCTCGAGCGCCTTCTGCTCGGTCACCTCCACGGCATAGACGATCGCAGCCTCTTCCGGCGCCTCGTCGGTCTGGTCGATAACGGCATTGATATAGAATCGGAAATGCCGCGTCTCGTCTTTCGGATTGCGGGAGTCGATCGCTGGGATATCGCCTTGCCGGTCCTTGGCGGCGGCAAGCGCCTGGTGTAGCCGCGATCGGTCGCTCTCGTTGACGACGGTCTCCAGCGCTGCTCCACGCTCGATGTCGTCGCGTGACACCAGATCCGAGAACAGCTTCAGGAATGGCGCATTGGTGCGCAGGATGCGGCCGGTACCGTCAACGGAAGCGATCGCCATCGGCGTGTTGTTGAAGAAGCGACTGAAGCGCATTGCCGCGGCCGAAGCCGATTGTTCGGTGTCGCCGCCGTTTTGCCGCGTCAAGACGATAGTGCGGCTTTCGCCCGGGGCGCCGTCGCGCATCGATGTGACGCTGTGGACGATCTGCACGGGCAGGCTCTGGCCGTTGGAGCGGCGAAGATCAAGATCGAGCGTCACCGTCTTCTTGAAGCCAGGCTCGGCCTGAACCGACTGGATCAGCGCCAGCCCCTCGCCGGCGACGAGATCGCCGATTGTCATCGAACCGGGTACGAACTTCGTCAGATCGAAGCCCAGCCACTCCGCCAGCGTCGCATTGAGATAGAAGATCTCGCCCTTGCGGCCGGCGGAGAAGAAACCAGCCGGTGCGTGATCGAGATAGTCGATCGCGTTCTGCAATTCCTTGAAGAAGCGCTCCTGATCGTCGCGCTCGGAGGTGATATCCGTGATCTGCCAGATGTGCAGCGCCTTGTTGCCGCCCTGCTCCGGCTGCAGCACCCGCGCTTTCAATCGATACCAATGCGCCCCCTGCCCGATTCCATTGAAAGGACCGAGCGGTTTCAGCAGCCGGAATTCCTCCGATCCCTCCTTGCCGTCACGCAAACCATTGGCCAGACGATAGAGAGCCTCGTTTGATTCACGGTTACGGGAGAGCAGCGTCTCGAGCGACTGCACCTCGGTCGCCTTGCTGGCGCCGGTCAGCCGTCCATAGGCGGCGTTGGCATAGACGATGCGGCTTTTCTCGTCCGTTATCAGCGTCCCGTCCGGATGGCTGTTCAGGAACGAGCGCGCCAGGCTATCGGACTGGGGCTGCGGCATGACCTCGACGAAGCCGATGATCGAGGAGACCAGAAAGAAGATGCCGACCATGGCAAGAATGCCTAGGCCTCCGAGCACGGCTTCATTGTCGAGCTGGCTCTTGAAGACGACGAAGGCAGCTGCTGCTGCCACGAGAACAAGCGCAAGCAGGATGATGCGCAGCACTGTGCCGGAACGAACCCCGCGATCCACCAGCGGCACGCTATACTCGTCGGACGGACGCTGCTTCGTCATAAACCCCTCGTCTCCGCCATTCTCCTCGCGACATGTCATAGACGTTTCGGATCGCCAGAGTCGGACCTTTCGAATCTTCTTTACCAATTTGCATGACAGGCAAAAAGCTTTGCGGGGCCAGAAAGGCTTGAATTCACAAGCAAGAGAGCCACGGAGGCTGCAATCACATCTTGTATCGGGCTTGATCCTGTCCATATGATCGCCGCATAGAAAGTCCACGGTCAAGGCATCTGCCTTATTGTAGTTGCGCATAGGCCGCGACATCGGGGACAAATACGGAGTATCTCGACATGTGGGACGACATCGCCGGAGCCTATGGCAGCCGCTTTTTCCTTGCAGCCGGCGGGGTTGGCCTCGCCCTTCTCGTACTGATCGGCATTCTTTGGATTGTGCGCAATCGGGCACCTTCACCCTTTGTCCGCGGCGGCAAGAACCGCCAGCCGCGCCTGCAGGTGCTGGATGCCGCCGCCGTCGATGCGCGCCGCCGTCTCGTGCTCGTCCGGCGCGACGGCATCGAACACCTCATCATGATCGGCGGCCCGACCGATATTGTCATCGAATCCGGCATCTCGGATCCCACTCGGGCAGGAGCAGCGGCATCGCTCGAAGCTCCGGTCGCATTCGAAAGCCGGCTGCAGCCGCTGCAAAAGGTCGGCGAGCTCGATAGCCCGCCCGTCGCGCTTCCTGCGCAACGGCAGCAGTCGACAGAGGAAAAGATCGAAGCCTATCTGCGCGCCGAGTCGGCCGCTCCAACGCCGCCAAGGCCGGCGCCGCAGCCGGTTGAACGTGCCCCTCAGCCCGTCGCGCCGCCGCCACAGCGCGCATCGCAGCCGGCACCCGCCATCACCGAAGCCGAAGCCGCCGACATCTTGGACGCAGCCCGCCATGTCGTCCTGCCGCCGCAGCCTATACGACCGGCAGCCGTCGAGCCGACCATCACGCCGCTCGCCCCCGTTCCGGCTCCCGCTGATACCGGCAATGATTTCCAGCGCGTGCTCGAAGCGGAAATGTCGAAGAATTTGACTGCGGAACGGATTATTCCAAGCGTTCCGCCGCAGCGGCAGGTTCAACAGCAGCCGGTGACCGCACCCTCTCAAGTTCCAGGCCCAGCGCAACGCGTCGAACCCGAACTGGCCCCGATGACCGGAGCGGACAGCGCCCTTCAGAAAGAAGTGGCCCGCATCTTCGGTGAAATGAGCGTCAGCCGCGACAAATAGAGCGCGGCCCGAAATAGAGCGCGGCCCGAAACGCCTGCGAATCAAAAAAGGCACGGCGTTTGGAGCGCCGTGCCTTTTATTTTGTTCCGGTCAAGATCGACCGTTCCATTACTCGTCGCGATAGACCTTCTCGCGGCGCTCGTGGCGTTCCTGCGCTTCGATCGACAAGGTGGCGATCGGACGTGCGTCGAGACGCTTGAGGCCGATCGGCTCGCCGGTTTCTTCACAGTAGCCGTAAGTGCCGTCCTCGATACGCTGCAGTGCAGCGTCGATTTTCGAGATAAGTTTACGCTGGCGGTCGCGAGCCCGAAGTTCGATGGCCCGGTCTGTTTCTGAGGAAGCCCGATCGGCGAGATCGGGATGGTTTGCGCTTTCTTCTGCCAAATGGTCCAGGGTTTCGCGCGCTTCTCTAAGGATATCGTTTTTCCAGGCGATCAGCTTCGCTCGAAAATAAGCTCGCTGATTTAGGTTCATGAACTCCTCGTCTTCCGAGGGCACGTAATTGCTAAGATCGATCTTCTCACTCAACGCGATTCTCCTGAAGAACATCTCATATGGCGGGCTGTATATCCCAACCAATAGTGCCGGTTCAAGCCAAATAGAGGCTGTCAACTGATTTTTAAATTTGTCATAAATTTCGGCTAAGCGTCTAATTTTTCACCATATATTGGCAACGACCCAAATTTGGCGTGCCGGTAACCTTTGCGCGAGCCGGTGCTCCCGCTCGATTCGGGCGGCATCACCGCGGTTGACGGCATGGGCAGGGAGACGTTACGTCATTGACAAAATAGAGCTTCGGAATTTCATCATGACCAGCATCTCGCCGCCGCCATCACGTATCTATCTCCTGCGTCATGCAGAGGCTCAGCGGGCCGCACCCGGACAGAAGGATTTCGATCGTCCTCTGAGCAACAACGGTTACGCCGCAGCAGAAATCGTTGCCGACAAGGCCGCCGAAAAAGACTACAAGCCAGATCTGGTCATCTCATCGACGGCGCTGCGCTGCCGCCAGACGGCCGAGGCCATGCGCCGCGTCGTCAGCCCCTCCACCGAATTCCGCTTTGTCGATGCCGTCTATAATGGAACGCTGGACATCTACCTTTCGCTTATCGCGTCGCAAAAGGATCAGCAGTCCGTCATGCTCGTGGCGCATAATCCGACCATCGAGCAGACGCTGGAAGCTCTGATCGGTCACAAGGCCCTGGCAGCCGCCCTCCCGCACGGCTTTCCGACTGCCGGCCTCGCGGTCGTCGACGCGGCATCGACCGGCTGGTCGCTGACGGAATTTGTCACCAAATAGGGATAAGCGCCTGAAGCGAGCCAGCTCGGTCTTCGCTTTGCTCGCTCATCTTTTCCGCGCAAGATTCGCTTCCTATATTCACGGTCACGCTGTCACCCAGGGATCCCGCCTTGCCCCCAAGCCTGACCTCCTTTACCGACGACGCCCTCATCGCCTTCGACAATCTCGCAGATCGCGCAGCCGGGCTCGTCAACCCGACAATTCGGCTGGGGGTGACGGGGCTCTCCCGCTCCGGAAAGACCGTGTTCATCTCGTCGCTGTTGCACAATCTGCTGAATGGCGGACGCCTGCCCTTGTTCGAGCCGGTACAATCGGGCCGCGTTTCGGCGGCTCGCCTCGAGCCCCAGCCGGACGACGCCGTGCCGCGCTTTCAATATGAGGATCATATCCGCGCACTGGTCAAAGAGCGCATATGGCCGGATTCGACGCGTGCGATCTCCGAGCTGCGCATCACGCTAGACTATCAAAGCGCCAGCGGCTGGAACCGCTTGTTCTCCCCAGGCCGACTTTCCATCGATATCGTCGATTATCCGGGCGAATGGCTGCTCGATCTCCCCCTGCTCGGAAAGGATTTCCGAGCCTTCAGCAGCGACACCTTGGCGCTGGCCGAGACCGGCATTCGCGCCGAGCTGTCCCGCAACTGGCTGGCAAGAACCGAAAGTGCCGATATTACCGCGGCCGCCGACGAAATGAAGGCGCGCGATCTTGCCACCGCTTTTTCCGATTATCTCAAGGCCTGCAAATCCGACGAGCGCTCGCTCTCTACGCTGCCGCCCGGCCGCTTCCTGCTGCCCGGCGATCTCGATGGTTCTCCGGCGCTAACCTTCGCACCGCTTAAGCTTCCCGCCGAGGGCAGCGCCCCGAAGGGGTCGCTCTGGGCGATGATGGAGCGCCGCTACGAGGCCTATAAATCGGTCGTGGTCAAACCCTTCTTCCGCGAGCACTTTGCCCGCCTCGACCGCCAGATCGTGCTCATCGATGCGCTGCAGGCCATCAATCGCGGTCCGGAAGCCGTGCAGGATCTCGAACGCGCGCTGACGGACGTGCTCGCCTGCTTCCGTCCCGGCAACAACTCGTTCTTTTCCTCGCTGCTCGGCCGGCGCATCGACCGCGTCCTGGTCGCCGCCACCAAGGCCGATCACCTGCACCACGAGAGCCACGACCGGCTGGAGGCGCTGACGCGGCGCCTGGTCGAGCGCGCGGTCGAACGCATCGGCATGGCCGGCGCCGGCATCGAAGTCATGGCAATCGCTTCCGTGCGCGCCACGCGCGAAGCAACGGTCACGCGCGATGGGCAGATGCTTCCCGTCATCGTCGGTACGCCGATGGACAAGGAAACGATCGCAGGCGAAATCTTCGACGGCGACCGTAAAACGGCGGTATTCCCCGGCGATCTCCCTGAAAATCCGCGCTGGCTGTTCGAAGCCCTTGAATCGGATGGGGCCAAGGTCCACTTGCCGGACGTAAATGTCGTCCGCTTCCGGCCGCCGGAGCTGGATGAAACCGGTGGCGGAATCAAGCTATCAGTACCGCACATCCGGCTTGATCGTGCCATGCAGTTCCTGTTCGGAGACCGTCTCGCATGACGAAACCGACCGAAAACGATCCCAACAGCGGCGCCCGCCGCCCGGCAGCCTTTTCCGTGGGGCCGAGCGAAGCGAATACGAGTGCCAAGGCCGGCCCCGAAGTGCTGCGCCGCAAGCCGCAAAGCTTTGACACCGAGATCGTCCTGACCCCGGACGAAGAAGATCCCTTCATCAGCCCTGCCGTCGATCCGACGCTTGCGGGAAATGCTGTTGCGAAGCCCCGTCATCGCGGGTTGTCCTTCGGCAAGGTAGCGCTGAGCGCGCTCGGCGTACTGATATCGCTCGCCTTCGGGCTCTGGACGGACCAGCTTATCCGCAACCTGTTCAGCCGCGCCGACTGGCTCGGCTATACCGCCCTTGCCGCAGTCGCCATCGGTATCCTCGCCGTGCTCGCCATCGTGGTCAGGGAAACCGCCGGCATGATGCGGCTGGCTGCGGTACAATCGATCAAGGCGGAGGCGGAAGCCGCGATCGTCGAGACACGACCGGCGCGCGCCAAGGCGCTGGTGAAGCGTCTCTGCGCAATTCTGGAGACCAACCCGGAAACAGCCAGAGGACGCGCGACGCTGAAGGCCGCCGAAGACGACATCATCGACGCGCCGCAGCTGATCGAGCTCGCCGAACGTGAGCTGCTCGGGCCGCTCGACCGTCGCGCCCGGACGTTGATTCTCGGCGCTTCGAAACGCGTCTCGGTCGTGACGGCCGTCAGCCCGCGCGCCCTCGTCGATATTCTCTACGTTCTCTATGAGGCCGCCAAGCTGGTTCGCGCCATGGCGGAGCTCTATGGCGGCAGGCCCGGCACGCTCGGCATGGTCAGACTGATGCGCGACGTGCTAGCCCATCTGGCCGTTACCGGCTCGATTGCTGTCGGCGACAGCATCGTTCAGCAGCTAATCGGCCACGGTTTGGCGTCCAAACTTTCGGCGCGACTCGGCGAAGGCGTCGTCAACGGCATGATGACGGCAAGAATCGGCATCGCAGCGATGGATCTCTGCCGGCCGCTCTCCTTCAAGGCGCTCAAGCGGCCCGGTATTGCCGACTTCGCCGGCGATCTCACGCCGAATATGACCGGGCGCTCCGCAACCTAAACGCCCGTAAATCCGGCACTGCAGGGCCTCGGAAACCAAGCATTAACCATTCTAAGGCAAAAGTAACAACCAGTTTTACCGTTCCGCCTCGCTAGGGAATGTCCATGTTTTCGCGTCAATTTCTTCTTGTAAGCGGCTTTGCCGCCGCGACCCTCTCCACCGGTGCTTGGGTGCAATCAGCCGACGCGGCTCCCCGCGACAAGGCATTCTTCCAGTCCGTCTCCGGCTTATGGAACGGCCCCGGCGAAATCGTCGCCGGCAAGTACAAGGGCACGAAGTTCACCTGCAGCCTCACAGGCAAGCCGATCGATGGCAGCAGCACCGGTGTGAAGCTCGATGGCACCTGCCGCGTCGGCGTCTTCCAGCAGCCGATGTCGGCAGAAATCACACAGAGCGGCGGCTCCTATTCCGGAAAGTTCCTGGATGGCGCAGCCGGCAAGGGACTTGATGTGACGTCCGGCACGGTCAATGACGGCACCGTCGTTCTCGGCCTCAATCGCCAGAAGCTCAACGGCGCCATGATCGCCCGCGTTTCCGACAGCAAGTCGATGAACGTCACGATCTCGGTCAAGGTTGGCGAACAGATGGTGCCCGTCATCGGCGTTACCTTGAAGCGCGCCGACGTCGATCCGATAGCGGTCGGATCGATCCAGTAAATCCCGGCGTGGGCCCCAACGTTCAAAGGCCGGCACATATGCCGGCCTTTCTCATTTCAGGTCAGGCGGATCGCCACCAATCCTGGCTCGTATCCGCGATCTCGATCCCTTCGACATCGACGTCGTGCAACCAGTCCTTGACGCTGCGGCCCTTGACGATGAGGTCGCCGGCAAAATCGGCCAGGGGCATCAACACGAAACCACGCTCGGTCATCCGCGGATGCGGGATGGACAGCAGCGGTTCCACTTGCTCCAAATCACTATAGGTCAGGATATCGATATCGATCGTCCGCGGCCCCCAGCGTTCGATCCGGATCCGTTTCATCTGACGCTCTATGTCGAGACAGACATCGAGCAGAGCCTCGGGCGCCAGCGTCGTATCGACGGCCGCGCAGGAGTTGTAGAAGAAGGATTGATCCGTCTTGCCCCAGGGGGGCGTGCGGTAGAGCCGCGAAACCGAAACCACCTGGCAATCGTCACGCGCGTCGAGCGCGCGCAACGCAAGCGCCATGGCGCGCACGGGATTGTCCAGATTGCCGCCCAGACCGAGCGTCGCCCGCACTGCTATATTCTCAGGCAAAATGCTCAACGCTCACCTGTACGTAGTCGAGAACGCCCGGAACCGGGGCATTGGGCTTGCGCACTGTGATCTTTGCGCGCCGGATGCTCGGAAAACGCCGGCACAATTCCTTGGCGACATCAAGCGCCAGCGCCTCGATCAGATAACGACGGCGACCGGTGACGATCTCCTCGATGACGGTGAAGGCGATGCCGTAATTGACGGTATCATCGATCGAATCGCGCTCCAGCGCATCGCCGGCCTCCACATCGAGTTCGGCATCGACAAAGAAGCGCTGCCCGAGAAACTCTTCTTCATCATGCACGCCGTGGCGGGCAAAGAATGCACAATTCTGCAAAGTAATGGTGTATGTCACAACGCTCATGGCGTCCCTCCGTTTCGAACAGGCACGACGGCGTTCGAAAACCGCCCCCTATATTTCGGGATCATGCTTTAAGTCTCGCGCGCGTCCTGAGAATAGCATCCGCAACCGCCAGCGCGTCCCTGTTGATTGCGACATTATGCACACGGAATAGAGCTGCTCCCTGCAGGCGCAATATCGCGCTCGTGGCAGCCGTCCCGGCATCTCGGTCCGCGGCATCGCGTCCGGTAATCGTGCCGACAAATCGCTTGCGCGAGGTGCCGACCAAGAGAGGCAGATCGAACCGGAGCAACGCCTGGAACCGCGCCATCAACTCCAGATTCTCCTCCGCATTCTCCTTGGCAAAGCCGAAACCGGGATCGAGCACGATATTCTGCCTGTTGACGCCGGCTGCAGTCGCGATGTCGAGCGAGCGGTTGAGGAACAGCAGTTGATCGTCGATCACGTCAGGCAGCTTCTGCCGGTCGCGGCCCGTATGCATGATGCAAAGCCCGGCCCCCGTCTGCGCCGCCAAGGCAGCTATATCCGGCTCGCGTTGCAAACCGAAGACATCGTTGACGATATGCGCGCCGGCTCCGATCGCCATTCGTGCGGTATCGGCACGATAGGTATCGACCGATATCAGCGCGTCGGTCTTGCCGCGCAATGCCTCGATGACGGGCAGCACCCGCCCCTGCTCCTCACTGGCGCTGACGGTGTCGGCGCCAGGCTTCGTCGATTCGCCGCCGATATCGATAATGGCGGCGCCCTCTTCGACGCAGGCCAGCGCATGCTCAACCGCCGCATCGACTGCCTCGTAGCGCCCGCCGTCGGAAAAGGAATCCGGTGTCACATTGACGATGGCCATGATGGCGCTCTGCCGGCCGACATCGAGGCTGCGCCCATGCGCGACATGCCAAGTTTGGCTGCGAAGCTCAGTCACGAACCGTTCCATCCCATTGAAAATGAAAAAACCTTGCGCTTGATATTGCGCTCACAGTGGCTATGCCGCAAGGTTCGCGGAAGTTCAACATGGTAGCAACACGAATGCCGCTTGCATCCCATAAGTTCAGTATTTCGTGCGCTCTATTGCTTGCGTTTTGCATGCCCGACATGGCCAGGGCCGAGGTGGTTGCCCGCAAGACCATTTCCTATTTCGACATCAAGGGCAGCACCGCCGATGAACTCGATGCGTCGCTGAACGAGCGTGGACCGCTTGCGATGGGCTCCAGCAGCCATCACCCGGGCGCGACGAAGATTCGCTTCGGCGGCAACGCCACCTATAGCGAGTCAGGTGGCCGATGCTACATTTCCGGCGTTAAAGTAACGGTGACTACGGAAATCATCTTGCCCCGCTGGCGCGATCGCCGCAACGCAAGCAAGCAGATCTCCATGATCTGGGATACGCTGGCCGCCGATATCCGCCGCCATGAGAACCGGCACGTCGAGATCGCCCGTCAGCATGCCGAGCAGATGGAGCGACAGATCCTGGCTCTGCGGCCAGCCGCCGATTGCGACACGCTTCAGGAAAGAGCCAATGCCGTCACGGCGCGGGAGACCGAGCGTCACGACGCCGATCAAGCCCGATTCGACCGCATCGAAGCGATCAACTTCCAGAGCCGCATGCAGAGATTGCTGTACTATCGCACCCGGCCAAACAGCCAGCAGTAAATCGCAATGACTTCCATTTCGCCGATACGTGGGCAATTGTGTGAAAACGGCCACTATATCTGTGAATCGTCGGGTAATTTCGCTCTTTGAACTTTACGCGAATCTGAAATAGGTTTTCTCTATCTAACATAGAGAATGCACCGGATGATTCCAAAAGACCGGGCAACGTCTCGAAACGGAACGATTTTGAGTGCCTGCGCCGTCGGGCGTACTCGCTGTTCGGCGCAGTCGGGGTTTGTTTTCAAAGCATGCGCTAAGTGTTCTCCTGGCGCGTCCTGAAGCTGCAGGTGTTTCCTCCCTTGCCTGTGGTGATGCGCCCGCCTCGCCTCGCTCGCTGCACCAGCTGAGCGGGGCATCTTTTTGGTACGGACAAGAAACGTCACATCAGGCAGATCGGCAGGATAACACAAGCTATGGGCACGCGAGCCGAAAATCTTAGGCCTGATGCTCCGGCACGCGGACGACGAGCCCGTCAAAGGCGCTCTTCATTCTGATCTGACAGGAGAGGCGCGAGTTCGGGCGAACGTCGAAGGCGAAGTCCAGCATATCTTCTTCCATCGCCTCGGGGCTGCCGACCTTCTCGGTCCATTCTTCGTCGACATAGACATGACAAGTGGCACAGGCACACGCGCCGCCGCACTCGGCTTCGATGCCGGGGACAGAATTGCGCACGGCATTCTCCATCACGGTGGAGCCCACGTCGACGTCGAGGTCAAAGCGTGTGCCGTCGAAGGCGATGATGGTCAATTTGGTCATGTCAGCGAATTCCAAAATGCGTGAGTGAAGGACGATCTGGAATTTTACTTCCAACAATTCGCCAGGTCAGTCAACATTTGCGCCGCCGAAACGGTTTGATCCGTCTGGCGGCGCAGAAACTTTGGCGATTGCCGGATCTGCGGGTTCAGCGCGAGAGTTTGAGAATGAAGTTCTCTGCCTCGATCACGCATGTGGTGACCGCGGCCATCTGCGCAGCATCGCCCGTATTCTGTTCGAGCGCCGCCGCCGCATCGGCAACCCGGAAAGCGCCGATGGCGCTCGCCGCACCCGTCAGCTTATGGGATGCCGCCTGAATACGCTTGGCATCGCCGCTACCGATTTCCTGCAGGCAGGAACGAGCTTGCCGCGCAAACATCTGCAGCACCTCGACCTCCAGGGCCTTGTCGCCCATCGTCTGCTTTGCGAGATGAATAAGATCGATTGCCCGCCTCGCGGTCGGTCCGCGCGAGTTGTCCGGAGATTCAAATGCGATATTCAATGCTGCCATGTGCCAACGCTCCCGTCTATTATCTATGACTGTTTTAGCGACCCGCCCTATATTTGCGGCCGGGGAATGGCCATCGAGTTAAATTTTGGCACATTGAGGGCGCAAAACTCCAGACATGGTTAACGTGCGTTAAACATGCTCAGAATCTTGGGTTTTCATGGCGTTGCACAGACAAAGAGGGTTAACGGCACCTTAATGATCCACTATCTTTAAGGTGGAATTAATTGTCATGACTGGGGGAATGTGTCACTACGATACTAGTAAATTGGGTAGATGGCGCGTGCCTTTGCCCAAGAAGTGGATGATGGTAATGTTTTCATAACATCCGTTTGAAAAAGCAGTTATCCACTCTGAAATGTAATGGGAAATCCAAACCCGGTATCGACCGGAGGCGGAGGACCCCACGGGAGGCAGGGTTCGTCTTTTCCGGACGCGGCGGAATACGGGAAACGACACGGCAAGCCCGAGTGAGTTGTAACGAGGCGTAACCGCATGGCGAACAAAAAGTACATCGAGTCGGTCGAGGACAAGGCCTTTCAGGCATTGGACGAAGCATTGCAGATCGATTTCAGTGACGAGAACTTGGAGTCTCGAAGCGGTCCTACGCCTGATGTCCCGGAGCAAAAAGTGTCTGAGCCGCCCAAACAGCCGATGAAGCAGACCAAGGACGATGCAGCCCGCAATGCCGGCACCGCGCGCGGCGCAGCCTCCCCTGCCGCAGCGTCCCGCCCCGCCGAGGCCCCGCGAAGCCCGAACCTTGCTGCAGCCAACGACGGCAACCGTGCGAGCCCCGCCAGCATCCTGAAAGCGCTGGATGGCGGTTCCCAAAGCCACGCGGTTCGCAACGCCACGATTTTTTCGCTGTTCTGGATCATCGGCGGCGTCGGCCTCGCCTTCCTTCTTTATGGCGAGCAGATCCGCAACATCCATTCGATCGCCGATCTGGCCGCCCTTCCCGGCGTCATCGCCTGCATCGTCGGTGTCGTCGTTCCGGTACTCCTGTTCTATGCCTTCGGCATGATGATTTCGCGTGCGCATGATATGCGCAACGCCGCTCGCTCGATGGCAGAGGTGGCCCTGCGCCTCGTCGAGCCCGAAACCGTCGCTTCGGAACGCATCATGACGGTCGGCCAGGCCGTGCGTCGCGAAGTTTCGGCGATGAACGAAGGCATCGAGCGCACCATTGCACGCGCCACCGAGCTGGAAACCCTCGTCCATACCGAGGTCAATGCGCTGGAGCGCAGCTACGCCGACAACGAACTGCGCGTCCGCGGCCTTGTGCACGAACTGGGTGCCGAGCGCGACGCGATCGTCAACCACGCCGAACGCATCCGTTCCTCGATCTCGGGCGTCCATGACCAGATCAAGGAAGATCTGTCGCTCGCGACTGAAGAGATTGCAGTGCGCCTGTCCACGTCGGGCGAAGCCTTCGCCTCGATGATCGATACGCGCGCCGCGGCGTTGATGGAAAAGTCGGATTCCGCCGTCCAGGCGCTCGGAACCCTGCTCTCCGCCAAGACCGACAGCCTCCTGCAGAACCTGAATGCTTCGGGCCTCGCTCTCGGCCATGAATTCGACTCCCGCATGGATGCCCTGTCGTCGACGCTGAGCCAGCGCGGGAAGGAATTGCTCGGCCAGTTCGAGACCCGTGCTTCGACGCTCGATGCGAACACGGAAAAGCTGAACAACGCGCTCAACGACCGCGCCCGCCAGCTCAACGAAACGCTGGTTGCCCGCACCCGGGAAATCAGCGAGAGCCTCTCCGGCGGCGAACGGTCCATTACCGGCACGCTGGATAATGTGCTTGCCAAGCTCAATTCGTCGCTCGACGAAAAAGGCGCCAGCTTCCGCCAGAGCCTGCAATCGACGGCCGATGACGCCATCATGGACATCGACCTCCGTTCCGGCTTTTTCGAGGAACGCTTCCAGTCCACGATTGCGCAGCTTTCGACCACCTTCGACGAGCGCGTCTCGGAATTCACCTCCGCCTTCGACAAGCGCGCAGGCACGCTTGACAGCAAGCTCTCGGAAAGCCTTGCCCGGATCAATCAATCTCTGGGCAGCAACTCGGATGCTCTGGAAGGCATTCTGACCTCCAGCATCGAACGCCTCGGGTCCTCTCTCACGGACCAGTCCTTCGCGCTCGCAACCACTCTGGCAACCGGCCAGGAAGTGCTGGAAAGCGCGATCGGCTCCAGGGCCGATGAGATCACCTCCGCTCTCAACAACGCCACCAGCGGAATTTCGTCTGCCCTCACCTCGGGTACGGGCGAATTGCATTCCGCGCTATCGACGCATGCGAGCACCTTCACCAACGCCGTACAGGGCGTGACACGGGATGTCACCGCTGCCCTGCAGAGCGGCACGGAAGAGCTCACCACGGCCTTCACCGGCCGCGCAACCGAGATCAACAATACGCTCTCGTCGCGCACCAGCGAGATCACGCAGGCACTGGGCTCTGCCCATGAGCGCATCGACGCCGTCATGGCCTCGCGCAGCAACGCCCTGTTCGGCGCATTGGCCGACAATCAGTCGCGTTTCGAGCAGACGTTGGCCGAGCGTTCAGAAGGCATCGTCAGCGCTGTCAACGGCTCTCACCAGCATCTGACCGCCGCTCTGGATGAGCGTACCTCAATGCTGGCGATCTCGCTTGCCGAAAACCAGCTTCGCCTTGAAAACACCCTGGCAAGCCGCGCCGACGCCATCACGAGCGTCCTTGCCGATACGCATGGCAAGCTGGCCGATACGCTCGACGACAAGACAATGGCGCTCGCCATCGCTCTCTCCGAAAGCCAGGCTCGCCTGGAAGACACGGTCTCCGGACATGCCGACCAGGTCGCAGGCACCATGGATGAAAAGACCAGGGCCATGGCTCGCGCTCTTGCCGAGGGTCAGGCCCGTCTCGAAAGCACCGTATCCGGCCACGCCGAAAGCGTGAACAACGCGCTCGACGACAGGACGATGGCGCTTGCCATTGCCCTTTCCGAAAGCCAGGCTCGTCTGGAAGAAACCGTCTCCGGCCATGCCGAGCGCGTCGCCAACACGTTCGACAGCAAGACCGGCGCACTCGCCGCGGCCTTGACCAGCGGACAAAGCCGCCTGGAGGAAACGCTCTCCACCCGCGCCGAGGAGATTATCAAGGCATTTGCCGGCAATCATGCTGCCCTGGCGAATGCGCTGGACGACCGAACCATGGCGCTGGCCGTCGCTCTTTCCGAGAGCCAGGCCCGTCTGGAAAGCACCGTCTCCGGTCATGCCGACAGCGTTGCCAATACGCTGGACGACAAGACGATGGCGCTCGCCATCGCCCTCTCCGAAAGCCAGGCCCGCCTGGAAAATGCCATCTCCGGTCATGCGGAAGGCGTTGCCAACACGCTGGACGACAAGACGCGGGCACTCGCCTTTGCCCTCTCCGAAAGTCAGGCTCGTCTGGAAAACGCCGTTTCCGGTCATGCGGAAAGCGTCGCCAACACGCTTGATGACAAGACGATGGCGCTCGCCGTCGCCCTTTCCGAAAGCCAGGCTCGCCTGGAAGACACCGTTTCCGGTCACGCCGAGCGCGTCGCCGACACGCTCGATGGCAAGACAAGGGCACTTTCCGAGGTTCTGACGGGTGGCCAATCGCGTCTCGAAGCAACACTTGCCAATCGCGCAGAAGCCATCGCCAACGCATTTACCGACAACCATTCTGCACTGGCCGATGCCCTGGACGACAAGGCGATGGCGCTCGCCATTTCCCTCTCCAGCACTCAGTCGCGTCTTGAGGACACCCTTTCCAACCGCCTCGATGCGCTCTCCAGCACGGTGGCAGGCACCCACGACAAGATCGTCAACAGCCTCGACGATAGAACGATGGCGCTGTCAATCGCGCTCTCGGAGAACCAAGCAAAGCTCGAGGAAACCCTCGCTACCGGCGCCCAGGCCATCGCTCACACCGTGACGCACGGCCATGAGGCGCTGACCAATACGCTCGACGACAAGAGCATGGCTTTTGCGATTTCACTCGCAGAAAACCAGAGCCGCTTCGAAAGCGCCCTGGAATCTCGCGCCAACGCCCTGCTCGACAGCGTCTCCGGCGCAGAGTCCCGCGTGGCAGGTGCCTTCGGCGACAAGGCGGATGCCATTCGCGCCGCCTATACCGAAAATCAGGATCGCCTCGATCGCTCGCTTGCCGCCCATACAGAATCCCTGTCGGGCTTGCTCGGCAGCGGCGCCGATCGCGTGGAGAACGTTCTCGGCAGCACGACGCGTCAGCTCGAAAATGCGCTTGGTACCGGCCTGTCCGAAATGGATCGGAACCTTGCCTCGGCCTATGAGCGCATGCGTTCCACCCTGGAAGACCGCAGCAACGCCATCAGCCTGACGCTTCGCGATGCGCATGCTCAGATCGACAACACTCTGCTCGAGCAGACGACCGCCATCGGCACATCCATCGCGACCAGCGCCAGCATGCTGGAAATGTCGCTCGAAGACCGCGAGGCCTCGCTGCGCAAAACCATCGACGCCAGCGCGCGGACATTGGAAGATCGTCTGAACAGCGGAGCGGGCGACATCGCCGGCCGCATTCAGCAGGCCGCTGGCGATATCGCCCGCTCGGCCGAAAACTTCTCGTCCAACCTCAATCAGTCGATCGACGGCATGAACAGCCGCTTTGCCGAAACCGGTTCGCGCGTCGAGGCAAGTCTGTCCGCTCTCGAAAACCGCATCCATGAAGGTGTGGACGGTGTCGCCGCCCAGGTCGATGCGGCAGGAAATCGACTGTCCGATACCCTGGCAACCGGCTCCGCCAAGATCGACTCCAGCGGCAGTGAAGCTGCCGCTCGCATCGAAGAGCGTCTGTCGACAATGGATCGTGCCCTCAACCTCGGTCTCGATGCCGTCAACCGCACCATCGAGGGTAAAGCGGCCAATCTCGCCACCACGCTGCGCACGGCAGTCGCCGATGCCGCACAGGGAATGGACAGCGAAGCCACGCGCACGGCCGATCTGCTGGCTCGCACCGGCCAGCAGTTTGCCGAAAACCTCGGCAGCCATAGCGATACTTTCACACGCGCCATGACCGAGCGCTCCGACGATCTCGTCAATCGCGTCTCGGAAACGCAGAACCGACTGGCGAGCCAGGCTGCCGCCGTCGCTCAGACCTTCTCGGAGGCCGGCAACGCAATCGTCAACAAGGTTGCCGAAGCCGAAGGCCTCGTCAGCAATCAGGTCAACGCGATCTCGCAGACGCTCTCTTCTGCAGAGCAATCGCTGGAAGCCCGCGGCACTGCCATACGCAACACGCTTGCCGGAGGCAGCGAGCAGATCGCGTCCACCATGTCTCAGGTCGAGCGTGCGCTCGAGGAGCGCAGTACGGCCATCCGCACCTCGCTGGAAGATCGCGCCCGCGAAATCGACGCCACGCTTGCTGACGTCGACAAGGCACTGGAAGCGCGCGGTACTTCCATTCGCTCCTCGCTCGACGAGCGCACCCGCGAACTGAACTCCATGCTGGCAGGACGCTCGACCGAATTGTCGCGCCTGATCGACGAAAAGGCTCGCCCGATCGTCGACCGCTATGCGGCAACGGGTCAGGAAGCGGCCGCCCTCATCTCGGCAGCAGCTCAGGAAAGCACCGAGCGCCTGCGCGCAGAGAACGCCGCCCTGATCAACGCCATCGCATCGCGCACCGAACATGCTGTCAGCACCGTCAGCGCGCTGGAAAACAACCTGCTGGCAAGCGTCAACGGTATCATCGCTCGCCTGGCTGAAAACAACTCCGCGATCGCGGGCCTGCTGAACAATGCCGCTGCCGAATTCGCAAGCGTCGACGATCGCCTCAGCGCCACCTCGGTACGCTTCGCCGATTCCGCCACGAAGGCCGGCGAGATGGTTTCGGCCTCCAGCCGTCTTCTCGAAGGCAAGGTCGACAAGCTCTCCGAAATCACCGGTCAGACCCTGTCGCAGGTCGGCAGCATCGTCGGCCGCTTCGACGACCACTCCAAGGTGCTGACGCAGGCCTCCCAGCTCCTGGGTGCGGCTCAGTCGAACCTCGTATCGACGCTGGAAGAACGCGAAACCGCATTGCAGAACCTGGCTGTCGGCCTAGTTCAGCGCTCGGAAGAGATCGAGAACACCATGCGTGCCCTCGGCTCCATGGTGGAAACCGCCTTCGACCGCGCCGAACAGCGCTCCAACCAGGTCACCGGCAATCTGCGCCAGAGCGTGCAGTCCTCCTTCGCAGATATCGGCCGCGTTCTCTCCGATGCCGAAAAGCGCGCCGAGGATGCAGCGGAAAGCATGCGCGGCTCGCTGCAGAAGGCCGGCGAGGAAGCAAGCCAGGCGATGGAGAGCACCTTCGCCAATACCGAGCGTCGCTCCACCGATCTCACCAACCGCCTGCGCGGCGGCCTGACGGCTTCGCTGTCGGACGTCGAGCGGATGTTTGCCGAAGCCGGCAAGACTTCTGACGGCGCCGCCGAACAGCTGCGCGAAACACTGCGTGTCGCCGTGGATGACGCCATCGGCCGCTTCGCCGGTGCCACCGACGAGATCCGTCGCTCGGCCGGCGATATCCGCAAGGAACTCGATATGACGCGCAGCGAGCTGAAGCGCGGCGCATTCGACCTGCCGGAAGAGGCCAAGGAAAGCGCGGCAGCCATGCGTCGTGCCGTGGCAGAGCAGATCAAGGCCCTGCAGGACATCTCGCAGATCGTCGGCCGCTCGACGCAGCAGCTGGAAATCTCCGAGCCCGCAGCTCGCGCCTTGGCCGATGCACAGCCGGCACCGCGGCCGCAACCGGCAGCCCCTGCTCCGACGGCAGCTGCCGCTCCGGCTCCCAGGCCGCAGCAGCCCGCTCCACAGCCGCAGGCACCGCAACAGAGCGTTCAGCAGCCGGCGCCGCTGCCGCAGCAGCCTTCAATCGAATCCCTCGGTCTGCGCGGCTCCATCTCCGCCGAACGTCCCGTAGCTCAACCGCAGCGCCCGGCCGAAACGCCGGCTCCGGCCCGCCCTGAAACGGCGGCTGGCGGCGGCTGGATCAGTGACCTGCTGCGTGGCGCCTCGCGCGACGAAAACGCCGGCCTGCAGCCGGCCCGTCAGGCGGCACCAAAATCGCAGTCTGAGCAGGCGTCCGCCCCCGTGGCTCGCAACCCGCGTCACGTCGTCGAGTCGCTGAACTCCCTGTCGGTCGATATCGCCCGCGCTATCGATCACGACGCCTCGGTTGATCTGTGGCGCCGTTACCAGCGCGGCGAACGGGATGTCTTCACCCGCCGGCTTTACACGCTGAAGGGTCAACAGACCTTCGACGAGATCAAGCGCAAGTATGATCGCGAGCCGGAGTTCCGCACCGCGGTCGATCGCTACATCGCCGATTTCGAGAAGCTGCTTGCCGACGTTGCCCGTACCGATCGCGACCGCACCGTCACGCAATCCTATCTCACCTCGGACACCGGCAAGGTCTACACCATGCTGGCGCATGCGGCAGGCCGCCTGAACTGAGATTGAGAAAAGACGAAATGCTGAAATCCCCGGCAAGATGCCGGGGATTTTGATTCGAGGAGTTCTCATATCTGACGGCATGAAAAAGGGCGGTTCCGGGGACCGCCCTTGCTTCGTTTGGCGATAATTACGTCCGAACTAACGGGCGTCATGCACCTTAGAGATCAGGCCACTCGTAATGCCGACGAGCAGGAAATTGTTTTTGATGCGAACCCAGTGATAGCCGCGCGGAGGCGTGGACAGCTGGTAGGCGCGATAGTCGATCTCAGCCGCGCGATGCCGGTCCGAAGGCGACAAGCGGCGCCCCTTGACCCAGCCGCCCTTGCGGATGACGACTTTCTTCTTCACCACCTCTTTCTGGACGACGACCTGCTTGCCGGCCGGCGCCGGCTTCACTTGCGCTGTCGCAGCCAGCGGCGCCGCCAGAATGGACGCGGCAAGAAGGACGGTGAAGATTTTTCTCATTGGTTGTTTCCTCATTTCAGAATCTGCACGCGTTCTTGTCGTGACAGACATGAAACGAATCTCACAGTTGAATTACAATTCCGTAATGGACGCGATCCGCTGGTTCGGCCTTGTGCCTGCATCGCCGCAAGCCATTGGCAGCCTTACAATTCATCGTAATTGAACCAGTCGAAATCCGCTGCTTTTGCCCGGCCCGACGTGTCGAAGGCAAACATGCCCGTGAAGGCACCAGTGAAGGATCCATGCTCGCCACGGCCGCCCTCGTCCGAGATGACGCCGGCATCGAGCACCGGGCCGATCGCCTGCCATGCGCCCATGCCCTCCGCCTGCCAGAAGAACTGCAGATCGTTGTCGCGCACTTCCATGGCAAGTTGGATCCGCCCATCCGGCACTGCCACGCCGCCCTCGATCGGGAAGCTCAGGCGACCGTTCGGATAATCGCCAGCGCAGGTCATGATCGTGACGCAGCGGCCAAGCTTCTCATGCAAGGTCACCGCGATGGCATGCAGTTTGAAGCGATTGTAGTAATGCGTCAGGCCGGCAACCTGCTGATAGGTGTCGGGCTCGAACTCGACGACGGTTTCAGCACGGAAGCTGTGATGTTCCTGCCGGCGGGCGACAAGCGACTGTTCGAACCAGGAACCGATGCTTTCGCGGGCGAAAAGCCGCAAATGGCCGGGACGCTCCGTTACGCTGAAGATGCGCTCCGGCTGCGGCGTGCGCAGCCACTGGAAATCCATCGGCAGAGTGCGCTCGTCGAAATTATAACCGCTGCGGCGCGGCTTCTCGATGCGCTGGGCGCCATTCAGGCCAGCGACATTAACATCGGGAACACCGGTGCCGTTTTCGAGATAAAGCCAGCCATCCTCCTTCCACACGCATTTCTGCAGAGCGGTCTCGCGGCCGAGCGTGCAGCGGCGATGCGGCAGCAGGGGCCGGCCGCAGAGATGCGTATGATAGAACTGACCGTCATGCGTCTCGACATATTGGCCATGGCCGGCACGCTGCAACGGCGCTTCCGGATGATCTTTCGAGGTGATCAGATATTTGTTCGGATGCAGTTCGTAGGGGCCGGCAATGTCGCGGGAGCGCGCCATGGTCACGGCATGATCATAGCCGGTGCCGCCTTCCGCCGTGGTCAGATAGTACCAGCCGTTACGCTTGAAGAGATGCGGCCCTTCGACAAGTCCCAGCTCCGTGCCGGCAAAGATGTTCCTGATCGGCCCCTTCAGGGATTTCGTCGCCGGATCCCACTCTTGCAGCAGAATACCGTCAAAAGCCGGCGTCTTCGGCGAGCCGCCATAGCTCTCGGTGCGGTGGTTCCACTGCATGTTGACGAACCACTTGCGCCCGTCATCGTCATGGAACAGCGAGGGATCGAAACCGGAGGAGTTCACATAAGCCGGCTCGGACCATTCGCCTTCGATGGTCGGTGACGTCACGATGTAATTGTGGGCATCCTTGAAATTGCCGTCGTAACGCTTGACGTCGGTATAGACGAGCCAGAACAATCCGTCGGCATAGGAGAGGCAAGGCGCCCAGATACCGCAGCTATCAGGCTCGCCGCGCATGTCGAGCTGAGACGCACGCTCCAGCGGCCGCCTGACGAGCGTCCAGTTCACCAGGTCGCGCGAATGATGGATCTGCACACCCGGATACCATTCGAATGTGGAGGTGGCGATATAATAGTCCTCGCCGACACGGCAGATGGACGGGTCGGGATTGAAACCCGGCAGGATCGGATTGCGGATCATAAAACCTACTCCTCCAGAGACCACGATGAGCGCCAGCATAAGGTAAAACGCCCAGAAACCGGTTCCGGGCGTTTTATGATGATCAGTCCCGCTCGGCCGACTTGGCCCAAAGATTGATATCGGCCTCACGGGCGTAGACATCAATCTGCTTCAGCTCTTCGGCCGTAAACTCGAGATTGTCGAGCGCCTTGACGCAATCGACAATCTGCGACGAGCGGCTAGCGCCGATCAGAGCGGAAGTGATGCGGCCGCCGCGCAGAACCCAGGCGATCGCCATCTGGGCCAGCGTCTGGCCGCGCTTCTCGGCGATCTCGTTGAGCTTGCGGATATTGTCGATGATCGACGGGCGGATGAAGTCGCGCTTCAGGAAGTGGTTCTGGGCTGCACGGCTATCGTCCGGAATGCCGCCCAGATACTTCGTCGTCAGCATGCCCTGCGCCAGCGGCGAGAAGACGATGGAGCCGATGCCGAGATCTTCGAGCGTATCCACCAGACCATCATCCTCGACCCAGCGATTGAGCATGGAGTAGCTCGGCTGATGGATCAGGCATGGCGTGCCGAGTTCCCTAAGGATCGCTGCAGCCTCGCGCGTGCGCTGCGAGTTGTAGGAGGAAATGCCGACATAAAGCGCCCTGCCCGAACGGACGATATGATCAAGCGCGCCGCAGGTTTCTTCCAGCGGCGTATCCGGATCGAAGCGGTGCGAATAGAAGATATCGACATAGTCGAGGCCCATGCGCTTCAGGCTCTGGTCGCAGGAGGCGATCAGATACTTGCGGCTGCCCCACTCGCCATAGGGACCCGGCCACATGTCGTAGCCGGCCTTGGAGGAGATGATGAGCTCGTCGCGCAGACCGGCGAATTCGGTACGCATGATCTCGCCGAAAGCGGTCTCGGCGCTGCCGGGAGGCGGCCCGTAATTGTTGGCGAGATCGAAATGGGTAATACCGAGATCGAAGGCCGTGCGACACATGTCGACCTTGCGGTCATGCGGCGTGTCGCCACCGAAATTGTGCCAGAGCCCCAGCGAGACGGCCGGCAGCTTCAGACCGGAACGGCCGGTCCTGTTGTATTTCATTTTTGAATAGCGATCGGATGCCGGTTGCCAGGCCATGGTGGAATTCCTTCGAGATGAAAAAGCGCGCGGGTTGTTACCCGCGCGCAAACTAGCTTTTATTGCGCTTACTTCAAGAGCGCCTGCGCCTCTTCGACGCCGAGTGCGGCCGGCTGCGTGCAGGTCGTGGTCAGATCGATGAAACGACCTTCCTCGCCGGACTTCAGGATCGAAGTCATGACGTCGACGCCGTGCAGCGTGCGATCAAGCGAGCAACGCGCATCGCGCCCGTCGATCAGCGATGCCGCCATGTCGGCAAGGCCGGCCGTGCGATAGTTGGCGCGCAGGCCGCTCGGGCTTTCCTGGTTGGCGATGCCGAAAGGATGCGCCCAGTTTTCCAGCGGCTTGATGTCCTTGTCGCGACCGCTTGCCTCGACGGTGCCGCCGAAGAAGTTCGGGTCGGGCACGTAGAGCGAGCCCTCGGTGCCGTAAAGCTCCATGTTGGCATGGCGGTGCGACCAGACATCCCAGCTCGCCGTCAGCGTGATCCTTGCCCCACTGACGAATTCCAGCAGCGCCTGGATCGTCGTCGGCGTCTTCACGGGGATGATCTCGCCATTGCGCGGCTGGCTGGTGATGGTGCGGGTCGGCGACGCCATGGAGGTCATCGCACCGACGCGCTTCACCGGGCCGATCAAGTTGATCAGGTTGGCGACGTAATAGGGCCCGAGATCGAGGATCGGGCCGCCGCCGGGCAGGAAGAAGAAGTCCGGGTTCGGATGCCACATCTCCATGCCCGGGCTCATCACATGGCATGAGCCCGAGGTGATGCGGCCGATGCCGCCGTCGTCGATGAATTTGCGGGCGAGCTGATGGGCACCGCCGAGGAAGGTGTCCGGAGCGCAGCCGACAGCCAGCCCCTTTTCCTTGGCGATGCGGCGCAGTTCCTCGCCCTGCTCCAGGGTCAGCACGAGCGGCTTTTCGGAGTAGACGTGCTTACCCGCTTCGAGGATGCGCTTGGAAACCGGGAAATGCGCATCCGGAATGGTCAGGTTGACGATGACGTCGAGCTCGTCATTGGCGAGCAGCTCGTCGATGGTCTGGGCCTTGACCTTGTATTCCTCGGCGCGCGCGCGCGCCGCATCCATGTTGATATCCGCGCAGGCCAGCACCTTCAGGCCCTTGAAGAGCGGTGAGAGCGAGAAGTAAGTCGTTGAGATATTGCCGCATCCGATGATGCCGACGCCAAGTTCCTTAGCCATGTGGAAGTGCCTCAAAAGCTCTTGAAGGATGCGATGGAGCGCGTGATCAGGCGATCGACATCGCTCGGATTGTCATGTTCGACGACGAAGTGCTTGGCCTTGGTGCCGGCCAGCGCCTTGAGCAGCTTCGCCCACGGAACAGTGCCGTGACCGACATCGGCCCAGCCGTCCTCGTTCTTGTTCTCGCCAGCCGGCGCAATGTCCTTGACGTGAACAGCGGTGATGCGCGGACCGAGCTTTTCGATCCAGGCAAAGGGATCGCCGCCGCCGCGGATGACCCAGGCGATATCGGCTTCCCAGGAAATATCCGGTGCAGCTTCGAAGATCTGCTCGATCGGCAGCGAACCATCCGCCTGCTTGACGAATTCGAAGTCGTGGTTGTGCCAGCCGAATTCGAAGCCCGCATCCTTGTAGGGCTTACTCATTTCATGCAGGCGCTTGCCGAAAGCGCGCCAGCCGGCGGCGTCGGTCGGACGCTGGTCGGCAGCGATATGCGGCGCATAGATCGAATCCATGCCGAGGGTCTTGCCGATGGTCAGCGACTTCTGCACTTCGCCGTCGAGGAAATCCGGGCTGAAATGGCCGCTCGCCATTCTCAGGCCTTTCTTGTCGAGTTCGGCGCGCAGGTTCTTGAGGCCCGTCTCGTCGAGATCGGCATAAATGCCGCCGAAGCCCTCGACCTCGGCATAGCCGGCCTTGCCGAGCTTCACGAAGATCTCCGAATAGGGCTGAAAATTGCGGGCGCTATAAAGCTGAAATCCAAGTTTCGTCATCGATAGTCCTCCAATGGCCTCCCGGCCGTCTGTCTTGGGCCAGAAGCCCGAAAACGCCGCCGTGGCGGCGAAATACCTCAATCCACCGACTGGCTGGATTGCAAATCGTAGATACGGAATTCGGGCACGCCGCCTGCCAGCGGCTTGGCCGGCGTGAAAACGATGCGGCGGCGTTCGCCGGCGGCAAGATCGAAGGCATTGTCGGAATAACGCCCTTCCACCTCGGTCTCGATCATCACGAACAGCGCAAGTCCCTTTGCGGTGACGGTAAGTTCCACCGTCCCGTTCTCTTCCTTCTCCTCCCTCAGCACCGTCAGGCCCGAAGGCTGAAGCTCCAGGGCCTTGTAAGTGCCGTGGACGTAATGCCCCTCACCGCCCATGCCGTTCGATGCGGTGAAACGCCACGCCAGCAAACAATCGGCCGGCACCTGATCCGCATCGATCGACAATGCAGTCATTGCCGCGTCGGGGGTGCAGACGGCATGCGCCGTGGTCAGGAGCACACGCTCGCCATCAAGCTTCAGCAGCGATACGGAAATATCGGCCGTGACGTCGACATTGGTGTCGTTGACAATAGAGAAACGGATCGTCTTGTTGTCTTCGGACGGAATTGCGGCGACCGATACGGGCTGGAAGAAGCGCCGCACCAGATAATGCATCACCTTCCACCGGCCGCCGTAATCCAGGCTGGACCACGAGGCCACCGGCCAGGTGTCGTTGAGCTGCCAATAGATAGTGCCCATGCAGTGCGGCTTCAGCGAGCGCCAATATTCCACTGCCGTCTTGATGGCGAGGCCCTGCTGAACCTGGCTCAGATAGACGAAATTCGGGAAATCCTTCGGGAAACGGAAATAGCGGAACATCGTACCGGCGATGCGCTCGTTGCCGCCGGCATTCTTCTGGTGCAGTTCCATGACCGGAGAAGCGATGTTCATGTCCTTCGCCTCTGCATAGGTCTCGATGACTGGCAGCGAGGTATAGGACTGGAACCCGAATTCCGAGCAGAAGCGCGGGCGCACGGTGCGATAATTGTCGAAGGACTTGTTCTCGTGCCAGACCGACCAGTAATGCATGTCGCCGGAGCCGTCGGCATGCCAGGCATCGCCGAAGTTGAGATAGCCCGAAGCTGGGCTCGACGGCCACCAGATCGCATCCGGCAGCGCCTTCTTCATCGCCTTCTCGATCGTCCTGTTCAGGCGGTCGTAGGAGACGAGATAGCGGTCGCGATCCCTACGGGATTCCTCGAACCACGTGAGCGCGCCCACCAGCTCATTATCGCCGCACCAGAGCACGATCGACGGATGCGTGGCGAGCCGGCGAACCTGATAGTCCACTTCCGCCTCGACATTCTCCAGGAAGTCGCCCGTCGAAGGATAGAGATTGCAGGCGAACATGAAATCCTGCCACACCATCAGCCCCAGACGGTCGCAGGTATCATAGAACCAGTCATGCTCGTAGAAACCGCCGCCCCAGACGCGGATGACATTCATATTGGCATCGGCGGCTGATTGCAGCAGACCTTCGGTCAGCTCCGGCTTGGAACGAGAGAACAGCGCATCGGCCGGAATCCAGTTGGCGCCACGCGCAAAGATCTCACGACCATTGATCTTCAAAGCAAAACGGCTTCCTGCCTCGTCTTCGTCGGTGATCAGCTCGACCGTGCGCAGGCCGATTTGCCGCGTCACGGTTTCGAAATTGGTTTCGACGGACAGAGTATAGAGTGCCTGTTCGCCATTGCCGGCCGGCCACCAGAGCCTGGGTTTGTCGACATGGAAGAAATGGGTGATCGACGTTTCCCCGGCATTAACGCCGACATCGAGACGCACCCGCTCGTCGTCGAGCGAGAAATAGAGCTGCGCAACGCCCGTTCCCTTGGCAAACAGCGCTACCGTAACCTTGAGATCGACTGAGCCGTCATCATTGTGGAGCTGCTGGGTGACAACATTCTCGATGCGCGCGATCTCAAGCTTCTTCAGCGCAATCGTGCCGTAAAGGCCGAGCGGCGCGATCGCAATATTCCAGTCCCAGCCGAAATGGCATTGCGGCTTGCGCAGCATGTTGCCGTTCGGGATCGGCGAATTGCCGGTGCTGTAAGGAATGTAGAATGGCTGCTTCGCCTGAAGCTCTGCCCCCGTCGCAATGCTCGAATGCAGGACGATGCGAATGCCATTCTCACCTTCCTGCAGCGCCTTCGAGACATCAGGCCGATAGCGCTGGAAGCAGTTGTTAGCCTCCAGCACGAGCGCATCGTTGACGTAGACGCTGGCGACGGTGTCCAGATAATCGATGTCGAGATACCAGTCTCCGCCGGCATCATCGAGTGTGAAGCTGCGCGTCAGCCCCCAATCCTGCTTGGCAACCCACTGCACGGCCTCTTCGTTCCGCGCGAAAAAAGGATCGGGAATAAGCCCTTCCGCATAAAGTGCGGAGTGCACATCACCGGGCAGAGACATGGAAAGCGAATGATCGCTGTCGGGAGACGTCAGCCTCCACGCCCCGGCCAGATCGACGGTGAAGTTATCATTGATCGAAGATGACATCGGACCTCCCGGGGCCGCTGTAAGATGGAGGCGGCAAAACCGCCTCCGTGCATGGGATCACATTCTAACTTCTGTCTGCGCATCAAAGAGCGATGCGAGAGACATGTCGAAGCCGAGCTTCACAGCCGAACCGGGGCCAAACCTCCGGGCACCGTTAACGCGCACCGACATGGTATGGCCGGCATGCTTCAGCCAAAGCAGATTATCGGCGCCCATCGGCTCTTCGATATCGACGGTGGCATTGTGGATTTCGGCACCGGATGCTGCCTCTTCATTGACCTTGATATGCTCAGGCCGGACGCCCAGCACGACCTTGCGGCCGGCCTGCAGGGTCTCGCCTGCCTTGTAGCCATCGAGCGAGAACAGCACGTCGTTGGTCGCAAACACCACCTTGCCCTCGCGATTGACGAGTTCGCCGCGCAGGAAGTTCATCGACGGCGAGCCGATGAAGCCGGCCACGAAAAGATTGCGCGGCTCGTTGTAGATCGTTGTGGGGTCGTCGAGCTGCATGATGACGCCGTTCTTCATAATCGCGATGCGGTCGGCAAGCGTCAGCGCCTCGATCTGGTCATGGGTGACGTAGATCATCGTGTTCTTCAGCGACTGGTGCAGCCGCTTGATTTCCACACGCAGCTCCGAGCGCAGCTTGGCATCGAGGTTCGATAGCGGCTCGTCGAAGAGGAAGACATCGACATCGCGCACCAGCGCACGGCCGATCGCGACGCGCTGGCGCTGGCCGCCCGAAAGCTCAGCCGGCTTGCGCTTCAGGAGTGGCTCGATCTGCAGGATCTCAGCCGCACGCGCGATGCGCTTGTTGATCTCGTCCTGCGGCACCTTGGCGACACGCAGGCCGAAGGACAGGTTTTTCTCGACCGACATCTGCGGATAGAGCGCATAGGACTGGAACACCATGCCGATGCCGCGATCCTTGGGCTCTTCCCAGGTGACGTTCTTGCCCTTGATGAAGATCTGGCCCTCGCTGATGTCGAGCAGGCCCGCAATGCAGTTGAGCAAGGTCGACTTGCCACAGCCCGACGAGCCGAGCAACACGAGGAATTCACCATCCTCGATCTCAAGATTGAGGTTCTTCAGAACGCTGACCGCGCCGAAATCGAGCGACAGCTCCTTGATTGAAACGCTACTATTCATAAATCAACCCTTCACTGCGCCAGCGGCGATGCCACGGACGAAAAGCCGCCCGGAGACGAAATAAACGATCAGCGGAACAAGACCCGTAAGGATCGTCGCCGCCATGTTGACGTTATATTCCTTCACGCCCTGGACAGAATTGACGATATTGTTGAGCTGCACGGTCATCGGATAGTATTCCGGTCGGGTGAAGACGACGCCGAACAGGAAGTCGTTCCAGATACCCGTGATCTGCAGGATCATGGCGACGACGAAGATCGGCAGCGACATCGGCAGCATGATGCGCAGGAAAATCTGCCAGAAACCCGCGCCATCGATGCGCGCCGCCTTGAAAAGCTCCACGGGCAGCGATGCGAAATAATTGCGGAATAGAAGCGTCAGGATCGGCATGCCGAAGATGCTGTGCACCAGGATAAGTCCCGACAGCGTGCCGTAGATACCGATCTCACGCAGCACGATGACGATCGGATAGATCATCACCTGATAGGGAATGAACGCTCCGACGACAAGGATCGAGAAGAACAGATCGGCTCCCTTGAAGCGCCAATTGGCAAGCGCGTATCCGTTGACCGAGGCGATCGCGATCGAGAAGATCGTGGACGGCACGGTGATGCGCACCGAATTCCAGAAACCACGGGAAAGACCGTCGCAATTAAGACCGGTGCACGCTGTCGCCCAGGCTTTCACCCACGGTTCGAAGGTGATTTCGAGCGGCGGCGAGAAGATGTTGCCAAGCCGGATTTCCGGCATCCCCTTCAGCGACGTGACGATCATCACATAAAGCGGCAGCAGATAGTAGACGGCGGCAACGAAGAGCGTGCCGTAAAGCATGATGTTGCGGCCGGAGAGCACCGGACGAGGCTTGCGGCCATTCGGCCCCGAGAAGGTCTTGCCCGTCGACGTCGCGGCGCCATTCGCATTCTTGAGAGTTATTGAATCAGACACGCTTGCGCCCTCCGCCGAATTCCAGGTAGGCCCAGGGGATAATGATGATGGCGACGGTCACCAGCATCATGGTGGAGGCTGCGAAACCTTGTCCGAGGTTCTGCGCCTGGAACATGTAGTCGTAGACGTATTTCGCGGGGACCTCGGAAGAGATGCCGGGGCCGCCGCTCGTCTGTGCGACGACGAGGTCGTAAACCTTGACGATACCGCTGGCGATGATGACGAGGGTCGTGATGAAGACCGGACGCATCATCGGAATGACGATGAACAGATAGGTCCGCCACATCGGGATACCGTCCACGCGCGCGGCCTTCCAAATGTCTTCGTCGATGCCGCGCAGGCCCGCGAGCATCAGGCACATCACAAGGCCCGTCCCCTGCCAAAGGGCCGCGATCAGCACGCCGTAAATGACAATGCTCGGCGTATAGAGCGGATCGAAGGTGAAGCTCGTCCAGCCGAGCGAACGCACCACGGACTGGATGCCAAATTCGGGATTGAGCAGCCATTGCCAGACGAGGCCGGTAACGATGAAGGAAAGGGCGAATGGATAAAGGAAAATCGTGCGAAACGTATTTTCGAAGCGGATCTTCTGGTCCATCAATGCTGCCAGCACGAAGCCGATCAAAAGACTGAAAATCATCGAAAGAATGCCGTAAACCGCAAGGTTCTCGATGGATATTATCCAGCGCGGCGCCGCCCACAGGCGGTGATACTGATCCAATCCGACGAAGTTCAAACGCGGCAGCAGCTTTGAACTGGTGAAGGAATAAACCACCGTCCAGATTGAGCCGCCCAGAAAGATGACGACGGCCGTCAGGATCATTGGAATAGATGCAATCTTCGAGTTCAGATTGCGCAGATATTGATTTGGCCGGCCGGCTTTCGCTTGACCCGTCATTCTAGCTCCTTCTGCATCGCGAGTGCTTCAACGATCAGAAACCGGGTTTGCGACCGCGGCTCCCGCGCTTCATCCTCATCCACAGTGATGCTCACATAGATGCAGGTCCGCCGCCCATAAAGGGTGCTGTGGCGAACCGGATCACATAATGTGGCTCCGGCCGTGACACCGGCCACCAATAGGAGACCGGCGTCACGACAGTCAGAGGATTGAGATCAATCAGCCGCGGCGATGATATCGGCGAAGCGCTTCTGCGCCGCTTCCGGCGTCATCGAAGGATTGGCGAAGAACTCGGAGAACAGGTCTTCCTTCTGCTTCTGCGTATCGGCAGAGAGAAGTTGGTCCGTCCCCTGGATCACATTGCCCTTCTTCAGGATTTCGAGGCCCTTCTTCATGCAGTCGTTGGCCGATCCGAGATCGACATCGCCACGCACGGGCAACGAGCCCTTCTTCAGGTTGAAAGCGACCTGAACCTTGGGGTCGAGAAGCGTCTTGGCGAGCACGTCCTGAGCCTTGGACTTGGCATCATCCTTCAGCAACGGGAAGTAGAAGGCATCGCCGCCTGTCGAGATGATTTCGTTGACGCCGAGGCCCGGAAGGCAGGTATAGTCCGTGCCGGCCTTCTGGCCTGCAAGAGCAAACTCGCCCTGCGCCCAGTCGCCCATGATCTGCCCACCGGCCTTGCCAGTGATGACCAGGTTGGTGGCCTGGTTCCAATCCTGAACATTGGACCCCTTGGCCATCTTGCGGGCGTCATCGGCAGCCTTGAAGACCTTGGCGATTTCCGGCCCGGCCGCCACTTTCGCGTCCTTCTCGCTGAATACCTTCTGGAAAGTATCCTTGCCGGCGATGGCGACCATCAGCACGTCGAAGGCGCCGGTAGCCTGCCAGGGCTGACCGCCTATGGCGAGCGGAACGATGCCAGCCTTCTCCAGTGCGGGAGCGGCAGCGACAAACTCATCCCAGTTCTTCGGAACCGGAACGCCAGCCTTCTTGAAGGCGGCATTCGAGAGCCAGAGCCACTGCCAGGAATGGATATTAACCGGGGCGCAATAGATCTTGCCCTTGATGGTGCAGGAATCGAGCAGGCTCGATGGGCGGATGATGTCCTTCCAGTGTTCCTTCGTCGCCACATCGGTCAGGTCGCGCATGAGACCAGCCTGGACAAGCTCCTCCGCCTGGCGGCCATGATTGAACTGGGTGGCGCCCATCGGATCACCGCCGGTGATGCGGCTGATCATGATCGGACGCGCGGTACCGCCGGAGCCGGCAATCGCGCCATCGACCCAGTGGTTGCCGGTGGCGTCGAACGCCTTCGCCAGCTCGGCCACGGCAGCCGCTTCGCCGCCGGACGTCCACCAATGGGTTACCTCGAGATCGGTCGCATTGGCTGCTCCCAGGGGCAACACGACCGAAGCAGCCAGTGCGGCCGCCACCAAACGAATATTCATGAGTTTTCCTCCCTCACTGAAACGTTGCCGGAAAAGCCTAGTCGAATCGTTTTCGGCACGCAACAGCCTGTCCGTGATTTTTTTGAAGGCAATCGAATATACAACCTGTAAGCAAGATTTTACCTGTGCGCGACATTGTCCGTACCGGCAATACACGAGGGAGAGATATTGGTATAATTAGCTGATTTATCGCCATTTTTGGGAAAATAGCATGACAATCACTCCTCATTTCGCCAGCCAGTGCAAGATTCCTCGATGACGATTGGCGATACAACCAATGGGCATATCGACGGAAGATACCTCCAAAATAACACTCGACATTCGCACTGTATCGTTACAGTTTTGAGCACTGACGGACGAGCCACAGCATTGCATCTATGCTTGCGGCACGGGCATGAGCAATATAAGCGGATTGGCCGAGGCGGGCGGCCGGGAGGCGAGCTGGAACGATATGGACAATAAGAAAATTTCAGGAAACAGCCCGCAGAAGGCCCCGGAGCGACCGACGCTGAAGACGATCGCCTTCATGACAGGGCTCGGAATTACCACCGTGTCGCGCGCATTGAAGGATGCCCCCGACATCGGCGCGGAGACCAAGGAGCGAGTGCGCATGGTCGCCCGGCAATTGGGCTACCAGCCGAACCGCGCCGGCGTACGCCTGAGAACCGGCAAGACCAATGTCATAGCGCTGGTGCTGAGCATCGACGAGGAAATCATGGGCTTCACCAGCCAGATGGTTTTCGGTATTTCCGAGGTTCTGGCAGGCACGCAATACCACTTGGTCATCACGCCGCATTCGCACAGCAAGGACCCGCTGGTTCCCGTGCGCTACATCCTCGATACCGGCTCGGCCGATGGCGTCATCATATCGCGTACGGAGCCGGATGATCCACGTGTTCGGCTGATGCACGAACGCGGCCTGCCCTTCGCTACGCATGGGCGGACGGATATGGGCATCGTCCACCCCTTCCATGATTTCGACAACGAGGCTTTCGCCCATGAGGCCGTACGCGCGCTGGTCGCCAAGGGGCGGCGACGGCTGGCCCTGCTGCAACCCGTCAGCAAGCTGACCTATTACTCGCATATCCGTATCGGCTTCCAGATCGGTCTTCATGAATATGGCGCCGAAGAGATCCCGCTGAGGGTAACGACCGATGCGCCGCTCGCCGATATCAGAGACAGCGTCGAAGCGCTGATGCGCTCCTCGCATCCGCCCGATGGTATCGTCTGTTCGAGCGGCGCCGGCGCCATTGCCGTCAATGCCGGCATCGAAGCGGCCGGTTTCCGCCTCGGTCGCGATATCGATATGGTCGCCAAGCAATCGACCGACGTGCTGAACTGGATCCGTCCGGAGATCATCACAATCTATGAGGATGTCCGCCAGAGTGGCCGGGAGCTGGCCAAGTCCATCATCGCCCGCATTGACGGCATAGAGCCGGAACTGCTGCAAAGCATCAGTTCGCCCGTATGGCCAAAGAGCTGACGATAAAAAGCCCGCCGGATTTCTCCGGCGGGCTTTTCTCATAATCGCATTCGACCGGCTTCTCAGCCCTGAGCGCCGCTACCCCATGGGCCGTGGTGGATATCCTTGCCATCGACACGGTCGAAGCCGTGCGCGCCGAAGAAGTCGCGCTGAGCCTGGATCAGGTTGGCAGTGCCGCGCGCCTGGCGATAGGCATCGAAATAGGTCAGTGCCGAAGCAAGTGCCGGGACCGGCAGACCGGCAGCGGTCGCAGCCGAAACGATGCGGCGCAGCGACGGGATCGATTCCTTGACCATCTCGGCAAAGGCCGGCGTGACGATCAGGTTCGCCGCATCCGGGGTCTTGGTGAAGGCGCTGGTGATCTCGTCGAGGAACTGCGAACGGATGATGCAGCCGGCACGCCAGATCTTGGCGATGACGGGCATCGGCAGCGACCAGTTGAACTCCTTCGAAGCCTCCGCCATGACGGCAAAGCCCTGCGCATAGGCACCGATCTTGGCGGCAAACAGCGCAAGCTCGAGATCCTTCAGCAGGTCGGGACCGAAAGCGATCGGGAATTTGTAGTCCGGCGTACCGAAGATCTTCTCGGCTGCCTCGCGCTGGCTCTTGAGAGCCGACAGGCTACGCGCTGCAACGGCCGCTTCGATCGCGGTTGCCGGAATGCCCATGTTCTGGGCTTCGATGGCAGACCACTTGCCAGTACCCTTCTGGCCGGCCTTGTCGAGGATGACGTCCGGCATGGCATTGCCGGTTGCCGGGTCTTTGGCGGCGAGAACTTTTTCCGTGATTTCGATCAGGTAGGAGTTGAGACGGCCCTTGTTCCAGTTGCCGAAGATCGAGCTGATATCGGCAGCGCTTTTGCCAAGGCCATCGCGCAGAATGCCGTAGATTTCGGCAATCATCTGCATATCGGCATATTCGATGCCGTTGTGGATCGTCTTGACGAAATGGCCGGCACCGTCATTGCCGAGCCAGGCAACGCACGGATCGTCATTGTACTTGGCCGCAATCGACGTCAGCACCTTCTCAACGCGCTTGTAGGAGTCTTCCGTGCCGCCGACCATGATGGACGGGCCATGGCGCGCACCTTCCTCGCCACCGGACACGCCCATGCCGATGAAGGTCAGGCCAGTGTCCTTGAGACGGTCGAAACGGGCGATCGTGTCGCGGAAATTGGCATTGCCGGCGTCGATCATGATGTCGCCCTTGTCGAGATACGGCTGCAGCGCCGCCATCTGCTGGTCGACCGGCTCGCCAGCCTTGATCATGATGATGATCGGCCGCGGCGGACGGATCGCCTCGACGAACTCCTCGATCGTCTTGCAAGGAATGATCTTGTCCTTGAGAGCGCCAGCATTGGCGTAGAATTCATCCGTCACCTGTGGCGTACGGTTGAACACTGCGATCTTGTTGCCTTTTTCGGCGATGTTGAGCGCCAGATTCGATCCCATCACAGCAAGACCGATCAGCCCGATTTCTGCCTTTTCCACGACAATCCTCCAGTGAGTCGTTGACTGCATCCGTCCCCATCCCGAGGAACCGGAGGACGCAGCAACATCCGATGTGACGCAATGCCGCCGACACTCGGCGCGACCGGCGACAGCCCTGCGTTCGGGGTTGTTGTTGCACTCCGGGCGAAAAACGGCAAGCCTTCGCAAGCCGTGAATCGTCCCCTTTGCAGGACTGTGCAAGAATGTTGCGGGATTTGTAATTCATCCATTTGCAAACCCGCGCTTGCCCAGCCGATCGCAGCCCCGTGAAGGATCATATAGAGGAGGAAACCACCGTGTCGACCATGAGCGCGAAGATCGTGCATATCTCCATCGATCGCGATTGGAGAGAGGTCTACGGTTACGCCAGCCGTCCGCAAAACATGCCTTTCTGGGCCTCGGGCCTGGCATTTGGATTGACGCAGGATGGTGGTGACTGGATCGCCGAAGGCACCCTCGGTGCCGCCCGCGTGCGCTTTACGCCTCACAACGACTTCGGCGTCATAGATCACAGGGTGACCTTGGAATCAGGCCTGCAGGTTTACAATTCTCTGAGGATCGTGCCGAACGGCGATGGCTGCGAGGTCATGTTCACCCTGCTCCGGCTTCCAGGCATGACTGAAGAGCAATTCGCGGCCGATGCCGCGCATGTCCTGCGGGATCTGAAAACACTGAAAGAACTTATGGAGCGGTAGACGCCCTCAAAGCGAGCGCAGCGTCCAGTCTACAAGCTCGCCCGTCACGCCCGCAAACGCCGAATCGAGCGCCCGAACGAAATCGGGGTTACTGCCGCCGCTGATCGGCACGACCTTACGGAAGACGTTCTGCGCCTTCACCGTGCCAGAGCGGTCGTTCAGGATCTTTTCCGAGATTTCGACGATCGCCGTCTTCTGGCCGCGGGAGGCATTGATCTCGAAGGCGCGAATGTCAGTGACGATCTGATAGTCGATCGCCAGTCCCTGCCCCGGCACGCCGACGCCGCCGAGCTTGCCGGTGTTCTCGAAGGCTTCCGCCAGCTTGGACTGCACCATCTTGCTCAGCTTGTCGCTCCATTGCGATTTGCCGAGATATTGGATTTCCGAAGACGAAACACGAATGACGATCTGGTTGCTGTCCAGCGCCTGCAGCGCGGTCGGCGGCGGAATCAGGATCTGCTTGCCCTTGGCGGAAGGTCCATTTGCCTTCGCCGAAGCGGAAAGATCGTAGGTGTCGTTGTTGCTGGAGGTGCCACAGCCCCCGAGCAAGGCTGCGAGCAACGGCAACGCGATCACAGCTTTCCACACCTGATGACGCTCACTCGACACGCAACCGACCATATTTCGCTTATCCCCTGGAGACCAGATATCGCTGTTCATCAATGCCGCGCGCGGCCGTCATATGTCTTCACCGTATCGCCACCGAAGATCAGTCGCTGCGGGTTACGGTCGAAATTAGTGATAGTCGCATTCAGATTGTCAACCGTGCCGCGCATATCGTTGATAAGCGTCTGGGCATCGCGCAAGCCGCCGCCCGAGAACTTCTGCAGATTGTCGGCGATCGGCCCGATGCGGGAATTGAGGTTGTCAGCCATCTTCTTGAAGGATTCGAGCGTATCCTTGGCTTCGGCGAACAGCGATTGCGTGCTGTCGTTGCCGAGCAGGGAATCGACCTTGGTCAGTATCCCATCGACCTTGCCGGATGCCGCATTGAGCTTGGTGGAAATCTCCCGCGCATTGGCGATCGTCTGGTCGATGTCCTGCTGATGCGCGGCAACCGAATTGGCAACGTCCCGTATCGACGCAACCGCCGTGCGAGCCTGTTTCGTCACGTCAGCGATGTCATCGACCGATCCCTTGATCTTCGCGGGATCGATCTGTGCAACGATCTCATCGACGCGATCCAAGGTCTTTTGCGCCTTCTGGCCGAAGGTCGTGTAAGTGTCGGCCGTCTGCTTGAAGCTGGCAATGGTCGCCTTCAGGTCAGTCGTAGCATCGGCGACATTGGCCGTGATCCTGTCGGCATTGGCGACGACGTCGTTGATCTTCTGGGCATCGACGGCGCGCACCAGCTTCTCGATCGCATCCAGCGTCGAGTCGACGCGGGTCGAGACCGTCTTGAAAGTATCGGACAGCTGACCGACACTCGCCAGGAACTTGTCGATATTGTCGGAATTGTCGGCGAGCGCCTTGGAGAACTTCTGCGCATTGCGCACCGTATCGGTCAACGGCCCTCGCGAATCCGAGATGAAGCCCTGAATGTCGCCGATCGTATCATTGGCACGGTTCAGGATCTTGTCCGCCGTCGCCAGCAGGTTCGTCACGCTCGATTGATCTGCCAGCAGCACTGCGCGCTTTCCGGTATCGACCGAGCGTTTCAAAATATTCTCGTCACCGTTGCGTCCGCCGGAAAGCTCGATATAGGCGGCACCCGTCAAACCCTGGATCTCGAGGATGGCCTTGGTCGAGGTATAAACCGGCGCGTCAACACGCACCTGCGTGAAAGCCAGCGAATAGTTCGGATCGTCCGCGTCGATCGACAGGCTCTGCACCGAGCCGACCTGAATACCGTTGAAGCGGACCGGCGAGCCGACGCTCAAACCGTTTGCCGAACCGGGGATGCGCACGACCAGTTCGACCATCGGTCCGCCGCGGCCATATTCGGCCATCCAGTAGACGAAGCCGAAGGCGGCTGCGATGACAAGCAGCGTGAAGAACCCGACGATCGTATAATTGGCTTTGGTTTCCATAATCTCCAGTCACTTCTCGCGGCTGTGGGCGCTTGCGCTTTTGTCGTCGTTACGGCCCCTGATGTCATCCCGCGGCACGATCGAACGTGCGCGCTTGCCCTTGAAGTAGGATTGCACCCAGGGGTCATCGCAGGCGAGCATGTCCTCAACCGTTCCTTCCACCAATACCCGCTTATGTCCAAGAACGGCAATACGGTCGCAGACGGAAAAAAGGCTGTCGAGGTCGTGAGTCACCATATAAACGGTCAGGCCGAGCGTGTCGCGCAGCCGGGCGATCAACTCGTCGAACTCCGCTGCGCCGATAGGATCGAGCCCCGAGGTCGGCTCGTCGAGGAAAACAAGGTCGGGATCCAGCGCCAGGGCCCTGGCAAGCGCTGCGCGCTTGATCATGCCGCCGGAAAGCTCCGAGGGATATTTATCGGCGGCATCGGCCGCCAGACCCACCATGCGGATCTTCATCAGCGCCAATTCATCCATCATCTCTTGCGGCAGGTCCAAATACTCCCGCATCGGCACCTGGATGTTTTCCTTCACCGTCAGCGATGAAAACAACGCCCCCTGCTGGAAGAGAACGCCGAGCCGCATGTCGAGCTGGTTGCGCTCCGGCTCCGAGAGCGTGTCGTAGTCCTCGCCAAGGATCTCGATCTTGCCGGCGCGGCGCGGTAGCAGCCGCAGCACCGTACGCAACAGCACGGACTTGCCCGCACCGGAAGCGCCGACGAAGCCTAAGATTTCGCCGCGATAGATATTGAGATTCAATTTATCGAGGACGACCTTCGATCCGAAAGCCACGGTGACATCCCGCGCCGACAGCACGATGTCCCTGCCTTGCTCATCTTTTTCCAACGGGGTCTCCGAGTGAAGCGCGCTCATAGTTGCCATCCCTCAGAAATCGATCGCGGCGTAGAACATGGCAAACAGCCCGTCCATCAGGATAACGACGAAGATCGACTTCACCACCGACGAGGTCACATGTTGGCCCAGTGATTCCGCGCTGCCTCCAACCTTCAGCCCCTCGACCGCCGCGACGATGCCGATGACCAAGGCCATGAACGGCGCCTTGATCATCCCGGAAATGACCGTGGAAAGGCTGACCGCCTCATGCAGGCGCGAAATGAAGGTCGCGACAGTGATGCCGGAATAGGCCCAGGTGACCATCGCAGCGCCGAAGAGCGAGGCAAAGTTGGCAATGACCGTCAACAACGGCAGAGCAACGGTCAGCGCCACTAGCCGCGGAAAGATCAGCACCCCGATGGGGTTGAGGCCCATGACCTTCAGGGCGTCCACCTCCTCGCGCATTTTCATCGAGCCGATTTCGGCGGTGATCGCGCTGCCCGAACGGCCGGCGATCATGATCGCAGTCAGAAGCACGCCGATTTCGCGCAATTGCAGGATGCCGACGAGATCGACGACGAAGACTTCGGCGCCGAAATAGCGCAGCTGGAATGCCCCCTGCTGCGCGATGATCGCGCCGATCAGCGACGACATCAGCAGGATGATCGGAACGGCGCGCACCGCCATGTGATCGATCTGGTTGATGATCGAAGCCGGCGAAACGCCGCTGCCGCGCCCGAACTTGAGCTGAGCGCCACGCACGGCCGAACCCAGGATATACATGGCGGCAACCAGATTGCCCCAGATTTCATAGACGCTTTTCCCGACGGGTTCGAGAAAACGCTCCGGCAGGGATTTTTTCGGCTTCGGCTCCCCGGATTCAGCATGGGGATCCTCATCGAAAGCCGTCAGCAATTCATCAATGTGGGGATTGGAGCCTTCGATCGTGACGTGGGCCTTGTGTGCTTCCTGGCTTTCCTTCAGCCGGCGGATCAGCAATGCGCCGGCCGTATCGACATCCGAGAGACCGGAAAGATCGATGACGACCTCGCCGCCCGCGCTCCGTTTCGAGAGCTGCTCGATCTGCCGCAGCACGCCATGCACATTGGCGCTACGCCAATTGCCCTCGAGCCGATAGCGATGCCCACGGCCATCGCCCTCGTCATCGATCCTGGGTGCATCGGTTTTTTGTTCGGCTGCTTTCAAGCTCATGTGTCTTTCAGATCTGGCATCATCAACGCCGACTCGGGAGCCCCGTCCGACGCCGATCTTTCATACACCGACTGCATAGGAAATTGCCATGCCGCGCCGTGGCCAACATATGTCACAGCTTTTTGATATCCAAATGAATTTGTTGCATCTGCGTCATGAGACGCCGCGCGCGTCTCCACCGATCGCCGAGCCCTTGGATTGGAGGCCGCGCGCGAAGATCACCATGGCCAGACCGAGAGCCGCCAGCGCAGCCATGACATAATAGCTGTCGAGATCCAGCCAGGCATAAAGATAGCCGGACGCCAGCGTCATCAGGCCGAGGAACATGCCGTTATAGAAATAGTAGGCGCCCTGGGCCGCTGATTCCTGCGTTTCCTGAACCGAGGCGACGATACGGCGTTGGATGCCGGTATGCACGCAGGCAAAGGTGCAGGCATGCAGGGCTTGCAGCAGGAAATAACCCAGGAAGCCGAAATTGAAGGGAAACAGGGCCCAGCGCAGGACGCAGACGCTCGAACCGAAGAAGATCAGCGTCCACGCGCTGAAACGGCGGTTCAACATTTTCGACAGGAAGAAAACCATCACCTCGGCGGCGACGCCTATGCTCCAGAGAACTGCGATCTCGCTGCCTGAAAAGCCGAGCTTGCGCCAATAGATCGACGCGAACGTATAGAGCATTGCGTGGCTCGATTGCTGGACCGAGACACCGATCATGGTGATGAGCAGCTGCGGTGAGCGCAAACTCCCCGTTGGCGGCTGCAAATTGATCGGCTGGTTGCGCCGCCGCGTCGGTCCGATGCGCGGCGAGACAAGGCCCATGAGCATGGTCAGCACGAAACCCGCGACCATGACGGGAAGCACCATTGTGCCGCCCCACATTCCGATCATCTGTCCCCCGAGCAGCGTCGAGACGATGAAAGTGATCGACCCCCAGACCCGCATCGAGCCGTAGTCGAAGCCCCAGCGCCGCACACCTGACATGGCGATGGATTCGACCACCGGCAGATAGGGCGCATAGGTTGCACCCTGGATGCCATAGACGAGCAGCACCGGCCAGAATTCGCTGGTCCAGTAAAGCGCGATCGCCGTCAGCAGCGACAGGCCGCCCGACCAGAACAGCACATCGGCGCGCTCCTTCATGTGGTCGGCGAGCACTGCGATAACAGGCGTCACGAGAACGCGCACGACCATCGGCACGGCAATCACCAGGCCGATCTCATGATCACTGAAATTCAGCCCCGCCAGCCAGACGGGGAAGAACGGCAGGGCGATGCCGTTGACGAACAACGGCGCACAATAGGACAATGCGGTGCGCAAGCGGAAATACGGAGGCGCACCCTCACCCTGGAAAGATTTTATCGCGGGAATCATGATAGACCTGAAGGGAACCTATTTGTCCCTACCACTCTATCGTGAGCACGACTATGGCGAGAAATAGTCGAACTGAAACGTTCCCGGTAAAGTCCGGCACAACAGACGTTTCCCGGCAGTCAATAATTATGACAGGCCATTACTGAGCGCGTGAAGACGCATCGAAATCACGCGGCCTGAGCGCCCAGCGACTGCGGCAATTCTTCGGCCGGCGCGCCGGCAGGCTGCGTCTCGAGAATTGTTTGCCAGGTGATCAGTTCGAACGTGCCGTCCTCATGCTCGGCAATCGCCGTGCAGCTCTCCACCCAATCGCCGGTATTGATATAGCGGATGCCATCGAGATCCTCGATGACCGCATGATGGATGTGGCCGCAGATCACGCCGTCTGCATCGTTGCGTCTCGCTTCCTCGGCAACGACACGCTGGAATTCACCAATGAAATTCACCGCGTGCTTCACCTGCAGCTTCGCCCATGCCGAGAAGGACCAATAAGGCATGTTCAGGCGGCGGCGCACTGCCGAGAGGCCGACATTGATCAGGATCGCCATGTCATAAGCCCAATCGCCAAGGTAAGCGAGCAGGCGGGCATTGCGAACGACGACGTCGAATTCGTCGCCGTGCAGCACGAGATATTTCTTACCGTCGGCCGTTTCGTGCATGGCGCGTTGCGCCACCTCGATGCCGCCGAAGTGCATGCCCGGGAAATCGCGAAGGAATTCATCGTGATTGCCGGGGATATAGACGACGCGCGTGCCCTTGCGCGCCTTGCGCAGAAGCTTCTGCACGACGTCGTTACAGTCCTGCGGCCAATACCAGTTCCGCTTGAGGCGCCAACCGTCGACGATATCTCCGACCAGGTAGATGGTGTCGGCATCGTGATGACGGAGAAAATCGATCAGAAAATCCGCCTTGGCGGCCTTCGAACCGAGGTGCACGTCAGAAATGAACAGTGTTCGGAATCGCCGGGTGTCCATGTTTTCATTCACGAACTCAATGTCCGTGCCCTATCCTAGCCTTGACTATTCCAAAACCAGACTCGTGTTTCAGGAAGATGACAAATCCTGTGCGCGACGGCATATAGGGTCGATTCGACGACGTCTGACCGGGGTGGCAAGGTCCAGCCGATCGGCCGCAAAGCCGGGGCACAGGACAAGATATGGATGGCCCCGCCCGCACGTAGTGCCCAGCAGGCAGCGATCAGGACTTTGTCGCGGCAAAAGCAGCCGGCATGTCAATTGCATACTGTGAACGTTCAACGATTGATGTATTGAGGGACTCAAATGCAGGTGCAGGCAGGAATGGAGACGCGGATGGATACGCACGACGACACTTCGAAGGCAGCCAAGAACATGGCGAGCGGAAACCTCGACGAACAGGCGCTCTATTTCCATCGCTATCCCCGCCCCGGCAAACTCGAAATTCAGGCGACGAAGCCGCTCGGCAATCAGCGTGATCTGGCGCTTGCCTATTCCCCAGGTGTTGCCGCGCCCTGCCTTGCCATCCGCGACAACCCCGAGACGGCCGCGGACTATACGTCCCGCGCCAATCTCGTTGCCGTTATTTCCAACGGTTCGGCGGTTCTCGGTCTCGGCAATATCGGCCCGCTCGCCTCCAAGCCTGTGATGGAAGGCAAGGCCGTTCTCTTCAAGAAATTTGCCGGCATCGATGTGTTCGACATCGAAGTCGCGGCCCCCACCGTCGACGAGATGGTCAACACCATCTCCGCGTTGGAGCCGACCTTCGGCGGCATCAATCTCGAAGACATCAAGGCGCCGGAATGCTTCGACGTCGAGCGCCGCCTGCGCGAGAAGATGGAAATCCCTGTTTTCCACGACGACCAGCACGGCACCGCCATCATCGTCGCCGCCGCCATCCTCAACGGGCTGGAACTGGCCGGCAAGAAGATCGAGGACGTCAAGATCGTCGCCTCCGGCGCCGGCGCTGCAGCGCTCGCCTGCCTGAACCTGCTCGTCATCCTCGGCGCCAAGCGCGAGAACATCTGGGTCCACGATATCGAGGGCCTCGTCTACAAGGACCGCAACGTCCTGATGGACGAATGGAAGTCCGTCTATGCCCAGGACAGCGACAAGCGCGTGCTTGCCGAGTCCATTCCCGGCGCCGACGTCTTCCTCGGCCTCTCGGCGGCCGGCGTGTTGAAGCCGGAGCTGCTGGAGCAGATGGCGGAAAAGCCGCTGATCATGGCGCTCGCCAATCCGACGCCGGAAATCATGCCCGACCTCGCCCGCGCTGCACGTCCCGATGCGATGATCTGCACCGGCCGTTCGGATTTCCCGAACCAGGTGAACAACGTCCTCTGCTTCCCCTATATCTTCCGCGGCGCGCTCGATTGCGGCGCCAAGACGATCAACGAGGAAATGAAGATGGCCGCCGTGCGCGCCATCGCTTCGCTCGCCCGCGAAGAGCCTTCCGACGTTGCCGCCCGCGCCTACACGGGCGAAACCCCGGTCTTCGGCCCGAATTACCTCATCCCCTCGCCCTTCGATCCGCGCCTGATCCTGCGCATCGCACCGGCCGTGGCGAAGGCTGCCGCCGACAGCGGCGTGGCGCTGCGTCCGATCGCCGATTTCGACGCCTATATGGACGAGCTCAACCGCTTCGTCTTTCGCTCCGGCTTCATCATGAAGCCGATCTTTGCGGCTGCGAAGATTGCCGAGCGCAAGCGTGTCGTCTTCTCCGAAGGCGAGGACGAGCGCGTGTTGCGCGCCGCCCAGGTTCTGCTTGAGGAAGGCACAGCAACGCCGATCCTGATCGGCCGTCCTTCGGTCATCGAGACCCGTTTGAAGCGCTATGGCCTCAAGATTCGCCCCCATACCGATTTCGCCGTTATCAATCCGGAAGACGACCCGCGCTTCCGCGAATATGTCGAGCTCTATTTTTCGCTCGTCGGTCGTGCCGGCGTCATCCCGGAGGCGGCGCGTACGATCGTTCGTACCAACACGACTGTGATCGGCGCGCTTGCGCTGAAGCGCGGCGAGGCCGATGCGCTGATCTGCGGCCTCGAAGGCCGTTACGAGCGCCACTTGCGCATCGTCCGCCAGATCATCGGCAAGCGTCCGGATGTTCGAGATTTTTCGGCGCTCAGCCTGCTCATCTCGCAGCGTGGCGCGACGTTCTATACCGATACCTATGTGACGTTTAATCCGACCGCAGAGGAAATCGCGGAATCGACGATCCTGGCAGCAGAGGAAATCAAGCGTTTCGGCATCGAGCCGCGTGCCGCCCTGGTTTCCCATTCCAACTTCGGTTCACGGGAATCGGAAAGCGCCACGAAGATGCGCAGCGCCCTGGCGCTCGTTCGCGAGGCAGCACCGGAGCTGGAAGTCGACGGTGAGATGCATGGCGACAGCGCCATCTCCGAAAGCTTGCGCCGCCATGTCATGCCGGACAGCACGCTATCAGGCGAAGCGAACCTGCTCGTCTTCCCCAATCTCGATGCCGCCAACATCACGCTCGGCGTGGTCAAGACTATGACCGACGGATTGCATGTCGGGCCGATCCTGCTCGGCACGGCCCTTCCCGCCCATATTCTTTCGCCTTCGGTCACCTCGCGCGGCGTCGTCAACATGGCGGCTCTCGCCGTGGTCGAAGCATCGCAGCTCGCTTGAGCCAAGCCTTTTGCGGCCGCCAAATCAGAGCGGCCGCAAATCGCAATTCGCTAGAACCTTCTCGAAATCCATGCGTTTTGATGGATACGTTGTTAAGCTCCGAAGTGTAGCTTTCAGCAAAGTTCAACCGCTTTCGAGAACAGTATCGTGAACCGCGGCATACACCTGACTTCTATCGCCTTGCTGTCCCTAATGACGGCGACACCGAGCTTCGCCCAGGCGGATCTGTGCGACGAATTGCGCGGCCGCTATGCTAATACCAACGAGGTTGTCGGTGCGAGCGACGAAACGCGCCAGCTTTCGCGCGCCATCGTCCAGCAAAACGTGATGATCCGGCGTGTGATGAGCGACCTGCGCAACCAGGGCTGCGCCACTGACGATGGCTTTGGGTTCGGTGGGGACGACAATTCCGGCATTTGCGACGATATGAGAATGTCGTTGGAAAGCATGCAGCACGATCTTGCCCAACTCATGGACGAGCGCGAACAGAGCACCGGGCGGATCGATGCGGCCGATTTCGATCGCCGGCAACTGCTGGATGCCATGCAAAGAAACGGCTGTAGCCCACCGGCCTCAGCCGCGCCGGATATCGTCATCGACACGCGCACGAAACTCGACGCCTATGCGCCGCAGCAGCAATCCCTCGCACAGCCCGAAAGCTCGATCACGGTCATCGAGACGCCGAGGCTTCAGAAGGATTCCAGCCTGCAACAGAAGCCGGCGCCAGCGGTAAAAGCACCGGCGGTGACGAAGGCAGAGCCGCAACAGTTTCCGCCTGATCGTCCCTACGATCCCTCCGCCAACAAGGTCCGTCAGGTCGGGCCGCAATTTCTGGCGACCGACCACGGCATCGACCTGAAGCATCCGAAAGACGCCGGCCCGCAGCCGACGCAATAGAGCAATTCCTGCAGAATTATGCAGGCATTCTTTATCCGAAATTGCGCAGATACAACAGGATAGAGCAGGCGGCTCGTGGACTCTGTGAAGCTCTGCCCCCAGAGGCCAAGCGCGTTCCGCTTGACCTCTCAAACGCAGTATTCTTAGGCCATTCCAGGCTGACCTAGCAGCGAGATGATCGCTTCATCGCCGGTCTCCTGCGCGAGATCGCGATAGGATCTGCCCGATATCTCCCTGACAGAGCGCTCTGCACCGCACGCCAGCAGGACGCGCACAGCCTCCATCCGGCGATTGGCAATGGCAAAACCGAGTGGTGTCATCCAATCGCGATCGGAGGGCGGCCCGTACGGACGGAACTTTCCAAAACGCATATTTATCAGCTCGGGATATCGTTCGAGAAGACCGGCCAGCTGATCGATCAGCCCGAGAGCCGCGGCGGCAAAGATATCCGACGGGTAGGCTTTCAGGAACTCGACCATTTCCGACTTGCCATTATATTCGGCCCAGCCGATCGGGCTCGAATAGAAATGCGGATCGCGAATGCCGGTATCGGCCCCATGCTCGATCAGCAGCCGGGCCATATCGATATGGCCATGGAGTGCCGCCTCATGCAACGGCGTGCGACTGGTCATCGCACTGACGTCGAGACCCAGCGCCAGCATTCGGCGAACGGCCTCCAGATCATTTTCCCCGGCAGCGTCATGGAGCATGGCGGGGTGCCCGCGCTGCATAGCTGCAAATATGTCACCGGACGGTTTCATCCTCAGGAGATCGCCGAGCGAGAGGTCCTTGTCCATGACAGCAATATAGAATTCGTCTTCCGGCTTGAGACGCACGGCTGTAGCGCCGTTGCGCACCAAATATTCCGCCAATTCGCTATCGCCACCAAGACGCGCCCATTCGAAAGGCGTTCGTCCATGGACGACCTTCTGAACATCGGCACCATGCTCAACCAGCAGGTGCACGCGCGAGCCCATGCGGTGCTCAAGCGCCCAGGCGAGCTGATAGTCGAAGACGGTCTGCGAATTGGCAACCAGCCTGCCGTCTTCGCGCACCAGCCAGTTGTTCCTGTCTTCAGCCGAAAGGCCGTATTCCAGCAGCAGCTGCAAGCAAGCATCGTCTGGCTCGAACATCCGGTTATAGAGCGCCTGGCTGTCATTGGCTTCGGCACCGGCTTCGAGCAGCAAGCGCGCAAAGGCGTCGCACTCTGGATGCGGCGGCTGCCGTACCTTTCCCGCCTCGCCTTCACCGAACACGCCTGTCAATACAGTGAACCTGTATTGGCCGCCATCGAGAAAGAAGGCGTTCACGTCGGCTCCGAGCCTGACCAGCTCTCTGGCTGCCGGTAGGCTGGAGCGGCCGCGCAAGCGGGCATAGGCCGCATACATCAGCGGCGACCAGTCGAAAGGACCCGCCTTGCGATCGAGAAGCTGCGGTTGGCGGTCGAGCCAGCGGCTTATGCCGGCGGCGTCCCCAAGTGCTGCAGCGATATGAATGTTTTCCCTGGCAATTTCCGGATGCTCATCCAGCAGCGCCAGCGCCTCATCAAAGCGTGCCGGATCGGCTGGAATACCGGAAAAATAGGAGACCACAGCGAGAGAGAGGAATTGATTGGCCAGTTGGTCGCGAGGAATATGCTGGCGATCACCTGTCTCCAGATGCGCCTTGAGCTTCGTCCAGCTGGAGAAGCCGAATTCGCGGGCAAGGACAAACTGTATGTCCTGAAGCCCGACGCCAGCTAAATCGGTGAAATAGGGTGCGACACGGCTTTGCGCCGAAGCGTCGCCGGACTGAACAGCCTTGAGGAAAGCCTTGGCCTGTTTTTTCAGGGAATCGAGAGTGGCGTTGGCAGCCAAAGAGCGCGTGGTCAAAATAGACCTCCTTCCATTTACGTCCGGTATCCGCGCCCACAGACTGAAAAGAGGTGTGGCAGTCTCATATTCTATGCTTCAGGTGGGCCTTGCCCTTCCCGCGGATCGGATGCGCCCTGAGAACGAGTCACATCTATCGCGCGAGATACGGTGTGTCCAGAGGTCAGGCCGGCTCGTAGCGGACATAGGCGAATTCGTCTCCATCCGGTGACCAATTCGGCACGTTGATCGATCCCTGCCCGCCGAAGAGCTCGAACAGGGTTGTAAGGTTGCCGCCATCCATATCCATCAACCGCATCCGAACATTGAGATCGCGCGGATGGTCGAAGACATCGGGGTCATAAGAGATCAGCACGACTTTGTCGTTCTTCGGCGACGGATGGGCGAACCAGTTGCCATAATTGTCGTGAGTTACCTGCTGCAAGCCGGTGCCATCGGGATGAATGCGCCAGATCTGCATGAGGCCGGTACGGCTGGAATTGAAATAGATCCACTGCCCGTCAGCGGAGAAATCCGGCCCGTCATTGCGGCCTTCGCCATGCGTCAACCGCGTCTCCTCGCCACCATCGATCGAGATCGTATAGATATCGAAGACGTTGTCGCGAATGCCGCAATAGGAGAAACGCTGCCCATCAGGCGACCAGCCGTGCCAATAGGATGGCAAGTTGGTCGTCACCTGCCGTGGCGTGCCGCCTTCGGCCGACAGTACATAAATGCAGGATTTGCCGTGCTGTGTCTTGTCCGAAATCGCGACCAGCGACCCGTCGGGAGAAATCCCGTGGTCGTTGTTGCATGTGGTCGCAAAGCCCGTATCGACGCGAGCGATCTCACCGCTGCCATCCAATGGTAGCCGATAAAGCAATCCGTCGCTGTTCAAGAGCAGATAGCGGCCGTCAGGAGAATAGTTCGGCGCCTCGATCAGCTGGTCCGTTTGCCAGACCATCCGGTTCGCACCCGTGCGGATGTTATAGATCTCGACCGAGCTACGCATTCGTCCTCTTCCTGTCTCGGAAACGCGATCAGCGATCGCGGAACCGGTTGGTGATCGGATAACGGCGATCGCGGCCGAAATTCTTCTTGGTGATCTTCACGCCCGGCGCCGACTGGCGACGCTTGTACTCTGCGAGATAAAGCAGATGCTCGACGCGATGCACGGTCGCAACGTCATGACCGCGCGCCACGATCTCCTCGACCGACATTTCTTTCTCCACCAGGCATTCAAGGATATCGTCGAGCACCGGATAGGGCGGAAGCGAATCCTGGTCCGTCTGGTTCGGTCTGAGCTCGGCGGAAGGCGCCTTGTCGATGATGTTATAGGGAATTACCTCGCCCGATGGGCCGAGCGCGCCCGGTGGCACATGCAGGTTGCGCCAACGCGACAGCGCATAGACCTGCATCTTGTAGAGATCCTTGATTGGGTTGAAGCCGCCATTCATGTCGCCATAGAGCGTGGCATATCCAACCGACATTTCCGACTTATTGCCCGTCGTCACCACCATCGAGCCGAATTTATTGGAGATCGCCATGAGAATGGTGCCGCGGGCGCGGCTCTGCAGGTTTTCCTCGGTGATGCCGCTTTCAGTCCCTTCGAACAGATCGGACAAGGCAGAGGCGAAGCCGGTGACGGGGTCTTCGATCGGCACGATATCGTAGCGGCAGCCGAGCGCCTTGGCACAATCCGCCGCATCCTTCAAAGAATCCTGAGACGTATAGCGATAGGGCAGCATGACGGTGCGCACGCGCTCTTCCCCAAGCGCATCGACTGCGATTGCGGCGCAGATTGCCGAGTCGATACCGCCCGAAAGGCCGAGTACGACCGACTTGAAGCCGTTTTTGTTCACGTAGTCGCGGAAGCCCAACAGGCAGGCGCGATAGTCGGCCTCCTCGCCTTCCGGAATATGCGCCATCGGGCCTTCGGCGCAGTGCCAGCCGCCGTCATTCTTCTTCCAGGTAGTGACCGCCAGCGCGGTTTCAAACTGACTCATCTGGAAGGCCAGCGTCTTGTCGGCATTGAAGCCAAAGCTCGCACCATCGAAAACCAGTTCGTCCTGGCCGCCGACCTGGGCGGCGAAGATGAGCGGCAAGCCTGACTCGATCACCTGCCGCAACGCGACCTGGTGACGAACATCGACCTTGCCGCGGTAATAAGGCGAACCGTTCGGAACCAGCAGGATTTCCGCACCGGCCTCGGCCAGCGTTTCGCAGATACCGAGATCGTTCCAGATCTCCTCGCAAATCGGTATGCCGATGCGGACGCCTCGGAAATTGACCGGCCCTGCGATGGTGCCTTCGTCGAAAACCCGCTTCTCGTCGAACTCGCCGTAATTCGGCAAATCGACCTTGTCTCTGATGAAGATCACCTTGCCGCCGTCGAGCACGGCCACGGAATTGTAGCGGCCGGTATCATCCTGCCGCGGGACACCAACGATAACGCCGGGTCCACCATCGGCGGTATCGGCGGCCAGACTTTCGACAGCTTTCCAGCAGGCGCGCAGAAAGGCCGGCTTCAACACCAGATCCTCCGGCGGATAACCGGAAATGAACAGCTCCGTCAGCAACACGATCTGCGCGCCTTCGCGCGCCGCCTCGGCCCGCGCCTCGCGCGCCTTGGCGAGGTTGCCGGAGACGTCCCCGACCGTCGGATTGAGCTGCGCAACCGCGATGCGGATCGTGTGGGTGATTTGGCTTTGCTCTGTCATGCCATACATTTAACGACGGCATCTTGCTTCCGCAACCGCCTTCGTCTGCCTCCAGACATCAAAGATCGCGCTCCGTGCATAGTCCGTATTTTAACCCGGAAAATACCTAGCCCGCCTTCCAGTTCATTCGGAATTCATGACAGAAGCATGACAATTTCATAGATATCTCAGCATTTGGAGAAATCTCTGGTCGGTCTGGTCATCAATTCCGCCTTGGCGGGCAGCCGCGCTATTTTCCGGAAAATCGGCAGAGCAGGACGGCAATCGGCTGTTCTGTGCCTTACCCCCGACCCTGCCGCTCGCGCGCGATGAATTTTCGGCCGTGCCTGCTCTGCCTATTTTCTCCGTCCCGACCATGGTCTAAAACGCCGTGCGACCAGCATCCTGCTCGGTTGGGCAACGGCGAGCCACCGCACGGTGGCACACGCGGCGGCTCCATGCACAATCGGTTTTGAAACTCTTCCGTCGTTGCATTTCTGGCTATTGGTCGAATAGTTGCATTCAACGCCATCACGACCCCTGGAGCCCCCATGCATAGTCTTCCCAACTTCGTTCATCTGCATTTCGACAAAACCTCCGAGGAACTCGGCGATATAGAGAAGCGCGTTCTGAGAAAGGCGCATGAGCGCAAGATCATATCGACCGATATCAACGCGGCCCTCTCGGCGGAATCGTCGACCGGACAGCGCCTGGCGGACGGCATCGCCCGCGTCGGCGGCTCATGGTACTTCATTATCTGCTTCTTGCTGTTCCTGGTGTTCTGGTGTGTCGTCAACACCATCCTTCTCGCTACCGGCGCCTTCGATCCCTACCCCTTCATTTTTCTCAACCTCGTCCTTTCCATGCTTGCCGCCATCCAGGCGCCGATCATCATGATGTCGCAGAACCGGCAGGCCGAGCGAGATCGTTTCGAAGCCGCCAAAGACTATGAGGTCAATCTCAAGGCGGAGCTCGAAGTTCTGTCGCTGCACCAGAAGATCGACATGCAGGTGCTGACCGAGCTTGCATCGGTGCGGGAAGAAATCTCCAGGCTCAGCAGGCTGGTGGCGGAAAGGGGCAGCGTCTGAGGGCAACCGGAAAACCGCGCAGGCTGCTGCTAAAGCATGTCGCGCAAAAATGTGCAGCGGTTTTTCGACAACGACATGCGCAAGATCAAGGACCTAAAGCGCAACGAGCGAATCTTAGAGATCGCGATGTGCTTTAGGGTCGCCCCTGCGCGTATTGCGGCAAGCCGTCGGTAATCTTGTAATAGTCGCTCTTGTCGGCGCAAAAGATATGATAGGCGATCTCAAGACCGGTTGGCTGATCGAAAAGCCCGGCCATGATTGAGATCTCCTCGGCGCCATCAGCAGCCCAAAACAATGCTGAGCCGCAGGTCTTGCAGAAGCCGCGGCGGGCGAACGTGCTGGCCCGATACCAGGCGATCGCCTCCTCTCCCTCGATGATTAGGTTGCCGACCGGCACGTTGGTGGCCGCATAATAAAGCCCGGTCTGCTTGCGGCATTGCGAACAATGGCAGGCCACGACCTCGCGCAGCTTGCCGCGGGTCTTGAAACGTACGCCGCCGCAAAGGCAGGCGCCGGAATGTTCGTCGCTCATGATCGGTCCCCTTTTTCTGAAGGAACTTTTCCGAGAACGGCATCGCGGTCAATCTCAAAGAAATGAAGCCTCTTTCAGCCGGATTGATCCGTTCAGCACAAAAAAACGGGCCGGCTCTGCGCCGGCCCGTCGATATCCGCAAATCGATAATCACTCAGCCGTGTGCGCGCATGCGCTTCTCGTCACGGCCGCCCTTCATCCGCTCGGCGAGCAGGAAGGCAAGTTCAAGCGCCTGATCGGCGTTGAGACGCGGGTCGCAGTGCGTGTGGTAGCGATCCTGCAGGTCCTCGGCGCCGACGGCGCGGGCACCGCCCGTGCACTCGGTCACGTCCTTGCCGGTCATCTCGATGTGGATGCCGCCCGGATGCGTGCCTTCGGCGCGATGGATCTGGAAGAAGCTTTCGACTTCCGACAGGATGCGCTCGAACGGCCGCGTCTTGTAATTGTTGAGCGTAATCGTATTGCCGTGCATCGGATCGCAGGACCAGACGACCTTGCGTCCTTCGCGCTCGACGGCGCGGATGAGGCGCGGCAGGTTGTCGGCAACCTTGTCGTGACCGAAACGGCAGATCAGCGTCAGACGGCCGGCCTCGTTCTCGGGGTTGAGAATATCGATCAGGTTGATCAGATCGTCCGCCTGCAGCGAAGGACCGCACTTGAGGCCGATCGGGTTCTTGATGCCGCGGAAATATTCGATATGCGCGTGATCTGCCTGGCGCGTGCGGTCGCCGATCCAGAGCATATGGCCCGAGGTCGCGTACCAGTCGCCGGAGGTGGAGTCGACGCGGGTGAACGCCTCTTCGTAGCCGAGCAGCAACGCTTCATGGCTGGTGAAGAAATCGGTTTCGCGCAGGCTCGCATTGCTCTCTGCGGTGATGCCGATCGCTCTCATGAAATCCATGGTCTCGCCGATGCGATCGGCAAGCTTGCGATAGCGCTCGCCCTGCGGGCTGTCCTTGACGAAGCCGAGCATCCACTTCTGTACATTTTCGAGGTTGGCATAACCACCCATTGCAAAGGCACGCAGCAGATTGAGCGTCGCCGCAGACTGGCGATAAGCCATCAGCTGGCGCTCGGGATTGGGAATACGCCCTTCTTCGGTAAAATCGATGCCGTTGATGATGTCGCCGCGATAGCTCGGCAGCGACACGCCATTCTGCGTTTCGATGTTCGAGGAGCGCGGCTTGGCGAACTGGCCGGCGATACGACCGACCTTCACCACCGGCAGCTGCGCGCCAAAGGTCAGCACGACGGCCATCTGCAGGAAGGCGCGGAAGAAGTCGCGGATGTTGTCCGCGCCGTGTTCCGCGAAGCTTTCGGCGCAATCACCGCCCTGCAGCAGGAAACCGTTGCCTTCAGCGACGTTGGCAAGATGAGCCTTCAGACGGCGGGCTTCGCCAGCAAAAACCAGCGGCGGATAGCTTGCAAGCTGGGCTTCGGTCTCTGCAAGCGCTGCCTTGTCCGGAAAATCCGGCACCTGCTGGATCGGTTTTTGCCGCCAACTGCTGGGTGTCCAATTCTGTGCCATATCACTCACCTGCTTGCGCGCCCGGCCTTTGCCGGGCGTCCCGTCGTCGTAAAATAACGCGCGCTTATAAACCTTTGTCGCCCGCTTGCAAAGGCAGGCGAGCGACTGCTCGAATCTTTTGTGGCGCAGGCCGCAAGCGCGCCAATTCCACCTGTTACACGCGCTCGCCGTTGCGGATGCGGTAGCTCGGCGAATACATCGTCACCAGTTCTTCCGATGCCGTCGGATGAACGGCCATCGTACGATCGAAATCGTCCTTGGTGCAGCCCGCCTTGATGGGAATGCCGAGCAGCTGCGCCATCTCGCCAGCATCATGCCCGAGAATATGCGCGCCGATCACCTTGCGGTCGGCAGCATTGACGATCAGCTTCATGATCATCTTCTCGGCTCGGCCCGAAAGCGTCGCCTTCATCGGCCGGAACTGCGCACGATAGACTTCGAGCTCCGGATAACGCTTTGCGGCTTCTTCCTCGGTCAATCCGACCGTGCCGATTTCCGGCTGCGAGAAGACGGCCGTCGGAATGAGCTCGTGATCCGGCCGCGTCGGATTGTTCTTGTAGACGGTCTCGATGAAGCACATGGCCTCGTGGATTGCCACCGGCGTCAGCTGTACCCGATCGGTGACGTCGCCGAGAGCGTAGATGTTCGGCACGGAAGTCCGCGAATATTCGTCGACGACGATCGCACCCTGATCGTTGACCGCGACACCCGCAGCCTGCAGCCCCAGATTTTCGGTATTGGGCGTGCGGCCGAGCGCCAGCATCACGGTATCGACTGTCAGGGATTTGTCGTTCTTGGTCCGGACGCCGAGCCCGCTTCCCACCTTCTCCACACTCTGGATAATGTCATGGCAGAGAATGCGGATGCCCTTCTCTTCCATGGCCTCATGCAATCCCTTGCGTAGGTCCTGGTCGAAACGCGACAAGATCTCGGCGCCACGATAGATCAGCGTCGTCTCGACCCCGAGACCGTGGAAGATATTGGCGAACTCAACGGCAATATAACCGCCGCCGGCGATCAGGATCGACTTCGGCAGCTCCTCCAGATGGAAGGCTTCGTTCGAGGAGATGCAAAGCTCGTGTCCCGGCAGCGCCGCATGCAGGTTCGGCCTGCCGCCGGTCGCGACGACGATGGTCTCGGCCGTAACGGTCCGGCCGGTCTTCAGCAGTTTGACCGTATGGGCGTCGACCAGTTCGGCGCGTGTGTCGAAGATGTCTGCCTTGGCGTTGTCCAGCCCCTTGCGATAGAGGCCTTCCAGCCGGGCGATTTCCTTGTCCTTTGCCTCGATCAGCTTCTTCCAGTCGAAGCTGCTCTCGCCGACCGTCCAGCCGAAACCGGCCGCGTCCTCGAAATGCTCGCTGTATTGCGAGGCATAGACGAACAGCTTCTTCGGCACGCAGCCGCGAATGACGCAGGTGCCACCATAGCGATATTCCTCGGCAATGCCGACCTTCTTGCCGAGCGACGCGGCGACACGTGCACTGCGCACGCCGCCCGAGCCGCCGCCAATGACGAAAAGGTCGAAATCAAACGAAGGCATAGGCGGCTCCTGTGGACATGAAAACGCGCGCAAAGCGCTGATGGGGCTCGGCATTCATATAGGAAGTCTGGGCACAAAAAGAAAAGCCCGGAATGCGGTCCGGGCTTTGAATAGGCTGTCGCGGCCGATTATCCCGAAAACGTGAAACTCCGTCTCGTGAACGACCGCGCCAAAGAATTGCAGCTTACTGCTTCGGCACTTGCAGCTTCAATGCCGGCTGCTTTGCTGCCGGCTGTGCGGGCTGCTTCGCGGCGGGCTGGGCGGGGGCGGTTACTTCAGGCGAAACGACCGGCGCCTTCACGACCTTCTGCAGAGCGTCATTGCTCTGGTTGGCGAGGTCGCGCGAAATGCCCTGGCTCCAGATATCGGCTGCCTTGTAGAGCTCACGGGTTGCCAGCGGGCCATCCTTGAGGAGCTTCCTGCCGGCCGGCGAACCGTAGAAATCGGCGATTGCCTTGAGCTCTTCCGCAGAGAAGGCCTTGGCGTAGGTGACGGCGGCTTCGCGCTCGAGATCCGCACGACGCGGCGCGAGCGCCAGAGCGGTGGCGTCAACCGTGGAATTGATCGCATCGCCAAAGTTCGGGTTGGCCTGGATCATCGTGCTCTTCAGCTGCTCGGCCAGGTTCGGCAGAATGTTGTCGAACTGGTTGGTGATGCCGAGTGCGGTGATCGCGGCGCGCGCAGCCTTGATCTGGTCTTCGGAAACTTCCTGAGCGCTCACAGAGCCGAAGGCGATACCCGAAAGAAGGATGGTTGCAGCGGCAAAACGGCCAAGACCCGTTAGTTTGATCATGAGATGAGTGCTCCTATGTATTGTTCGCCCGCAACGCGCGCGCACCGGCAGGGCCGGCAATGATCGCTAATGTCGCCATATTGATGAAGAGCCCGTGTTCGACAACACCGGGAATCGAGTTGAGCTCAATCGACAGCGCCTCTGCATCAGGAATGCGGCCGAAAGATGCATCGATAATAAAATGCCCGCCGTCGGTGACAAAGGTCTTGTCACCCGAAAGGCGCAGGTTGAGCGCGCCAGACAAGCCGAGCCGCGACGCGGCCTTCTCGATAAGAATGCGGGTGGAAACGAGGCCGAACGGATTGACCTCGATCGGCAGCGGAAACGCGCCGAGGGTCTGGACCACCTTGCTTTCGTCGGCAATGACGATCATGCGAGCCGAGGAAGCCGCGACGATCTTTTCGCGCAGCAGCGCGCCGCCGCCGCCCTTGACCAGCGTCAAAGCCCCGTCAAACTCGTCGGCACCGTCGATGGTGAGGTCAAGTTCTGGAAGCTCGTCCAGCGACTTCAATGGAACGCCGAGCTCGTTGCAGAGCTTTGCCGTCCGTTCCGAGGTCGGAACGCCCTCGATCGACAGACCGGATGCAACCTTTTCAGCGAGCAGCCGAACGAATTCCTCCGCGGTACTGCCTGTGCCGATCCCAAGCCGCATGCCGCTCTCAACATAGGCCAGAGCCGCCCTTGCAGCCTCAATCTTCATCTGGCGGGCGTCCATGCGCCACCTGCTCCCATTGTTACGTTGGACTGCTGTTTACACGGCTCTCCGGCCAAACGAAAGCCAAAATAACGGCACAACATAGAAATCCCCGCGCCTCTTTGCCGAGGCTTTCCGGGCCTTCAGTTGCAATTGCCCTCGCGATCTTTTAACTCCGAAAGACGCTCGTTTTTCCTATTCAAAGGCCGATTCCTCGTGACATCCCCCCTCGTCGTATTCGATCTCGATGGCACGCTGCTGGACACGCACGCAGATCTCATCGTGAGCCTCAATCATACCATCGCCGCGCTCAAGCTTCCCCCCGTGAGCTATGACGACGTCACGCATCTCGTCGGCAGTGGCGCGCAAGTGATGATCGAGCGGGCCTGCAAGCTGCATGGCTATACGCTGGCATCGGAGGAGCTGCCTGCCCTGCTGCAGCGCTTCATTACCCATTATTCCGAGGCGATGCCGGGCGCCACGCAACCCTATCCGGGACTGGTGGCGGCGCTCACCATGCTGAGGAGCAACGGCTACAAGCTGGCCGTTTGCACCAACAAGATGGAATCGCTCGCTCGCACACTGCTCGAGCGGCTCGGCCTCACCCACTACTTCGAAGCCATCACCGGCGGCGATACCTTTGCCGTGCGTAAGCCGAATGCCGAGCACCTGATCGGCACCGTCGAGCGCGCCGGCGGTGACATCGCCCGCACCGTCATGATCGGCGACAGCGTCAACGACATCCTCGTCGCCCGCAATGCCGGCGTCCCTTCGATCGCCGTCCCCTTCGGTTATTCCGACGTCGGCATCGAAACCCTCGGCCCAAACCGCATCATCTATCACTACGACGAGCTCACCCCCGAACTCGTCGAGGGACTGCTCGCCGCCTGAGGCCGCTAAAATCCCCGTTGGTCCAAAGAGCAAGGTTGTAGTGGGCCTTGCGCGATTCACGCGCTTCCGTCACAACTTATCGACGCCTTGCTGGGTGCGCCGCGACCGCCGGAGTGAAAGCGCTCTTTGCGGGCTGTTGCGAAGCCAGGATGCAGCTCGATGGGGAGAGTGGCCGCTTGCTCATAGCAGATCCCGAAGACCGCAACGGCGGTAGATTGCCAAACCGCAGAGGCTGGTTTGCTCCCATAGTCCGGACATTCTTCATTTTCGCAGCATTATGCACCGGTATTTGGTTTTACCTCTACGGTGACCGCGTTATCGGCTATGTCGAAAAGGAAACCGGCGCCGCAACCGATCCGGCTCTGACGGAGGTCTATCAGCACTTCGACATGGCACCCTTGCCGAACATCGTTGCGGGCAGAGCGGCGATGGCAACCTATCTCAATATGCTGCACCGTGAGCATTGCGATTGGAACGCAGTCTACAAATTCGCAAATGAGCTGCAGACACAAGGTTATCGCCGCGAAGCAGCCAAGGTCTTCATCGCCTTCTCCAACAAGTGCAAACCTTCCAATGTTGCTCTGAGCGCTGCCGCCGAAATTCTTGACGATCTCAGCGATTATGACGGAGCGCTGAAGATCTCGAACGAGGTGATAGCAATGTCGCCGGGAATGCCGAACCTCTATTTTCAGCGCGCGCGAATTCGCGAAAATGCCAAGAAATATCGAGACGCCATCGACGATTACTATTCGGTCATCGGCCTGACCGACAATATCGCGATACTGAACAGCACGGTGTTCGAAGGAATCTCCACCAGCTATCGTGAGCTTGGCGCCTATTGCGAAGCGATCGGACCGCTTCAGCTTTGGGTCTCCACCAATCCCGACCGCAACGACACCGCGGTCGTTCGTGGAATCATCAAGCTCTATGAGACCATGGGAAAATGTGCCTCGACCTACGCCACCGGCAGCGATCGCTTTCCGACGCAGGGCAACAACGTGATCCTGGCCAAGGTCTCGGTCAACGGCACGGAGGGCACGTTCGTTGTGGACACCGGCGCGAGCTTCGTGGCGGTGAGCAAAACCTTTGCTGCACGCGCAAAATTGCAAGTCGACAGCAATAATGGGATCTCGCTGCAGACGGCCAATGGCGTTTCCCGGGCCACGCATACGAATACCACGACCGTGAAGGTTGGACGCGTGGAAGCTAGCGACATCACAGCCGTCGTGCTGGACAACGATGCGGCCCTCGGAAATGAGGTCGACGGCCTGCTCGGTCGCTCCTTCCTATCGCGTTTCGATGTAACATTTGGCAGCCGCGAATGGCGTATAGAAGCAAAAAAATAACGCGATTGAAGAGTCGTCTTTAAGCAGAGTTCCGGACGGTTCCGCGGAATAGAAAAGGGCGGCCAACGCAGCCTGTGTGAGAAGTCCGGCAAATCAATTAAGTTGGCCGCATTGGAAACGATGCGGCCATTTTCATGGGATACATTTCAGGGACTGATCGGGGTCAGACGTCGCTGTTGCCAGCCCGGATCGAGGATTACGTTGCGGCAGATGCTGCGGTGCGGGTGATCGATGCCTTTGTCGATGGGCTTGATGTTGCGCAGCTCGGATTCAGGCGAGCGGTTGAGGCCTCGACAGGTCGTCCCCCC
>NZ_JARWKZ010000016.1:0-118395 GCF_050577975.1 Rhizobium sp. BR 315 | reverse complement strand
TAATCCTCGATCCGGGCTGGCAACAGCGACGTCTGACCCCGATCAGTCCCTGAAATGTATCCCATGAAAATGGCCGCATCGTTTCCAATGCGGCCACCTTAATTGATTTGCCGGACTTCTCACACAGGCTGCGATGGCCGCCCTTTTTGTTTGTGAACGTCAGCTCGCTCGCCCTATCGCTTCGACATGGCAGGCTGACTGCCGGCCTGTGCGGAACTTCCTGCCGCCGGGGCCTGCTGCGCCCGCTGGCTGAGCCAGACGCTACCGAGCACAATGACGATACCGAACATCTGCATCGGACTTAGCTGCTGGCCGAGCACCACCCAACCCAGGATCACCGCAGTCGTCGGGCTGAGGAAGCCGAGCGGCGAGACCACCGAAGGTTCGAGCCGCGACAGGCCACGGAACCAGAGGATATAGGTGAGCGCCGCACCGATCAGCCCGAGATAGGTGAAGCCGAGAATATTTGCGCCGGTTAGGTGCGGCAGCGGCGGCTCGAGCAGCAGCGCGACCGGCAGCAGCAATAGGCCGCCCGCCGTCAGCTGCCATGCCGTAAAAGTCAGCGGCGAGACGTCTGGCCGCCAGCGGCGACTGAGCACGGTGCCGGCTGCCATGGAGCAGGCACCAGCAATGCCGGCGACGATGCCAATCGGATCGAGCGTCGCATTCGGCGTGAGGATCAGCAGCGCGACACCGCCGATGCCGGCAATGGCGGCGACAATGGAAAGGCTGCGGATCGGCGAACCCAGCAGGAAACGCGCCAGCACGATGACGATCAGCGGCTGAACGGCGCCGACAGTCGCCGCCACCCCGCCCGGCAGCCGATATGCCGAAATAAACAGCAGCCACCAGAAGATGGAGAAGTTCAGCGCCCCGAGGACGATCGACTTCAGCCACCAGATCCCATGCGGCAGACGCCGCACGATGGCAAGCAGCAGCAGCCCGGCGGGAAGGGCACGCAGCATGGCAACGGTAAGGGGATAGCCGGCCGGCAGCAGCTGCGTCGTCACCAGGTAGGTGCTGCCCCATATCGCGGGTGCGATGGCGGTCAGCAACAGGTCGAAATTGCGGTTCATGGCCTTGGCCTCAAATTTATCTTGACCTCAAGATAACCCGAACTGCCTTGACGTCAAGATAAATTCGTGGCGATGTCCCGCTATGGATCGTATCGACAAAATTCTTGAGCAATGGCGCCGTGAACGGCCGGATCTCGACACCACGGCGATGGGCCTCTTCGGGCGCATGCGCAACCTTACGCTCCATCTCTCGCGCGAAATGGAAAAGACCTTCGCAGGCTTCGACCTCAATTCGGCAAACTTCGACATGCTGGCGACCCTGCGCCGCTCGGGCGAACCTTATACCCTCTCCCCGAGCGACCTGATGGAAACGATGATGGTGACATCGGGCACGATGACCAATCGCATCGATCAGCTGGAGAAGGCCAGTCTCGTTGCCCGCAGCCAGAACCCGAATGACGGCCGCAGCTTCCTGATATCTCTCACGTCAAAGGGCTTCGAGCTGATCGACGCAGCAGTGACTGCGCATGTCGAAACGCAAACGCGATTAATCTCGACGCTCTCGGAAGAAGAGCGAACGGCGCTGGACGGCCTGCTGCGAAATTATTTAGCCGACTTCGAGCCTCACACCTAAGCCCACCGGCCGCTCGGTGCAGATATCTCGAATGCAGCCGCGCAGCCAGCGATGCGCCGGATCCGCATCCATCCGCGGATGCCAGAGCAGCGAGATCGTCACGTCGGACGTCGGCACCGGCAGCGCGAAACTATGCATATCGGTCCGCAGGTTGCCCGTATATCGCTCCGGCACGCTGACGATCAGGTCGGAGGCCCGCGCCAAGGCCAGCGCCGCCGAAAAACTGCCGACGATCGTTGCGATCTGGCGCTCCAGCCTCAGCCGCTCCAACGCCTCATCGATCTGCCCCTTCTGCAGGCCGCGCCGTGAAACCAGAATGTGCCGGCCGGCGGCATAACGTTCGGGCGTCACCGCGCCCTCGCTCAACGGATGCCCGTTCCGGACAACACCGATGAAGCGATCATGGAACAGCGCCTGCACTCGCAACTCCGGACCGGTATCATCCCCCACGACACCGGTCTCGAAGTCGATCGTTCCGTCGCGTAGCGGCGTGCTGTCCTTGTCCAGCTTCTGCGTGAAATAGAGCTGAACGCCAGGCGCTTGCTCTGCAATGCGCGCGATCAGTTCGGCGCCGAAATTCTCCACGAAGCCTTCACGGGTGCGCAACGTGAAAATTCGAGCAAGCTGCTTCAAATCCAGGGCCTCAGCGGGCCGCAAGGCCGCTTCCGCCTCCTGAACCAGCTGCCCGACGCGCTCGCGCAGCTCCAGGGCCCGCGGCGTCGGCACGAGTCCGCGCCCAGCTCTGACCAGCAGCGGATCGCCTGTCGTCTCGCGCAGACGGGCCAAAGCCCGGCTCATCGCCGATGGGCTGAGCCGCAATCGCCGAGCCGCGCGGGCGACGCTGCCTTCCGCAAGCAGGACATTGAGAGTGACGAGCAGATTGAGATCGGGCGTTGACATGGCGCGATCATAGCATGGTTTTGCCGATATATAGCGTCAAACGCACGAATGAAGTGCAAATGATGCGCGTTCCGCCATGCCAACCAAACGGCTACCTTCTGCGAGATCTTTAGACCTCGTTAGAATCGGAGTTCATGTTGAAACCAGCCATCCAAATACCAGACAAGACCGAATCCGGGCGCACGAAAGCCGCGCCTTCGATCCGCTGGGCACTCGCCAGCCTATCGCTTTCCATGCTGATGCCCTCGCTCGGCACCAGCATCGCCAATATCGCTCTGCCGACGCTCGCCCAGGCATTCGGCGCATCCTTCCAGCAGGTGCAATGGATCGTGCTTGCCTATCTGCTCGCCATCACGACGTTGATCGTGAGCGTCGGACGGCTTGGAGACATGGTCGGCCGCCGCCGGCTGCTGTTGGGCGGAATAGCTCTCTTCACCCTCGCTTCGCTCTTCGCCGGGATTGCACCGACGCTGTGGCTGCTGATTGGAGCCCGCGCCCTGCAGGGCCTCGGCGCCGCGATGATGATGGCGCTGACGGTGGCGATGGTCGGGGAGGCCGTCCCCAGGGAGAAAACCGGCAGCGCCATGGGCCTGCTCGGCACCATGTCTGCCATTGGAACCACCCTTGGCCCTTCGCTCGGCGGCATCCTCATAGCAAGTCTCGGCTGGGAGAGCATTTTCCTCGTCAATGTGCCGCTGGGCATTGCGAATTTCCTCATGGCCGCCCGCTTCCTGCCGGCGGATCGTCAGGATCGCAAAACCAAGCAAGGGCGGCTGGACACGATCGGCACCTTGCTGCTGGCCCTGACATTGGCCGCCTATGCACTCGCGATGACGATGGGGCACGGCAGTTTCGGTGCCGTAAATATCGGCCTGCTTCTGGCTGCAGCCCTCGGCGCCGCGCTCTTTGCGTTCACGGAGACGAAAGTGAAGTCGCCGCTGCTGCGCCTTTCCATGTTTAGCGATCGCGCGCTCAGCACAGGCCTTGCCATGAGCACCCTCGTCTCTACCGTCATAATGGCGACACTGGTGGTCGGCCCTTTCTATCTCTCCCGCGCCCTCGGCTTCGATGCGGCCCATGTCGGCGCCATCATGTCCGCCGGCCCGCTGGTGTCGGCCCTGACGGGCGTACCGGCTGGCCGCATCGTCGATCGCTTCGGCGCCCACCGTATGACCGTTACAGGTCTGATCGGCATGATTGCCGGCCTCTCCTTGCTCGCAGCGCTGCAAGGCAGATTCGGCGCCGCCGGTTATATCGGCCCGCTCGTCATCGTCACCGCGAACTATGCGCTCTTTCAGGCGTCCAACAACACCACGATCATGAGCGACATCACTCAGGAGCAGCGCGGCGTCATTTCCGGCATGCTGAGCCTGTCGCGGAACCTCGGGCTGATAACAGGCGCATCCGTTATGGGCGCGATCTTCACACTGGCGTCGGGAACGACCGATATCACCACAGCACACCCGGAAGCGATTGCAACGGGCATGCAGATCACCTTCGCGATCGGCGCCTTGCTGATCGTCGCGACATTGATCGTCGCCATCACCGGCCTGGCTTTTGCAAAGCGCGATGCGCTCTCCCGGGAAGCTTCTTGAGAACACGACAAGCAGGGATGGCGGATAACAAGCCCGCCATCCGATCAAACCGGTCCGTGGCTGCCGAATTCGGATGAGGCGAAGTCGAGAAAGCTGCGAAGCTTCGGCGTGATGCGGCGATCCGGTGCGTGGAGAATATGCAGTTGACGGGTCGGCACGCGGTACTCCGGCAGCAGAGGCACCAGCGCGCCCGTCTCCAAGCTGGATTGAATGAGCTCGATCGACTGCAGGACGATGCCTAGCCCCGCCAGGGCTGCCTTGAGCAGCGCCTCGCCATTGTCGATCATCAGCCGGCCGGAGATCGGAATGCTGACATTTCCATCCGGCCCTTCGAAATCCCAGTGCGTTCTCAACATGGTATGCGAGAAGATCAGGCACTCGTGATCCCGCAGATCATCCGGCTTGGAGGGAACGCCATGGGAGCGCAGATAGCTCGGCGCCGCGCAGATCACCAACCGATACGGGCCGAGGCGGCGGGCGATCAATCCGCTGTCGGCGAGCTCCCCGATGCGAAACACCGCGTCGTAGCCCTCGTCGATCAGATCCACCATCCGGTTCGTCAGAGACAATTCGAACGAAACCTCCGGATGCGCGCTCAGATATTTGGGGAGCACCGGTGCGAGCGCGTGGATTCCGAAGGTAACGGGTGCGTTAACCCTCAGCTTGCCGCGCGGCACGGCCCGGCTCTCCGCCGCCAGCGCCTCAGCCGCCTCGACCTCGGCCAGGATATTGCGCGAGCGCTCGTAAAACTGGCTGCCGACCTCCGTCAGATGCTGGCGGCGCGTGGTACGGTTCAGCAGCCGAACACCGAGATGCTGCTCGAGAAATTGCACATGCTTGCCGACGAGCTGCGGCGACATGTTCAATGCGTCCGCTGCGGCGCTGAACGAGCCGAGCTCGACCGCCCTGACGAAGATGCTCATGCTGGAAAAGCGATCCATTGGAAACATTCCGTTTCAAGTATAGTGCCCTATAGCTCACTTATCCGGATCTGGCGATAATCGTATTCATTGGTCAGCAACAACAAGGAGCTGACCAATATGAAAATCGCTGTCATCGGAACTGGAAATATGGGCGCGGGCCTGGCACGGCTGCTGGCCGGAACAGGATCTGATGTGGTTATCGGTCATCGCGATCCCGCAAAGGCTGCTTCCTTCGCCGCAGAACTGGGCAGCAATATCGAGGCGGGCGGCATTGCCGCCGCTGTCAAGCTCGCGGATATCGTCATACTGGCCGTGCCCTACGGCGCCGTGGCAGAAACGCTGAAGGCGGTTGGTAATCTCAAGGGCAAGGTGCTTATCGATATCAGCAACCCCGTCACATCAGACTTCCGCGGTCTCGTCGTCGGACATTCGACCTCTGCTGCCGAGGAAATTCAGGCGCTCGCACCGGAGGCAACGGTGGTGAAGGCGTTCAACACCATCTTCTCGCAGTTGCTGCCCGTCGAGGGGCGCAACGGAAAGGTGCTTCAGGTCTTCGTTGCCGGTGACGATGAGAAGGCTAAGGATACCGTATCTCGCCTCGCCAAATCCGCCGGCTTCGAAGCGGTCGACGCGGGTCCGCTCACCAATGCTCGTTTCCTCGAGCCCATCGGCGAGATGAACATCCACTTCGGCTTCTTCCTCGGCAAAGGCCCCAGCGTGGCGCCTGGCTGGGTTCAGGTCTGACGGCACTCGGCACGACAAGGAGACGAAAGAGGCTCGGAGTCTTCACTCTGAGCCTCTTTGCATGGGCGGACGGCGACCCGCGATTAGAAGCTTGCCGTCATCGGATCCGGGCCGATACGGCCGCTGGCCGAATCGAGCTTGGCGATCTCAGCCAGATCGTCGCTGTCGAGCTTGAAGTCGAAGACTTTCAAGTTCTCTTCGATACGGCTCGGCGTCACCGATTTCGGGATAACGATCAGGCCATTGTCGATGTGCCAGCGAATGATGACCTGCGCCGGCGTGCGGCCGTGCTTTGCAGCGACCTTGCCGATCGTGGCATTCTCCAGAAGCTTGCCCTGGCCGAGCGGGCTCCAGGATTCGGTCTTGATGCCGAGCTTGTCGTGCACTTCGCGCAGAGCCTTCTGCTGGAAGGTCGGATGCAGCTCGATCTGGTTGAGCACGGGCGTGACGCCGGTCTCGCCGATGATGCGGTCGAGATGTTCCTTGGCGAAGTTGGAAACGCCGATCGAGCGGGCGCGGCCTTCTTCCTTCAGGCGCACGAAGGCCTTCCAGCTGTCGAGATAACGGTTCCGGTGCGGCGACGGCCAATGAATGAGGTAGAGATCGACATAATCGGTGCCGAGCCGCTTCAGGCCATCGTCGAAAGCCTTGAGGGTAGAATCGAAGCCCTGCGCCTCGTTCCACAGCTTGGTGGTCAGGAAGATATCCTTGCGGGCAACGCCGGACTGGCGCATGCCTTCGCCGACGCCATCCTCGTTGGCATAGATGGCTGCGGTATCGACATGGCGATAGCCGGCTTTCAAAGCGGTGCTGACGGCCATCGGCGCGACGTCTTCCGGCGTCTGCCAGACGCCGAGGCCGACCTGCGGAATGGAATTGCCGTCATTGAAAGTGATCGTCGTTTGCGTGGTCACGATAAGTCTCCAAAGAATGAGAAGTGGGTGGAGTGAAGGCGTGATTTAAATTTTGAAAGAAACAATTTGGGCCAAGCCCGCGCGGGCGTGCCAATAGGAGAGCTATATAATAGAGAATATTGGGATTTTAACCCCACGTAGCGTTTCAGGCAATGCGAACTGTCGACCTTTTCGCAGCAAGGGAAGGGTCTGCCGCATCGGCGGCTGCGCTCCTCGACATCACAACACGGCCACCGGAGTGATCAAAAATTCGAACCGTATCGGCGCGCGATTTTTGCCCGGCGCAGTACCCGCGACAAATGTGGCAGCGGCCCGCTCGGCTCCACTCTCGCCTTTTCCATTTGCTCACATGTTTTTGCTTTGCGCGTGATTTCATTTGAAATCATAGCAGTTTCAACCAAACGACCAAGCCTGGGCTGCCTCGCGACTTGCTAAAAATGCAATTTGGCGTAGGACTTAGGTGGGATTAGAACGAGGATCCGAACGGCATGACGGCACGCACCATACTCCTGGTGGACGATGATAACGACCTGCGCGAGATGTTGGTCGAGCAATTATCGCTTTACGAGGAATTCAATGTCCTGCAGGAGGTGACGGCCGGAAAGGGTGTGCAGACCGCGCGTACCGTGCCTGTCGATCTCCTCATCATGGATGTCGGGCTGCCCGACATGGATGGTCGCGAAGCCGTGAAACTGCTGCGCAAGAACGGCTTCAAGCCGCCGATCATCATGCTGACCGGCCACGACACGGATTCCGACACCATCCTCGGCCTCGAAGCCGGCGCGAACGATTATGTGACCAAACCCTTCCGCTTCGCCGTCCTGCTCGCCCGCATCCGTGCGCAGCTGCGCCAGCACGAGCAGAGCGAGGACGCGACGTTCACCGTCGGCCGCTACCTCTTCAAACCAAGCCAGAAGCTTTTGACCACCGAAGACGGGCAGAAGATCCGCCTTACGGAAAAGGAAGCCGCCATCATCCGCTATCTCTATCGCGCCGACCAGAAGGTCGTGACCCGCGATATCCTGCTCGAAGAAGTCTGGGGCTACAATTCCGGCGTGACCACCCACACGCTCGAGACCCACGTCTATCGCCTGCGCCAGAAGATCGAGCGCGATCCCTCCAACGCCGAAATTCTGGTAACGGAAAACGGCGGCTACAAGATCATCCCGTAGGCGACAGATATGGCGCTGAACGACGATATCCGACTGCTGTCGCAACTGCCGCTCTTCCACGGCATGGGCGATGAGCCGTTGCGGCTGATCGCCTTCGGCGCCGACCGCCGTCATGTAAACGAGGGTCAGACGCTTTTCAGGGAAAAATCGCCCGCCGAATGCGCCTATGTCGTCACACGCGGCAGTTTCGAGCTCAGCACGATCGATGCGGCCGGACAGAAGCAGGTGGAAGCGGTCGTCCAGGCCGGCACCATGCTTTCGGAGCTTGCGATGGTAACGCTGGTGGAGCGGAAATACACGGCCGTCGCCGCCGAAGAGTCCGACGTGATCCGCATCACGCGCGCACTCTTCCACCGGTTGATCGAGGAATATCCCGATGCCGGCCTGCTGATCCAGAACCGCATCCGCGAAAACTTCGCGGCCCTTGCCAGGCAGACGGCCGCACTTCTCGGCCGTTTTTCCTGACCTTAGACGACGATCCTAGAGATCGAAATGCGCCGTGACGGGCACGTGGTCGGACGGGCGATCCCAGCCGCGCGCTGCCTTCAGGATCTCGATCCGCTGCAGATGCGGGCCGAGATCGGATGACGACCAGATATGGTCGAGGCGACGACCGCGATCGGCGGCCTCCCAATCCTTGGCGCGATAGCTCCACCACGTATAGAGCTTCTCATTGGCAGGCACCTGCTGGCGCATCAGGTCGAGCCAGGCGCCGCGCTTCATCACCTCGATCAGCCCATCGGTCTCGACCGGCGTGTGGCTGACGATCTTCAGGAGCTGCTTGTGCGACCAGACGTCATGTTCCAGCGGCGCAATATTGAGATCGCCGACGAGGATCGCAGAGGTGTTCTGCTCGGCATTCGCATGCAGCCGCTTCATCTCCTCGATGAAATCGAGCTTGTGGCCGAATTTCGGATTGATCTCCCGATCCGGCTCGTCACCGCCCGCCGGAACATAGAAATTGTGCAGGCGAATGCGGCGGCCGCCGCGCTCGAAGATCGCCGAGATGTGCCGGCTGTCGCCGACATTGCAGTAGTCCTGCCGGTGATCCTCCATCAGCGGGAATCGCGAGGCGATCGCGACACCATGATAGCCTTTCTGGCCATGAATGATGATGTGCTCGTAGCCGAGCGCCCTGAGCGGCGAATAGGGGAAAAGCTCGTTCGGAACCTTGGTTTCCTGCAGGCAGAGAATGTCAGGCCGGGCCTGCATGACGAACTGCTCAACGATGGGCATGCGCAGCCGCACCGAGTTGATGTTCCACGTCGCAATCGAAAATCCCATGCCCAAGCCTTTCCCCTCTCGCGCAATTCCAGGAAAAATGCGCCGCGGTTTTCCGTCCGGAATTGCGTCAAAACAGACAGCCAAGGCGATTCAGCGAAACGCTGAAGCGCCTAGTCAGCGTAAGGCTTTAGACCGGCTGCAACGGAAAGAAAAGGCCATTCGGGCGCGTCCCCGGCCAGCGGGCCGGAGATGCGGTCGCTGCGGATATCAGCGCGTATAATCGATACGGAAAACGCTGTCGTCGAAGGCGACGTTGGTCTTGACGTTGTTGATGATGACGTCGGTCGTCTTGCCCTGCGGATCGATGACGGTCCATTGGCGCAGGTCGTAGCTCTTCGAATCGAAGATCATCGTGATCGTCGAATCACCGAAGACGGTGCGGTTGCCGAGCGTAATCTTGGTCAAGTCCGGCTTCGAATCGACATCGCGCACCATGTCGGCGGAAAGGTCGATCTTGTTGGCGAGCAGCAGGCTCAGCGGCGTCTTCGACAGCTGATACATGTTACGCGTCTGCGTCTGGTCGTTGATGACCTGCACGTTGTTACCGTCGCAGATCACGCGCATCCGGGATGGCGGATCGTAGTTGAAGCGCATCTTGCCTGGCCGCTGAATGAAGAAGGAGCCGCTCATCTGATCGCCGCGCGGTCCGATCTGCAGAAAGCCGCCCTTCATCGTCTTGATGGACGAGAAGTGATCGGCGATGGCCTGGGCAATGCCGGGATTGAGGTTGGCTGCAGCTGCCTGTGCCGGTGCTTGCGCCTGGGCCTGCGCAAAGGCCGAAACCGGCAGTGCGCCCGCCGCGCCGACTGCGACCGCGGCGCCGAGAAAATGCCGGCGGGTCAGGGAAAGTCGGTTGGACGGCTGCGCATCAATCTTTGTCATCGAATTCTCCTTCATGCTTCGTCCATGGCGCGCAAAGTCGGCGTCTTCATGGCGCGGCGGCCCATGGCCGGCAAGGGGCCGCGATCAAATTTGCCTGACAATAGGCGGGATATATGACACGGAAAGGCGGTTCGCCTCAGCGATCCAGAATATCCGCTTCGGTGGGAACGAGAATTTCGCGCTTGCCGGCATGGTTGGCCGGGCCGATCACGCCCTCCTGCTCCATGCGCTCGATCAGAGAAGCGGCGCGGTTGTAACCGATGCCGAGACGGCGCTGGATGTAAGAGGTCGAGGCCTTGCCATCGCGCAGCACGATTGCAACCGCCTGATCGTAAGGGTCTTCCGAATCCGAGAGATTGGAAGTGCCTGCCGGACCATGGCCGTCATCATCCTCGTCGTCATCTTCGGTGATCGCGTCGAGATATTGTGGCGCGCCCTGCGTCTTCAGGTAGGCGACGATATCTTCCACCTCGCCGTCGGCGACGAAGGGGCCATGAACGCGCTGGATGCGCCCACCGCCGGCCATGTAGAGCATGTCGCCCATGCCGAGCAGCTGTTCCGCGCCCTGCTCCCCAAGAATGGTGCGGCTGTCGATCTTCGACGTCACCTGGAAGGAGATGCGCGTCGGGAAGTTCGCCTTGATCGTACCGGTGATGACGTCGACCGACGGGCGCTGCGTCGCCATGATGACATGGATGCCGGCTGCACGCGCCATCTGCGCCAGGCGCTGCACCGCGCCTTCGATGTCCTTGCCGGCGACCATCATCAGGTCGGCCATTTCGTCGATGATGACGACGATGTAAGGCATCGGCTTCAGGTCGAATTCTTCGGTCTCGTAGATCGCCTCGCCGGTGTGGCGGTCGAAACCGGTCTGCACCGTCCGGCTGATCGCCTCGCCCTTGGCGACAGCCTGCTCGACGCGCGTATTGAAGCCGTCGATGTTGCGCACGCCGATCTTCGACATCTTCTTATAGCGCTCTTCCATCTCGCGGACGGTCCATTTGAGCGCGACGACCGCCTTCTTCGGGTCGGTGACGACGGGCGACAGCAGATGCGGAATACCGTCATAGACGGAGAGTTCCAGCATCTTTGGATCGATCATGATCAGGCGGCACTGTTCCGGCGTCATGCGGTAGAGCAGCGACAGGATCATCGTGTTGATTGCGACCGATTTGCCCGAGCCTGTGGTACCTGCCACGAGCAGATGCGGCATCTTCGCGAGATCGGCGATGACGGGCTCGCCGCCGATCGTCTTGCCGAGCGCCATGGCGAGCTTGGCTTTCGAAGACTCGAAATCGCGGCTGGCGACGAGCTCGCGCAGATAGACCGTCTCGCGGGTGGAATTCGGCAGTTCGATGCCGATGGCGTTGCGGCCGGGAACCACTGCGACGCGCGCTGCGATCGCGCTCATCGAGCGGGCGATGTCGTCGGCAAGGCCGATGACGCGGGACGACTTGATGCCGGGTGCCGGTTCCAGTTCGTACAGCGTGACGACAGGGCCTGGACGGACGTGGATGATCTCGCCCTTGACGCCGAAATCCTCGAGCACGCCTTCGAGCATGCGCGCATTCTGCTCCAGCGCATCCGCCGAAAGTGTAGCGTCGCGGGCAACGGCCTTCGGCTCGGAAAGCAGGTGCACGGCGGGAAGCTGGAAGCCGTAGGGGCGGATGAAGGATGTCTGCGCCTCGCGCTCCGCCCGCGCCCCCGGCTTCGGGCGTGCTGCGGCAGGAATCACGCGCTGACCGGCCGCAGCCTTCGGCGAAGCTGGACGCAACGGCCATTCGTCGTCTTCATCGTCAGGCAGAATGCCGGCCGGGCGCGGCGGGTCGCGGTCGTAGGACGAATCATCGTCCTCATCCTCGTGGTCGCCGAGACTGATCGATGGGGCAGAAACGACGCGGCGTGCGGCCGAACCTTCGAGCGACGGCTCGACACGCGCTATCGGCGCCTTGGCGCGCGCAGGCTCGTTCAGCGTGCCGAATTCGTCGTCATTGAAATCGTAAGGGGCATCGAAGGCATGGTCGCGGCGCTTGCGCGGGCCCATGCCGAAGAGGCGGCGAAGGCGGGCCTGGGTGTTGTACCAGGCATGCATGACCGCACCGAATGCCATGAAGTTGCTGAGGAAGCTACCGCGGTCGTCATCCTCGCCCTCATCGCCGACGCGGCGCGCGCGGCTGCGCGTTTCCTCGTAATCGTCCTCATCCTCCTCATCCTCAACGGGGCCTTCCCCGATCACGCCTGCGCCGAAGAGCATGAGCCAGGCCGCGGGAACGGCGAGGACGCAACCGATCACGATGGCGACAACGCCGCTCGGATAGGTGCCGATGAAAAGGGCGGGAAAGCGCAGGAGGATATCGCCGACAACCCCGCCGATGCCGTTCGGGATCGGCCAGGTGGGCGGCGCGGGAAAGCAGGCCATGGAGCCGGCCGCGACGATGCAGCCGCCGAGCCACGCGCCAAGGCGCGACGGCACGCGATTGAGCTTGCGGTTGGAAATCATCGCGAAAGCCCAGGCGGCAACAGGCAGCATTGCGACAAGGGAGGCAAGGCCGAGGGCCTGCATCAGGACATCGGCAAATGCGGCGCCGGGAAAACCGAGCAGGTTGGTCGGGACATTGGCTGTGGCGTAGGAGTAGCTCGGATCCATGACGTTCCAGGTCGCCAGCGCAGCGACCGCCAGCGCCAGCAGGAACAGCAGCGCAAAGCCCGCCAGACCCTTGATCTGACGCCAAACGACACTCGATAGCGATAAGCGGTCGGGGCGACCGCTCAACGCCGCCGAATTGCTTCTGCCCATGGTATTCAGCCCCGTTCCTTATCGAAAGCGCAAGCGAATCGGTCGATGCCCACTCGCCGGCAGGTTAGCTCTACCTAATCAGAGGAGGGTTAATGGCATGTTAACCATGCGCCCCAAGGTGTCGAATCGCCGGCCTTGGCGCGCAAGTGGCGCTGCATAAACAAAAAAGGCCCGAACCGAGGTTCGGGCCAAAAGCAACCCATTTGCGATGAAACAGGCTGCGACGGGATGTTCAGCGATGCCGGCTGTTGGCTCCGGCATCGCAAGCTCGGATCAGGAATTGTGGTAGGCAGCTTCGCCGTGCGAGGCGAGGTCGAGACCTTCGCGCTCGGCTTCCGGAGCGACGCGCAGGCCGATGATGATGTCGACGACCTTGTAGAGGATCGCAGAACCGATACCGCACCACAGGATGGTGGTGACGACTGCGGTCAGCTGCACCATGACCTGGCTGCTCATGGTGACGCCATCGGCATAGCCGACGCCGCCGAGCGATGCGCTGGCGAAGACGCCGGTCGCGATGGCACCGAAGATGCCGCCGACGCAATGGACGCCGAAAACGTCAGCCGTATCGTCGTAGCCGAACTTGTTCTTCACGACGGACACGAAGAAGTAGCACAGCGGCGAGACGATCAGACCCATGACGATCGCGCCCATCGGGCCGGCGATACCGGCAGCAGGCGTGATCGCGACGAGGCCGGCGACCATGCCGGAAGCGCCGCCGAGCATGGAAGCCTTGCCGCGGGTGAAGGTTTCAACCAGCGACCACGAGATGATGGCGGCAGCGGTTGCGATGAAGGTGTTGACGGTGGCGAGCATCGCGCCGCCCGAGGCTTCGAGATTCGAACCAGCGTTGAAACCGAACCAGCCCACCCAGAGCATCGAAGCGCCGACCATGGTCAGCGTCATCGAATGCGGGGCCATCATGTCCTTGCCGAAGCCGACGCGCTTGCCGACCAGGAGGGCACCGACGATGCCAGCGATACCGGCATTGATGTGAACGACGGTGCCGCCTGCGAAGTCGAGTGCGCCCATCTTGAAGAGCATGCCGTTCGAATCCCAGACCATGTGAGCGATCGGGAAGTAGACGAAGGTCGCCCACAGCGCGCAGAAGAGAACCGATGCGCCAAACTTGATGCGCTCGGCATAGGCGCCGATGATCAGTGCCGGTGTGATGGCGGCAAAGGTCATCTGGAACAGCATGAAGATGAACTCAGGAATGACGACGCCCTTGGAGAAGGTCGGAGCCGTGGTTGCGGTCGAAACGCCCGAAAGGAACATCTTCGCCGTGCCGCCCCAATAGGGGCTGGTGCCGCCGCCGAAGGCGAAGGAATAGCCGTAGAGGACCCAGATGATCATCACGACGGCGCCGATCATCGTGCACTGCATCAGCACGGAAAGCATGTTCTTCGAGCGGACGAGGCCGCCGTAGAATAGCGCCAGACCTGGCACGAGCATGAACAGCACAAGAATGGTGGAGATGAACATGAAGGCGGTGTCGCCCTTGTCCGGTACCGGCGCTGCGGCAGTCGCAGCAGCGGCGGCGGCTGGAGCCGCTTCCTGCGCGAAAGCAATCGCCGGCGCGAGCACGGCCGCAGAAAGCATACCCACCCGTGTCAGGGCGGAGGAAAGCTTGGAAATTGACATGCAAATAACTCCCTGATCAGCCGTGTCTTACAGAGCTTCAGAATCGGTTTCGCCCGTACGGATGCGCACGGCATGGTCGATCGAATAGACAAAGATCTTGCCGTCGCCGATCTGGCCGGTCTTGGCGGCCGACGCGATGGCCTCGACGGCTTTGTCGACGATCTCGGACGCGACTGCGACCTCGATCTTCAGCTTCGGCAGGAAGCTGACGGCATATTCGGTGCCGCGATAGATCTCGGTGTGCCCCTTCTGGCGCCCGTAGCCTTTCACTTCAGTTACAGTCAGGCCCTGAATGCCGACAGCGGTGAGGGCCTCGCGGACCTCATCGAGCTTGAACGGCTTGATAATGGCCATCACAATTTTCATCTGGTTTCCCATCCTTTGTTTAGCCTCGGCCTTGAGCCGACTCTCCTTGCCGCCGACGAGTGTTTCAGCAGCGACTGGAGATACACATTCAAAGGACGTGCCAGATTCGTGACACATTTATAAACTATTGAAATTAAACAGATTTATTGTCGACGCCCAATAAGTTGGCGTTCAACGACAGAGCAAGAGCACAAATAAAGTGCATATTTATAAATTTGCACTTTATTTAATCATTTGCCTTTTTGCGAATCAGGCCCTCCTGCGCCACCGACGCAATCAGGACACCGGATCGCGTAAACAGGCTGCCGCGGGTAAAACCGCGCGCGCCGGAAGCGCTCGGGCTTTCCTGGCTATAGAGCAGCCAATCGTCGAGCTTGAACGGGCGGTGAAACCACATGGCGTGGTCGAGGCTTGCCACCTGAATGCTTGAGTCCAGAACCGATGTGCCGTGCGCATTAAGAGCAACATCGAGCAGGGTCATGTCCGAGAGATAGGCGAGCACCGCCTTCTGATAGAGCTGGTCATCCGGCACGGGGCCGGTCAAGCGCACCCAGATATTCTGCCTTTGGCTTGGCTGAGAGCGGGAGAAATAACTTTCGATCGAGACCGGCCGGATTTCGATCGCTCGCCTGCCTGCCCAATAGCGGCGCACGTTCTCGGGCGCGTGCACGAGATATCGCGCCTTGATCTGCTCTTCATCCATCAACTCCTCAGGCATCGGCACCCGCGGCATCTCTCCCTGATGCTCGAAGCCGGGCTCGTCGGCCTGGAACGAGGCCGTCAGCGCAAAGATCGCCTTGCCGTGCTGGATCGCCAGCACGCGCCGCGTGTTGAAGCTGGAGCCGTCACGCAGACGATCGACCTGATAAAGGATCGGAACCGAGGGATCGCCCGGCAACATGAAATAGGCATGCAGGGAATGCGCGAAGCGATCTCCCTCGACCGTCCGCTGCGCCGCCATCAATGCCTGGCCGATGACCTGCCCGCCGAACACACGCTGCCAGCCCACCTGCGGGCTATTGCCGCGAAACAGGTTCATCTCGATCGTTTCCAGATCGAGCGTCGCAAGCACGGTTTCCATGGGGGTGGGCTTTTCCGTCTCTCGCGACATTTTGCTTGAACTCCGATGGTAGGAACGACGAATAGGATGCTCTATATAGAACAGGAAGTGACAGTAAGACACAGGGAAGCGCTATGTTGGACATGCTGGTAGTAGGTGGCGGATATGTGGGTCTTGCCGCAGCCGTTGCAGTCAAACAAGCGGCTCCGCATCTCGACGTCATGGTCATTGAAGCCGCTCCGGAGAGCGTCTGGAAGCAGGATATGCGGGCCTCAGCAATTATCGCCGCCGCTTCCAAGATGCTGGATGTGCTTGATGTCTGGGACGAGATCGCGCCGGAGGCCGAGCCGATCACCCGCATGATCGTCACCGATTCGCGCACCAGCGATCCCGTACGCCCGGTCTTCCTCACCTTCGACGGCGAAGTGGCCGAAGGCCAGCCTTTTGCCCATATGGTGCCCAATCTCACTATGGTCGGCGCGTTGCGCGGCGCCTGCGAGCGCCTGGGCATTACGATCAAGCATGGCCTCAGCGCCACGGAATTCGTCACCGACGACACAAAGACCACGCTCACCCTTTCGGATGGCACCACGCTGGAAACCCGGCTCCTGGTCGCCTGCGACGGCGTGCGCTCGAAGCTGCGCGACATGGCCGGCATCAAGACGGTCAACTGGGATTACGGCCAGTCAGGCATCGTCGTCACCGTGGAGCATGAGCGCCCGCACGGCGGCTGCGCCGAGGAGCATTTCCTGCCCTCCGGCCCCTTCGCCATCCTGCCGCTGAAGAACAACCGCTCCTCGCTCGTCTGGACGGAGCGCACCTCCAACGCCGAGCGGCTGATCGCCTCGGACGATCTCGTTTTCGAGGAAGAACTGGAGCGCCGTTTCGGCCACAAGCTCGGCACCCTGCGCGCCGTCGGCGATCGCCGCGCCTTTCCTCTCGGCCTGACGCTCGCCCGCGCCTTCGTCGCGCCCCGCTTTGCGCTGGCAGGCGATGCAGCGCACGGTATCCACCCGATCTCTGGCCAGGGCCTTAATCTCGGCTTCAAGGATGTGGCGGCGCTGGCCGAAACCATCGTCGAAGCGGATCGCCTCGGCCTCGACATCGGCTCGATCAATATCCTGGAGCGCTACCAGACCTGGCGGCGCTTCGACACCTTCCGCATGGGGGTGACGACCGACGTGCTGAACCGACTGTTCTCCAACGATATCTCGCCCCTGCGCATCGCTCGCGACCTCGGCCTCGGCATCGTCGATCGACTGCCCAGCCTCAAATCCTTCTTCATCGGCCAGGCCGCAGGCACGACCGCTAGGGACAATCCGCGCCTGCTGGCTGGTGAAGCGATCTGAAGGATCGAGACCGGACGACAGCGTAATTCGCCCGCGAATGTCACCGCCGGCGACAGCCGGAGTCGGCAACGACAAGACATGCCGTCGGCCCGAGCAAGCTTTTTCAGCCGGAGGATGCGGCGTTAAAAACCGCCAATTGAGCGGCAAAAGCACGTTGGTAGGCGGGCCGTGCTTCGCCGCGGGCCATGTAGGCCGAAAGGTTCGGATATTCGTCCACCATGCCCGACCTTTTCAATCTAAGCAGCACCGTAATCATGAGAAGATCACCAGCGCTGAATTCGCCATCGAGCCAGTCAGCATCGGCAAGGCGATCGGAAAGTTCACCCAGCCGTCTCCGGATTCTATCGTCGACAACGCGAAGGCGCTTTTCATACCAAGGCTCGTCGCGCTCAAGGATCGTGGCGATGGTGCGCTCGAAAATCGGCGGCTCGATCGTGTTGAGCGCGGCAAACATCCATGCGATCGCGCGCGCCCGGGCATTCGCATCCTCCGGCAGCAGACCTCGATGGCGCTCAGCGATGTAAAGCACGATCGCCCCCGACTCGAACAAAACCAGGTCGCCTTCTTCATAGGTCGGAATCTGCCCGAACGGTTGAAGCGCGAGATGCTCAGGTTCCTTCATCGCCTTGAACGAAACCAGGCGAACGTCATAAGGCTGGCCAGCTTCTTCGAGCGCCCAGCGAACGCGCATATCGCGCGCCAGCCCCCTGCCGCGATCCGGCGACCGTTCAAAGGCGGTAATAACGATAGACATGATGCCCTCCATAGCTTGTCTGCCTTGAAGACGACTGGCTAATCGAGATTCCGACACCCCAAGCTCGAGATAATCCCGGCAATCAGTTCAAATGCACCCAGAAGGATGCGCTTCTGCTGCTGTTGAGCGCTGGATTTTTGCGTGAAGCGCCGTCGTGCGGCCTGCCGGGATCGCGTCGGCACTGGCTGCCCGACTCCCTGGAGATCTGCCCTCAATCCTCGATGCGCCGCGCTTCCGAAATTAGCATGATCGGAATGCCATCGCGGATCGGATAGGCAAGGCGGGCCTTTTCCGAGATCAGCTCGTTCTTTTCGCGATCGTAGCTCAGCCGCCCCTTGGTGAGCGGGCAGACGAGCAGATCGAGCAGCTTCGGATCGACCTTGCTGACCGTGACATCCATGTCGACCTCCTATTGCAGGACCGAGCCGGTGTCGCCGGAGCCGGCGAGCACGATCTTGATGATGGCGATGAAGGTTTCGGCCCTCGTCTTCAGATCATGAGCCTCGAGAAGCGCCTGCTTCTCGGCGGGATCGAAGGGCGCCATCATCGACAGCGAATTGACCAGCATCATATTGTCGGCCCGCTCGACGCTTTCCCAATCCGCCTCCAGCTTGTTGGCCTCCAGATAGGCCCGGAAGGCCGAAAGCAGCGCGGGCCGGTCGACCGTGCCCTCCTCATGGTGCGACTTGAGGTCGGAGATGAAGGGCGTGATGCGGAATATGCGATAGGGCTGATGAGCGGTCACTTCGTCCATCAGCCGGATGCGGCAAATGCCCGTCAGCGCGACGATGTAACGTCCATCGCCGGTTTCGGACATGGAGGTGATACGGCCGAGACAGCCGACATGAGACAGATTTGGCGAGTCCGCCGGTTCTCCAAGCGCCGGCTGCACCATCGCGATCAGGCGGTTGCCCGTAATGGCGGCATCGACCATGGCGAGGTACCGCGGCTCGAAAATATTGAGCGGCAGTTGCGCACCGGGCAATAGCAGGGCGCCCGACAAGGGAAAGACGACCACGGTTTCAGGCAGATCGCTTGGCTTCAGGTATCTGGCATTACCCACTTGCATGTTTTCCATCCCGCTAGATCGCTGCGCCTCGCCGCCACGGGCGCGCAGGAACGACACACCGTCGCGGCTGTTGCCCATCTTACGCCGCGCAACCGACAATGTGGGCTCGTCTGGCGAAAACACAAGAGTATTTTGCGCCTGAGAGCCTATACGCCGCCATGATCGCCCGCCTTCCGGTGAACGATCTTGCACGACGCCAAGCGCTACGCTTCCTCGCTCAGGAAAACAGGATCGAGGAAAGCTTGCGCCGCGCCGCGATCGTAGCGGGGTCCTTCGGGCCCCATACCTCGAAGAATTCCAGCAACTGACGGCGCGCGCCGTCATCGTCGAAGCTGCGATCCTTGCGCATGACGGTCAGAAGATGATCGGCCGCCTCTTCCCGCTTGCCTTCGACATTGCGGATTTTAGCAAGCTTGATGCGCTGCTCGTGATTGTCGGGATTGGCGGCCAGTTCATGTTCGATCGCCATGGGATCGCCAAGCTTGCGGGCTTCGTCGATCTGGTCGAGCTTCTTGACCACGGCCTGAATGCCGGCGTCATTGGCGAGCGTTTCCGGCAGGTCGGCGAGCGCTTCGCGGGCGCGCTGGCTCTGGCCGGCGGCAATCATGCACTCCGCCATGCCGGCAAGCGCCTTGGCGTTTTCCGGGTCGGCCTGCAGCACCGCGCCGAAGAGCTCGGCGGCACCATTGATATCGCCGGCTGCCAGCAGGCCGCTCGCCTCTTCCGAAACGGCGGCGATCTCGGCTGCCTGATCGTCGGCGCCGCCTGCAGGACCGCCGAGGCGATCGATGAATTGGCGAACCTGGCTTTCGGGAACAGCACCCATGAAGCCGTCTGCCGGGCGGCCGTTGACGAAGGCGATAACAGCCGGGATCGACTGGATGCCGAGCTGGCCGGCGATGGACGGATGATCATCGATATTCATCTTGACCAGCTTGACCCGGCCTTGGGCTTCAGTGACGACCTTTTCCAGAACTGGCGTCAGCTGCTTGCACGGGCCGCACCAGGGCGCCCAGAAATCGACCAGCACCGGCTGCTTGCGCGATTCCTCGATGACGTCCTTGGGAAAGTTGGCGGTGGTCGTGTCCTTGATCGGCGAAGCGCCGGATGCCGCAGGCGCAGCACCAAAGGATGCCGAGGCCGACATCTGTCCGCCGAAGGAAGCGTTATAGGGATTGTTCGGACCGCTCATGAGTGTCTCCCGCCTGCCGGCATCCGTGATCTTTTGAAGAGCATGCTTCCCAAACGAATCGATCAAATCCGGATGGCCACACGCTCAATGAAGTCGTCGAAGCGATGGGACAATCCGAAGACACCCCGTTCGCAATAATCTCAGCGCTAAAATCGTACGTTAGCCCGTGACTTTCAAGACTTGCGGCGCATGACCCGTCGCCTCCATGAAGCGCAACAGGTCGGCGCTGGCAATCGACGTCGTCGCATCATTCGACAACGGGTGACAGTTGACGATATCATGCGCCATCAGGTCGGCATCGAGAATGAAGGTGACGTTCTTGCCGATATCGTTAATCGCACCGAACGCAGTGACCGAGCCTGGAATGACGCCGAGATATTCCATCAGCTTTTCCGGCTTGCCGAACGAGACTTTGCTGGCCGCGCCGATCAGGGTGTGCACCGTCTTCAGATCGACGCTCGCGTTTTCCTCGACGGTCAGCAGGAAGAAATTGTCCTTCTTGTCCTTCACGAACAGGTTCTTCGTGTGGCCGCCGGGAATCTCGTCGCGCAGCGACACCGATTCGGCAACGGTGAAGACCGGCGCGTGATCCTTGGTGCTATGGCTGATGCCGAGCCCATCAAGGAATTGGAAAAGATCGTCGCGTGTTTTCGGGCTGGTCTCTGTCATGGGATCTCGCAGTGCAAATAGTTCGCCCCTGATACGTCGCCCACAATTTCATTGCAATCTTTCAGACACGAAAGGCCGACGTTTCCGGGCTTTCCGCGAGCCCCGGAACGAAACCTGGAATTTTTCTTCGCGAACTCGTCATTTCCCTGTTGCATTTAAAAATCGGTTGGGCCATATAGCGCCCGTCGCCGCAAGACGACGCCCAGCGGTCCAACACACTACCCCGGATCGCGACGGGAATGAGCGGGTGTAGCTCAGGGGTAGAGCACAACCTTGCCAAGGTTGGGGTCGAGGGTTCGAATCCCTTCGCCCGCTCCAGTTTTCCTCAGAAATGAGTTTTGATGGGCAGGCCGGCAACGGCCTTCATCTTTTTCCGCAGCAGGCTGCAGCCGAAGTGCTACGTTGACGATGCTTATCGCGACACTCGACCATGACCGGCATTCCGCGAATCGGAGCGATCAGTTACAGTCGGAATTCTCCGGGTCTCAAATCAGTCTCAATTGACGTTCAGTGCTGCACAACAACCTGACGGACGGAACCCGGTATTGCTCGCATGAGAAGAAAGACGCCCCTGCTGATTGCGATGCTGTCGTTTTTGCCCGTGCCGGCGCTCGCCCATCCGCATATCTTCATCGATGCAAAATTCGAAGTCGTTGCGGCACCCGATGGCTCCATCAGCGAGCTGCGCAATGTCTGGAGCTTCGATGAGGTGTTTTCCTCGTCGGTTTTGATGGACTACGACAAGACCGGCAACCAGGCGCTGAATGCGAGCGAGCTTAAGGCTGTTGGCAAGACGGTCAAGGATTCGCTTGCACAGTATAACTACTATACGAACGTCACCAGTAACGGCAAAGCGGTGCCGATGGCCAAGCCCGATGCCATCCAGGCCGATTACAAGAACGGCTCGCTGATCCTCACCTTCTCGCTGAAGCCTGAGCAGAAAACCTTCCTCAAGGGCACCACGACCTTCGGGATTTACGACAAGACGCTCTATACCGCGGTCGATTTCGCGACCGACAGCGACATGACCAGTTCGGGAACTGCCCTGGGCCGCTGCAAGCGCAAAGTGATCAGGCCTAACCCCAAGGAAGTCATGGCGGAAAACCAGGCGGCGCTGACCAGCATGTTCTTCAGCGATCCGAAGGGCACGGACTATTCACTGCTGGTGGCAACGCGGCTGGAAGTTCAGTGCTAATCTAGCCCCACAGCCTGTCCGCGCTCTGACGCCCCCGTCACTCCGACGGCGAAGAATCGGCCCCTGCCGGGCTGTCAGTGCCTCGTGAGAGCGATATGAAGCGCCGGGCGAGGATCCAGCAGCCGAGCGCCCAGGTCGCTCCGGCGCACCAGCCGCCGAGCACATCGGTCGGATAATGTACGCCGAGATAGACGCGGCTCATGCCGATCAGCAGGGTCAGCAGAATACCGGTCGCGACGACGAAGATGCGTGTCGACCGATAGTGGCGCGTGCCGGAAATAAGGGCGGCCAGTGTCAGATAGGTAACTGCCGACACCATCGCATGGCCGCTTGGAAAACTCAGATCATTCACGTCGACCAGATGCGGCACGATATCTGGCCTCGGCCGCGCGACGCTGAGCTTCAGTAGAGAGCTCAGCGCCCATCCGCCGAGCACCGAGGCAAGCACGAAGATGGCGATCGCGCGCCGGCGGTCCAGCAGCAGGTAGATCGTCACCAGCACCGTCATCATCGCAAGCACGGTGGTCCCGCCGAGGCTTGTGATGTCCTTGACGGCATGGGTGAGCCACCCCGGCCCTATCGGAACGGACAGATCGCCCGGCTGGCGAAGCGCCAGCAATATGGCCTCGTCAAATCTCTTGGTGCTTCCTTCGAGAACCTCGCCCGTCAGGTAGACGAACAGGAAAACTCCACCCGAAAGGGCAGCAAACATGGAGAGCAGCAACGGCTCGTAACGGCTCAGCCGTGCCATAACGCCTGCGTTGCGAGATCCCTGATCCTTCATGCCTTCGCCTGTCTGCCTGGTCGCCGCTTCCACGAGCGGAAAGGATCCGCCGTCGCCCGGAGTTCCATCCGAAATGAGGACAATCGCTATCTAATGATAAAAACAGCGCAATCCAACCGCAACGAACGAACAATCGGCCTGTGCCGGATGCGAGGTTTCAGGTTCATGAAATGTTACGCCCTTATTCTCATCCGCACCCTTTGCGATCATTGACGGCAGCAGAGGTTCCATTCGTCGGGGACGGAGAACATTTCGATTGCCAGCAAGTGAACACGCCATCGTCCTCCGCCGTCACCGAGATCCGGAAGAAGCGTCTCCGCGGCCCGTGAAGCGCGCCGGACGCAGCAGCCGATCTTCCGCAACCGGCGCAACGCATTCCGGCCGTCAGCGAAGCGCGCGAACTGCATTTAAAATTTTCGCTATTTTCGGAACCTTGGGCTGTGATAAGACTGCCGCGAGGGCGATCAGGGATCGGGTATTGTCATAGTGTTAAGTGTTGGGACATCATTCGCTGCCCGGTTGATGGCAATGGCCGGAACGGGCCTGCTGGTAACATCCGCGATCATTGCGTTTCCCGCGTCATCCATGGCGCAGGGTTCTGCAAAATCCTCCTCCGAAACATCCAACACCTCCGACACCTGGGTCGTGACGCTCGGCGCCACCGTGGAGTATGGCCCGACTTACGAAGGATCGAAGCATTACAGCTTCGGCGTCTTGCCGTCCTTTGACCTCCATCGCCTTGGTGAAGCCCCGGAATACAGCGCCCCGGACGATAATTTCGACTATGGTCTCTTCAATATCGGCGGCCTCGAAATCGGGCCTGTGGTCGGTTTCAGGGACGATCGCCTGGACCTCGACAATTTGCGCCTGCAGAGCCAGCGCCGCGTGCATTGGAACCTTGATGCCGGCGGCTTCGCACAATATTGGCTGAAGGATAACCAGCTCCGGTTTCGCACGGAAGTACGTCAGTCCCTCTGGGGCGGCGACGGCCTTATCGCAGATCTCGCGCTTGATTGGTTCCAGCCGGTCGGAGACAAGTGGCTGCTGTCAGCCGGACCACGCCTGTCGCTGGCAAACACCACCTATATGCGCAGCAATTTCGGCATCTCGCCGAATAGCCCGGCGGTAAGAAGCGGCCGCGTCAGCGCCTTTGACGCCGACGGCGGCTTTAAATCCGTCGGCGTTACCGTGGCTGCGACCTATTCGATCTCGCCCGATTGGAGCGTGCAGGTCTACGGGAAATATAACCGCCTGATAGGCGCCGCCTCCGATAGCCCGGTCACCTCGCGGTTCGGCTCACCCAACCAGAACATTATCGGCTTTACTCTCAACCGAACCTTCAACATTAATTTTTGAGCCGTTGCGCGCCTCGTGATCGGCGATGTAGTTCCGCGTGAGCGGGATGATATCGTTGCGCTTGCTCATCTGGATCTGGAAGACGACGAGATCCTCATAGCGAAACGCCGCTTCCGCCGTCGACAGATAATATTCCCACATGCGGCAGAAGCGCTCGTCATAGAGCTGCGCGACCTGGTCCCAGCGCGCCACGAAGCGCTCGCGCCAGTTTTCGAGCGTCTTTGCATAATGCAGACGCAATACTTCGACGTCGGTGATCGCAAGCCCCGCCGCCTCGATTTCGGGAACGATTTCCGAAAGAGCCGGAATATAGCCGCCGGGGAAGATGTACTTGTCGAGCCACGGCGTCGTGAAGCCGGGCGTCGCAGAGCAACCGATGGTGTGAAGCACCATGATGCCGTCATCCTCGAGCAGCTCGGCGCATTTGCGGAAGAAGGTGCGGTAGGATGCGAGGCCGACATGTTCGAACATGCCGACCGAGACGATCCTGTCGAACCGGCCGGTCAGGCTGCGATAATCTCTGAGCGCAAATTGCACCTCTGCCGGCGTTCCCCCGACCTTTTCGGCAACGCGCTTCGTGGCATATTCATGCTGCTCCTCGGAGAGCGTTACACCGAGGACGTAGCCGCCGGGCGCATGCTCGGCCATGTGCAGCGCCAGCCCGCCCCAGCCGCAGCCGATGTCGAGAATGCTATTGTCGGGCTCGATCAGAAGCTTGGCGGCAAGATGCCGTTTCTTGGCTATCTGCGCGTCTTCCAACGACTGCTCGGCATGTTCGAAATAGGCGCAGGAATATTGCCGGTCCGGATCGAGGAAGAGTTCGTAGAGCCGGCCATCGAGATCATAATGGTGGGCGACATTGGCCTTCGAGCGGCCCGGCATGTTGCGGTGACGGAAAATCCGCAGCTTGGTTCTTGCACCGTCAATGATGCGCGCGATCAGCGGGTGGGTGCTGTTCTGCGCCTCCCGCAGCATCATCGCCACGAAATCATAAAGCGTGCCTTGCTCGACGATGAAGCGGCCGTCCATGTAGAGTTCGCCGAGCAGCCTGTCAGCATCGATCAGAAGCGCCCATTCGGCCCGGTTATCGGTGAAGCGGACATGAACGGGCTCGCCGGTGCCGTCGCCGAATGTCAGGACGCGACCGCTTGCCGTCGTCACCGTCAGCGCCCCACGCGTGACGATGGACGACAGCGCGCGCTTCACACACCAGTCCACGAGGCTGGAGAAAGCAGCAGGAGATGCGCCCTTGGGGCGATTTTCAGCTTGTAAGTTAGGCATTATCTATCCTTGCCGGTACCCGTGCGCAGTTCTTTGCGCTGCCCCACGTCCAAATCGCGGCGATCCCCCGCCTCGGCCTTGGTCTCAGTCTCAACCTTGGCCGCAGTCTCGACTTTGGTTCCCGTCTCGACATTGGCGCCCGCGATAAGCCAGACACCTGTCAGGATCAGTCCGCTGCCGATTATCTGCAGGGCAACGACCCGCTCGTCGAAGATGAACCAGCCTGTCGCGATGATCAGCACATAGCTGATGCCCGAAAGCGGAAAGGCGCGGCTGAGATCGAGTTCGGCCAGCACGTTCATCCAGATGAAGAAGGTGACGATTTCGACGGCGATGGCAGCCAATATCCAATAGGAAGAGAGCGCCTGCCAGAGCCAGACTTCGGGGCTTTGGCTGTGCATTTGCTCGGCGCCGAGCTTGATGAAAAACTGGAATAGCGTGTTCAGCACTGGCACGGCGAGCCAGGAAAGGCGCATCGGCATCACGCTTCCCCCTCGTCCGTCGAGAACAGCGGCGATACCAGCCTGAGCAGCCCCTGAAGTATGGGGTTGCGATGGCGGAAGAACATCGCATTGGCGGTCAGCTTGCTGCCGAGGCGTACCTTGTTTTCATAATATGCCTGGCCACTCTGGTAGCGGCGGATGCCGTGATCCAGGCAATAGCGCAGATTGGTGAACCAGCTAAGGAAGTAAAGGTTGTAGGGTCGTCCTTTTTCGCCGTCCATGCAGAAGAATTTGTCGATAGCGACGCGGTCGTCATGCACGATCAGATTGGCGGCGAGCAACGTATCTTCGACGAAATAGAAGGCGCAGTAGGAACGCCCTTCCATGCGGGTAAGAACGCCCTGGAAATATTCAGGGGTCAGCTCCTCGAATTGCCAATCGCTGCGGTTGCGCGTGTCGTGATAGAGCGCCATCACCTGCGGCAGGAACTCGCCAAAATCGGTCCTGATCTCGACCCTGACCTGCTCGAAGGACTTCAACTTGCGGCGCATGTCCTTGCGGGTGCCGGAGGAGAGCTTGGCGAGATATTCGTCGATCGTCTTGAAATCGACGTCGAGCCAGGCTGTCGGCAAACCGCCGATCGAAGCATAACCACGAGCGGAAAGCGCAGTGCCGAACTCCGCCGAGGTCGGTTCGGGAATGTCCTTGAGCCCGACCAGCGCGCAGCGCTGGGTCGCGGCATACTTTTCGAAGAAGGACAGAAGCTCTGTAAACAGCACGCTGCGGCGTTCCACCGGAACGTCAGGGTGGAAGCCGACCGCCCCGGTCTCGGTGCAGGGCGATCCGAGGCAGGCAAGGCGCAGCTTCAGGAAATTCGGGAAGAGCCGCTGTACGCGGCGTACGGACTGGCGCAGGAAGCCTTCTTCCAGCGTCGTATCAAGCGCATAAAGGCACAGGAAGGCCGGCATGGCAGCGCTGACGCGCCCATCCTCGACGACGGTGACATAGCGCCATTCGAAACCTGCGATCCCCGCTTCCTCGATGGCAAGCAGGCAATCATAGTCTTCGGCCTGGCCTTGGAAACACGCGTTCCAGGCATCGCGGCCGATCGCACGGATGCTGGGATGAACTTCCGTCATCGGATTGCCAGCTGGTTTGGGCACAAGTTTAAGCAGCGGCTGCGACATGACGCGCCTCGAAGAAATCCGCGGTAAAATCGGCCACCTGACGGTGCTGCCGGTCGACATGGATCATATGATAACTGTCCTTGATCCATTTCAGCTCATGAGGACTGCCGATATGCTCTGAAATGTAGCGTGCGTGTTTCGGGCTGGCGAGATCGTCGTCCTCGGCATGCAGGATCAGCGTCGGCGTCTGCATCTTCGGCAGAACGCCCTTTAAAGCCTTGCCAAGCCGATGCATCTCGACCAGGCCCTTGCCTGGGAATTTTTCCAGAACGCCCTCGCTTGCCATGCCCTCGATCAGGCGACGCATCCGCTCGTCCTTGATCCCGAGCGAGTTCGTCTCGCTGAAATTCAGGCGATCGAGGAACGGAACGCGCGACAGCCAGCCGATCTGGGAAGAAAGCAGCGGATAATAGAAGGGAACGTCCCAGCCGTCATATTTGAAGCAAGGCGAATAGATGGCCGCAGCGCCGATGGTGCCAGGCTGCTGCTCGGCGGCCAGCATCGCCAGCTTGCCGCCAACGCAGATGCCGGCAGCGAAGACATCTTGGGTCCTTGTCGCCAGCAGAGCCGATGCCTCAACGACACTTTCGAGCCAATCCTGCCAGCGGGTGCGGCGCAACGTCTTTACGTCAACGCCATGACCAGCCAGCAGCGGCGCATAAATGCTATAGCCCCTGCGATTGAGATGACGGGCAACCAGCTTCATTTCAGCCGGTGCACCCGTCAACCCATGCACGAGAAGTATGCCTTTTCCATTTGAGCCCTCCATGAAGAAGCTCAATGCATCAGCTTTCATGAGAGAGCTCCGACTGCCTATTCTCCTTGGCCATGAAGCCAAGCGCGTGGCAGGTGCTGATGACATGCGTTCCGGCTTTTTCCTGCTCTTCCTTGATCTGATCGTGAAGAGCAGGCAGCTTCGTCCAGTGCGTGCGCGGGCGATAGTGATGCTCGGCGTGATAGCCGTTGCCGAACCAGAGCCAGTTGTAGAACGACTTGTGGCTGGAAACGCCCCAGGCGATCGGCTCGTCCGGATCGCCGTTCAGATGCTCGTAATAGCCGTTGAGCGACGACAGGCAATTGCCGAGATAATAGAAGGGCACGAAGAACAGCACGGCCTTCCAATCATAAAGAAGCGCTGCAGCTGCAAGGCCCAGGAAGAAGAAGAGTTCGAACCGGCCCCAGGCCGCATCGAAGGGACGGTTGCGCGCGATGGCCTTGTGGATATCGCCGAGACTGTCGCGGAAGAAGCTCAGGAACGTATAAGACCAAACGTTTTCCGGCTTGCCGTCGTGACCGTGGCGATAGATCGACAAAAGATCGACGGTATCGCCCTTTTCGTCCGGCCGGTCGCTGTTGCCGGAGTGATGGCGCATATGCACCCAGTGATAATAGGTCTGCGAAAAGCCGATCGCGACGGATTCCAGCAGGCTGAAGCCATAATTCATCCACCGCGGCTTGAAATAGGGCGTGTGAATGAAATTGTGCGAAATGCTGTTGATGTTCCAGGAGATCGATACGGCATATAGGCAGCCGAGGACGACCGAAAGCCACAGGGGGCGGCTTTCGAAGCCGACGATCAGATAGACGTCGAAAGCGAGATGCGCGACGGCAGCCAGGACCGGCGCCACATCCCATCTGGTGTGCGCAAATATTTTCATAATCCGGTAACTCCCACGCAAGCCACGCCGGCGGTGACGAAAAACACGCCCGTCGCGTGACGCAAGTTGATATGTTCTTTAAAAATGACGGCACCAGCGAACACGATGACGACGTAGCTCAGTGCCATGAGGGGAAAGGCGATGGTGAGAGGAACACTCTCCAGAACGGCAGTCCAGCCAAATAGCTCAACAGCCCAGAAGATGATACCCAGCCAGGTCACGGGCTTACCCATCGCGGCAACCAGCGTATGCGCGCTCGCAGATTGCTTGAAGCAAACTTCGCGAGCCGTTTCCGCCAGCACGCAGAAGAGTATGAGCCCAAGCATGGGAAGGGTCAGGCTGCCGGTCATTCCATATACTCCGCCAGAACCTCCAGCAGCGCGTGATTGGCCGCACTGTTGATGTTTCTGGTCTTTTCAGGCCCCTGCCGGACGCGAGGCTGATCGATGAAAATCTCAGCTCGCTTCATGAATTGGGTCCGCAGGCCGCCAGCATAACTCGGAACAGAATAATCGCCTATGACATCAGCGCCTATGATGCGGTGACGACTGCCGATTTCGCTGATCAGAGCCAAAAGATAGGGCAGCCGCATGCGGCCCTGATCCCAATTCGTCACGGCGTCGTCTGCGGCCAGCACGTCCTTGTCGATCGTCACATACACGGCTTCGGTGCGAATGCGGCTGAGCATCCGGTCGATGAAGTTCTCTTCGCCGATCTCCGAGATCGACTTCCAGTGCAAGGCTCCCCTTTCCTGCCGATAGCTGGCGCCATTGCCGTAATCGGCAAGAACGCGGCTCGGCGGGTGCTCGTAGGGGTAAAGCTCCAGCTTGCCTTCGCCGAGCCAGTGCAGGTTCGCACCCTTGCGCTCGGGACTGCGAAGATCATGGCTGCAGACACCGATCGTGATGACCTTCTGGATATTGGAGTTGGCAAGCGCGCTGTTGACCCAGGAGCCGCAATGCATGCCGCCGTCGAAGTTGACCCAGTCCGGATGGTTGTCGAAATGGATGAGAGTCGCGGGACCGGGTTGCCGCTCCAGCGCACCGTCGAGAAGCAGCGCTGTAATATGATGAAAGTCGCCGGACCCCATGAAGCAGAGTTGCGAGTCCTTGCCGGTTGCAGGCGTATTCTTGACGATTTCGCGGCCGAGATCGGCAAGGGCGCTCTGTTTACCCCAAAGCCGGACCTCCCGCCCCGCGTCCTTGTCGAAATACTGGTGCGCGCCTGCAAATTCGCAGGCGCGCACGAAGTCCGGCTGCAACTCCAATGCGTCATCGAGATGAAGAAGCAGGAGTTGCACCGTCTTATCTCCGGGCAGCGCGCGTCAGAAGCTGATCGAGCAGTGCGAGCGCAAGGTCGATCTCTTCGCGGGTGATGAGCAGGTTCGGCGCGAAGGTGATGACGTTCTTGTGGTAGCCACCGACGTCGAGCACGAGACCGTAGGTCTTGGAACCGACCTGAAGGTCGCCCTTCATGCCTTCGTCGCACATCCAGTCCATCGTCGCCTTGCACGGCGTGTAGCTGTCTTCCTTGCAGATTTCCATGCGCAGCGCGAGACCAAGACCATCGACTTCGCCGACGATGGCGTGGCGCTTCTGCAGCTGCTTCAGCCCGTCGAGGAAATGCGCGCCTTTCTCCATGATCGCAGCGCCGAAATCTTCCTCTTCCAGCATCTTCATCGTTTCGAGCGCAACGGCAGTGCCCATCGGGTTGCTGGCGAAGGTCGAATGCGTGGAGCCGGGCGGGAAGATGGTCGGGTTGATCAGCTCTTCACGAGCCCAGACGCCGGAAAGCGGGTTCAGGCCGTTGGTGATCGCCTTGCCGAAGATCAGCGCATCCGGCGAAACGCCGAAATGCTCGATCGACCAGAGCTTGCCGGTACGGTAGACGCCCATCTGGATTTCGTCGACGACGAGCAGAATGCCGTGATCGTCCAGCACCTTCTTCAGTTCAACGAAGAAGTTCATCGGCGGAATAACGTAGCCGCCGGTGCCTTGGATCGGCTCGATGTAGAAGGCAGCATATTCGGACTTACCGGCCTTCGGATCCCAGACGCCGTTATATTCGCTCTCGAACAGGCGCGCGAACTTCTGGACGCAATAATGACCGTATTCTTCCTTCGACATGCCCTTCGGGCCACGGAAGTAATAGGGGAACTCGACGAACTGCGCGCGGTCGCCGAAGTGGCCGTAGCGGCGGCGGTAGCGATAGCTCGAGGTGATTGCCGAAGCGCCGAGCGTGCGGCCGTGATAACCGCCTTCGAAGGCGAACATCAGGCTCTTGCCGCCGGTGTAATTGCGCACGAGCTTGAGCGAATCCTCAACGGCCTGCGAGCCGCCGACGTTGAAGTGGACGCGGCCCTTGTAGCCGAACTTGCTCTCGGCATCCCGGGCGATCATCGCTGCAAGCTCGACCTTCTCGCGGTGCAGATATTGCGAGGCGACCTGCGGCAACACGTCGAGCTGGCGATGAGCGGCAGCATTCAGACGCTCGTTGCGATAGCCGAAATTGACGGCGGAATACCACATCTGCAGATCGAGGAACGGCGTTCCCGTGCGATCATAGACAAAGGAGCCTTCGCATCCTTCGAAGAATTTCGGCTTGTCGGTATAGTGAACCGTATCGCCATGGGAGCAATAGGCTTCTTCAAGAGCGCGCAATTCTTCTTCGGAGCGGACGGACGTCTCAGTCCGGCCACTGAAGGCTTCGGCTACATTCGTTTTCATTCTATGCCTCTCGGTCTAGTTCACGCTGTCTTGAAATGCGGCAGCGCACGGGAGCGTCGCTCGACGCTCGGGAGAACGGCTTCCATCTTTGGAAGCAGATCAGAAAAGTCTTCGAAACCGACATAAGGAATGCCGTGTTCCTCGCAGTAATCGACAAGCTTGGCCTTCGCGAAAACGAGGTCGACCTTGTCGGAAACGCAGAAATCGCTTCGCCCGTCGCCGATATAGACCTGCAGGTCATTGCTATCGACAACACGGCACTTGCACACGCCGGCACCGGACACGCAGCCGGTTGCCTGGAACGGCGGAAACAGCGAATAGGACTCGCGGCCCTGGGAAACGCTGCAGGTGAGCACGTTGGCCACGATCGGCAGGCTGTTGATACCATGACGCGCCAGAATGCGGCGGATGAAATAATCCACACCGTCGCTGACGACGGTCACGGGCAATTCACCGCTGCGGCAATAAGACAGGAAGCCCTCGAAACCCGGATCGATCGACACAGTGTCGAGAAACTGGTCGAGCTCCGCTCTGCTTGCCTCGATAAGAGCGATCTGCCGGCGCATACATTCGCCGGAGCCGATCAGCCCCTGCTTCCAGAGCTGCTCAATATCTTCCCACTCGGAGCCGGCGAAACGAGTCAACACCATATCCGTCGCGTCTTCGATGGAGATCGTTCCATCAAAATCGCAAAACACCTGCATAACATGCCCTTTCGCCTGATCCCCAGCTGCCTCTAACAACCTCGGATGAGCCGTGCATGAGGGGAAAATGAAGCGAAAATGAAAAAACGCTGTGAAGTTGATTTTCAGCTAGCCAGCAATCTCAGGTCTACTTGAAGACCCTTGCTCCACCGTGGCGTCGAGAGTTTCACCGTAGCGGACAGGCGGTCAGCTGTATCGGCTACAATGGCAAGGCCGAGTCCGGCGCCTTCGGTATGAAGCGTGTTGAGCCTGTAGAACCGCTGGAATACCGCTTCCCGCTCGTGCGGAGGTATCCCCGGCCCGCTGTCACTGATCGAAATCTGGCCGACGCCCTCTTCGGAAGAAATCGAAACCCTGATCTCCCCGCCGACGGGCGTATATTTGATGGCATTGTCCAGAAGATTATTGATCATCATGCGCACCAGCGATTCATCGGTCTGGACCTGAACTGTCTGGTCGCCTTCCAGCACGATATCGAGTTCACGATTGGTGATGATGTTTCCGAATTCGGCAAGCACCGACGCCACCAGATGGAAAAGCGTCACCGGTGTTGGATTGAGCGGGTGATGGCTCACCCTTGCCAGCTGCAGCAGCTGCTCAATCAGATGGGTGGCTTGGTTGTTGCTGGCAACGAGGTCGGCGATGATCGCCTGCCGTTCATGCTCGTTGTCGCTGTTTCCGAGCAGCTGCAGCAGCAGTTTCACGCTGGCCTGCGGCGTGCGCAGCTGATGCGCGGCCAGATCCGAAAAACGCCGCTCGAGCGTTAGCGACCGCGCAAGCTTCTCCAGCAGCTGATTGATCGAACGGCCGAGCGGCAGGAGGTCACGCGGCAAGCTTTCGACCGGAATGGCCGAGAGATCGTCTGGCGAGCGAGTGCGGATCTGCCGCACCAACCCATGAATCGTGCGCAGGCCGCTATTAATGCCGAGCCAGATCAGAAAGCCGATGACCGGCACGAGTATCAGCAGCGGAAAGAACAGATTGAGCAGAATGTTGGAAACGAGCGTTTCGCGAAGCTCTATCTTTTCCCCAAGCTCTATCACGATGGTCGAGTTCGGTATCGGCAGCGAATAGATGCGCCAATCCTCCCCACCATAGGTCAGGGTCGTGAACCCCACCTTCTGCTGCGGTACATCGGAAAGGAAAGCCGTGCTGCTGTAGAAGCGGATACTGCCGTCGACCCAGGCGCGAAACATATGCGCATCGGCATAATCGTCGGCGTCTTCATTGAAGGCCAGCTGATTGTCCATGTTGAAGTCGATGTCGTCGATCTGCTTTGCGGCATGCCCGGGCGTCTTCTCCAGGGGGCGGCGCAGCAGGCTCCAGATGACATTGGCGTCGTCGATCAGCTGAGCATCGTAGATATTGTTGATCTCGCGCGTCGCACTGTTGAAGGCGAAGGCGCCGATCACGACGATCGTCACCACCACGACCGGCGCAATGCGGAGAAACAGCTTACGGGTGAGCGTGGAATTGTTCATCGCTCGATCATATACCCGACGCCGCGGATCGATTTGATAAAATCGGTGCCGAGCTTCTTTCTGAGATTGTAGATGGTCACTTCGATCGTGTTGCTCTCGACCGTATTTTCGGCGTCATAGAGCGCGTATTCGATATCGTTCTTCGTGACGTAGCGGCCGCTGCGCTCCATCAGGAGCTTCAGAAGATGGAACTCCTTGGCCGTCGTATGCACCGGCGCGCTGCCCTTGCGCGCGACCATGGCGGAGGGATCGACCTCCACCTCGCCGCAACGAATGACGCTTTCGGTGCGGCCATCCCGCCGGCGGATGAGCGCGCGCAGGCGCGCCAGCAATTCGTCGAGATCGAACGGCTTGACCAAATAATCGTCGGCGCCCTCATCGAGACCCTCGACCTTCTGGCGCACGGAATCAAGCGCCGTCAGCAACAGGATCGGTACGGAATTGCCACGCTGGCGGACGCGTCGCAAGACCTCCATGCCGCTGAGCCGCGGCAGATTGATATCGAGGATGACGGCCGCGAAATGCGAATGCTCGGCAGCTTCGAGGCCGGATTCGCCGTCGCGCATCCAGTCGACGCCATAGGCATGCTTCTCCAGGGCCTTTTTTAGTGACGATCCGAGGATATTGTCGTCTTCAACAAGCAAAACGCGCACGATCGACCCCATTCAGTCGAAAATTCTATAGTTGAGGCGGCCGCATTTGGAGCGGCCTTGTGGCAAAGCTATGACGGATCAATTCCGCATGGCAAGAGCGCCGTCTCCAGGATCGCGAAGTATAGCGGGCCGAGACCTGCGTTCCGCAGCCCAAGACTGTTAGCGCAGCCGTCGCATGGACGCCTCCAACACGCCGAAGATCCGGGTGTCGGTGGATTGCGCAACATTGAAGCGCATGAAGCTGCCGGCATTTTCAGCTACGCTGAAGACATTGCCCGGCGCAAGGATGATGCCTTCGGCAAGGCAGGCGCGGGCGACATCGGCGGCATTCACACCCTCGGGCAGCCGGCACCAGAGAAACATGCCGGCTTGCGGCTTGAGCCAGGGAATGATGCCGATGGCTTCCAGCCGTGCTGCCACCTCGCTCATGGTCTTGGCGAGCCGAGCGCGCAGAGCCTCGACATGCTTACGATAGCTGCCGTCCTTCAATGAGAGATAGACGAGTTCCGCCGACAATTGCCCGCAACTGAAGCTGCTGGCAACCTTCAGATCGACGAGCCCGTCGATCCAGTCCCGCCTCGCCGCAATGAAACCGCAGCGCACCGAGGCCGAAAGCGTCTTTGAAAAGCTGCCGATATGGATCACCCGATCAAGCCCGTCATAGGCGGCAAGCCGAGGCGCCGGGACATCCTCGAAATCGGCGAAAATATCGTCTTCGATGATGATCAGACCGGAAGCGTCGGCCAGCTTCAGCAGACGATGCGCCGTCACCGGCGAAAGCGCTGCGCCCGTAGGATTGTGAATGGCAGAATTGGTGATGTAGAGGCGCGGCCGATGCTGTTCCAGGGCCTGGCCGAACAGCTCGACATCCGGCCCGGTCGGCGTAAACGGCACGGTGACGACATTGGCCCGGTGCGCACGCAGCAGCGCATGGAAATTGAAATAGCACGGGTCGTCCACCAGCACGGTATCGCCGGGTTCGAGCAGGAAGCGGCAGAGCAGATCGATCGCCTGCGTGCCGGACTCCGTCAACAATATCTGGTCCGGCGGCACGGTGATGCCATGGTCGCCCAAACGCCTGGCGAGCAGCTGCCGCAGCGGCGGCAAGCCGAGCGGCGTTCCGTAATTGGCCAGGGCCCCCATATCCCCCCGCGCCAGCGTCCGCATCGCCCGACGCAGTGCTGCCTGCGGGAACCAGGACGGCGGAAGCCAGCCGCAGCCGGGCTTCAATACATCATCACTCACCTCGAGCGATTGCCTGGAGATCCATAGCGGATCGACATTGCGATCCGATTTCGCTCCGGTCTCGGACAGCGACAACGGCGGCAACGGACCGCACACGTAAAATCCCGAGCCAGGCCGGGAGCGGATCACGCCCTCGGCGGCAAGCCGCTCATAGGCCTCGACCACAGTGGAGACCGATACCTGCATCGTCCTGGCAAAGCTGCGCACGGATGGCAGCCGCGCGCCAGGCATCAGGCTGCGGGTGGCGATGCGATCGGAGATCGCCGCCATCACCCCTTCGATACGCGTGCCGCCAACGGCATTCGTCACCGACAGATCATCCATCCGTACTGCACCTCTCACCATAACAGTTCGTAGAAATTGTACTGCACTGTCTCTGGCTTGGCCAGACAAACTCTCCGATACCGCGAAAGCCAGAAGGAGCATCCGCAATGGACAAGACGACGACAGGATGGATCTACGGACTGACCGGGGTGGTGATTTTCAGCGGATCGCTGCCGGCAACGCGGGTGGCCGTCATGGATTTCGATCCGCTGTTCCTGACCGTCGCCCGCGCCGTGATCGCCGGCCTACTGGGCCTCAGCCTGCTGCTCGCCTTTCGCGAAAAGCGCCCAGCCCGCGGTGATATCGTTTCATTGGCGATCGTCGCGCTCGGCTGCGTCATCGGTTTTCCGTTGCTGACGGCGCTGGCGCTGAAACACGTCACCTCGGCCCATTCGATCGTCTTCATCGGCTTGCTGCCGCTTGCGACTGCGATCTTTGGCGTATTGCGCGGCGGCGAACGGCCTCACCCCGCCTTCTGGATATTCTCCGCCATCGGCAGCGCGCTCGTCAGCGGCTACGCGCTAGCGCAGGGCGTATCGGCCTCGCCGGTCGGCGATCTGCTGATGCTGGCAGCCGTTCTCATCTGCGGGCTTGGCTATGCTGAAGGAGCCGTGCTGTCGCGCCGTCTCGGTGGATGGCAGGTCATTTGCTGGGCGCTGGTTCTGTCCCTGCCTGTCACCATTGCGCTCTGCGTCGTCACCATGCCGCACACGATCGACGGCATCGGCGGGCCGGCCTGGATCGGCCTCACCTATGTTTCGCTTTTCAGCATGCTGATCGGCTTCGTCTTCTGGTATCGCGGGCTCGCGCAAGGCGGCATCGCAGCCGTCGGCCAATTGCAATTCCTGCAGCCCTTCTTCGGCTTTGCGCTTGCGGCTACACTGCTCAAGGAAAGCGTCAGCTGGTCCATGCTCGTCGTAACAATCGCCGTCGTCGGCTGCGTCGCCGGCGCCAGGAAGTTCGCGCGTTGAGGCATCGAGCCGTTAAAAACCTTGCCGCTTGACCTTCTAAACTGATCGGTCTATAAGATACCAATCAGTCTATAAGGAGTACATCATGCCGAGCCCTCTTGTCCCGCCATTCACCCGCGAAACTGCGATCGCCAAAGTCCGCATGGCCGAAGATGGCTGGAACAGCCGCGATCCGGAGCGCGTTTCCAAGGTCTATACAGAAGACAGCCAATGGCGGAATCGCGCCGAATTCCCGCGCGGTCGCAAGGAAATCGTCGAGTTCCTGACCCGCAAATGGGCAAGGGAACTCGACTATCGGCTGATCAAAGAGCTTTGGGCATTTGACGGCAATCGCATCGCCGTGCGCTTTGCCTATGAATGGCGCGACGATAGCGGCCATTGGTTCCGCTCCTACGGCAACGAAAACTGGGAATTCGACGCCGACGGCCTGATGCAGCGCCGTTTCGCCTCCATCAACGACATGCCGATCAAGCAAGAAGACCGGAAATTCCACTGGCCGCTCGGCCGACGGCCTGACGATCACCCCGGCCTGTCGGAACTCGGCCTCTGAGATGGCGCGCACCGTCTTCGAAAAACCCGATGCCATCGCCCTTGTTGCCGAAGTCTTTCGCGAACTCGGCTACGAGGGAGCATCGATGAGCCATATCACTGCCCGCACGAAACTGTCCAAGGGCAGCCTCTATCACTTCTTTCCCGGCGGCAAGGAGGAGATGGCGGCGGAGATCATGGCCAATATCGACACCTGGTTCGTGATGGAGATGTTCAGGCCGCTCGAAGAGGGTGAACCCCGTGCCGCCATTGCCCGCATGTGGGAGACGACCGACAGCTATTTCCGTTCCGGCCGCCGCATCTGCCTGATCGGCGCCTTTGCGCTGGACGAAACGCGTGATCGTTTTTCTGCCGCCATCCAGGGTTATTTCTATCGCTGGATCGAGGCGCTCGCCGGCGCCTTGGTCAAAGCCGGCCTGCCCGGCGCGGAAGCAAAAACGCTCGCCGAGGAAGCCGTTGTCGGCATCCAGGGTGCGTTGACGCTTGCCAGGGCACTTGGAGACGACACGATTTTCGGCAGGACCCTGACGAGACTGAAAGAGAGGCTGGAATCCGCGCTCGCATAGCGCTGCCCGACCAGCGCGAATCAGCGCATCTCACATGGGCAAACCGATCCGGGATCGATGATTCGCCTTCCCTGAAGGAGGCAAAAGACCGCTGGAGACTACATTGCCGACAATGGGAATTGGCTGTGAACGGTGCATAAGGCCCTGATCTTAAACAATCCTCCATAAATATATGGCAATATTAACCATGTTTGATTTGCAACTATCCAAGCTCCTGTGTTCAGCAGGAAGCAGGGGCGGAGGAGACGGATAGACGATGCTGCAGCAGGTAAACGAGACCGACGACGCGCTGATCGATCGCTTGCAGCGGTCCGCGTTCGAATATTTCATGCTCCACACCAATCCGGAAAACGGACTGGTGGCGGATACTTCCATCAAGACGAGCCATTGCAGCATTGCCGCAGTTGGCTTCGCGCTATCGAGCTATCCGGTCGCCGTCGAACGCGGATGGATCAGCCGCGCCGATGCGGCCAAACGCGTCCTGACCGCGCTCGATTTCTTCGCCGATAGCCAGCAGGGCGAGGAGCGCGGCGCCACCGGCCATCGCGGCTTCTACTATCACTTCCTCTACATGGAGAGCGGCAACCGCGCCTGGAACAGCGAGCTTTCGACCATCGATACCGGTCTGCTGCTGATGGGCGTGCTGACGGCTGCCGCCTATTTCAACGGCTCCAGCCAGACCGAGCGCGATATCCGCAAGCAGGCGAAACTCCTCTACGAACGCTGCGATTGGCATTGGGCCCTGAACAAGGGGCCGACGATCAGCATGGGCTGGAAGCCGGCCAGCGGTTTCCTACGCTGGCGTTACCAGGGCTATGACGAGGCGGTCTTCCTCTATGTTCTGGCGCTCGGATCTCCCACGCATGCGATCCCGCCGGCAAGCTACGACGCCTTTGCCTCGACATACACCTGGATGATGTTCAAGGATGCGCCCTTTCTCTATGCCGGGCCGCTGTTCATCCACCTCTTCTCGCATGCCTGGATCGATTTCCGCGGCATCCGCGACAAGCATGTAGCCGATAAGGATATCGACTATTTCAGCAATACGCAGACGGCGATCGCCGTCCAGCGCGACTATACGGAACGCAATCCCAATCATTTCGTCGGTTACGGGAAGGATGTCTGGGGTCTCTCCGCCTGCGACGGCCCGAACCCGACGGGAACCAAGCATAGCCAGCGATACAGCCCGAAAGTCTTGGGCTATGCTGCCCGCGGCGCACCGCTCGGACCCGATGACGGCACGATCGCGCCCTGGGGGCCGCTCTCCTGCCTGCCCTTCGACCGCCAAGCCGCGCTCGACGGCACGAAGGCACTGCTTTCCAACTATCCCAACCTGCTGCTCGATGGCCGTTTCCCTGGCGGCTTCAATCCGAGCGTCAAGGGTTCAGGCCCCGAAGGCTGGGTGGATGACCGTTCGGTCGCCCTCGATCAGGGCCTGCTGGTCATGATGATCGAAAATGCCCGCACCGGCATGATCTGGAACCTGATGCGTCAGTCACCGATCCTTCGCAGCGGCCTGGAGCGCGCCGGCTTTACCGGCGGGTGGCTGGACGAAAAACCGGCAATCGCGTGATTTGTAGATTGCCGGTCAATTCTGGGTGTTCGTGCCTGGCCCCTCACCCTAACCCTCTCCCCGCAAGCGGGGCGAGGGGCCGCGTGTGAAAGAGCGGCAAAAACACGCTCACCCGACCATCACCTTCAACGCCTCAAAGCCCCTTGATCGCCTCGAGCACCTCGTCTTCGACTGCGATGCCTTCCGTCAGAGCAAGACGCCGCGAAGTCTGCCCGCGCCGGCCGGGCAGGCGAACGTTCGGATCCCGAGTAATCTCGCTCGCGAGCAGGGTAAGCCGCCGCGCCGTATCGACAGCACTCATCGCAGCCGGATTGATGGCGATGATCGTATGGCCGAGCGCCGGCGGTAGGCCCCTATCGTCGAAGAGCGACGAAGCCTCGAAGGCATAGTTGGCGCCGGTGAGGCCGGCCGCCAGAATTTCCACCATCAGCGCCAGCGCCGCACCCTTCGAATCGCCGGCGGGGACCATCGTGCCCTCAAGCGCTTCCTCGGCGCTGGTGGTCGGCTTCCCCTCGCGATCGAAGGCCCAATCGGCCGGGATGGGAGCCCCTTGCTGCCGCGCCGCCATCACCTTGCCGCGCGCCACTTTGGAAAGCGCCAGATCGATCACGATCGGATCGTCATTGGGAAGCGGCGCGGCAAAGGCAATCGGATTGGTGCCAAAGACCGGCGTCTTGCCGCCCCAGGGCGCCATCGCCGCCGGCGCGTTGGCGACCATCAGCGCCACCAATCCCTGATCCGCAAAGCGCTCCACCGTCAGCCCCATGACGCCCGCATGGTGCGAGCGGCTGATGGCGGCAAGCGCAATCCCTTGCTCGCGGGCAATAGCGGGAAGCTCCGCAACAGCAAGATCGAGCGCAGGATAGGCGTAACCATTGCCGGCATCGATGCGCAGCACGGCCGGAAAGGGCCGGCTCGTCTGCGGCTTGGCGAAACCATCGGTCTTGCCGACCTTGGCCTGTCCGGCATAGGCGGGAACGCGGCGCAAGCCGTGGCCACCCTGCCCGGCGGCCTCTGCCGCCACAAGAGCCACCGCCACCGAGCGGGCATTCTCAGCGCTGACCTTGCTTCGCTGCAGCGCCTCCTCGACCAGCGTTTCAGCTTCGGCGAGCGACAGGTGCATGAGGCTAGACCTTAAAAATGAGGAGGGTAAAGGCTTTCTACGCTTTCAACTTCCTCATCGCAATGCAGCAAATACCGGCTATTCCACGTCGAACTTGACGCCTTGCGCCAAGGGCAGGGTGCGGCCGTAATTGATGGTGTTGGTCGCCCGGCGCATATACGCCTTCCAGGCATCCGAACCGGATTCGCGGCCGCCGCCCGTTTCCTTCTCGCCGCCGAAAGCCCCGCCGATCTCGGCACCGGAGGGACCGAGATTGACGTTGGCGATGCCGCAATCCGAACCGCGTGCAGACACGAACATCTCGGCCTCGCGCATGTCGTTGGTGAAGATCGAAGACGACAGGCCCTGAGGCACGGCATTGTGCAGCGCCAGCGCACTGTCGAAATCGCCGTATTTCATCACATAGAGGATCGGCGCGAAGGTTTCCTGCTCGACAGGGCCGGTCTGCTCGGGCATTTCGACGAGAGCCGGGCGAACATAGAAGGCATCGGCGGTGCCGTTTTCGACGCGCTCGCCGCCGGTGACCTTGCCGCCGGCCGCCTTCGCTGCCGCAAGAGCCGATTGCATGCGGTCAAAGGCCTGCTTGTCGATCAGGGGACCGACAAGGGTTCCCGCTTCGAGAGGATTGCCGATCGTCACCGAACCATAGGCCTTCTGCAGGCGCGGAACGAGCTGGTCGTAGACGCTTTCGTGGACGAAGAGGCGGCGCAGCGTCGTGCAGCGCTGGCCGGCAGTGCCCATCGCGGAAAACGCAACGCCGCGCAACGTAAGGTCGAGATCGGCCGTCGGGCAGACGATGGCCGCATTGTTGCCGCCAAGCTCGAGAATGGCGCGGGCGAAACGGCCGGCCAGGCGCGGGCCGACGGCACGACCCATGGCCGTCGATCCGGTCGCCGAAACCAGCGGCACCTGCGGATGATCGACCAGCAGCTCACCAAGATCGCGGCCGCCGATCAGCAATGTCGAAAGATTGGCCGGGGCTTCGCCACCTTCTGCGACATAACGCTTCAGCGCCTTTTCAAACAAGGCCTGCACGGCAAGCGCCGTCAGCGGCGTCTTTTCCGACGGCTTCCAGATGGTGGAATTGCCGCAGACCATGGCAAGCGCTGCGTTCCACGACCAGACGGCAACGGGGAAATTGAAGGCCGAGATGATGCCGATCGCACCCAGCGGATGCCAGCTTTCCATCATCCGGTGCTCCGAGCGCTCGGTAGCGATAGTCAGGCCATAGAGCTGGCGCGAGAGACCGACTGCGAAATCGCAGATGTCGATCATCTCCTGCACTTCGCCGAGGCCTTCGGAGGTGATCTTGCCGACTTCGATCGAGACGAGACGGCCAAGCGCCGCCTTGCCGGCGCGCAGCTCCTCGCCGAGCAGGCGGATCAGCTCCCCCCGCTTCGGCGCCGGCACGTTGCGCCAGGAAAGAAACGCTTCGTGCGCCCTCCCGATCGCGGCCTTCGCCTCGGCGGTCGAATGCTCCCTGAGCCAGCCGATCTCAGCGCCGGTCACGGGTGAGGTAACAGCGAGCGTTCCGCCCGTATAGCGATCGGCTGAAACGCCGAGTTCCGTCAATATCGCCCTGGTTTCAGCGGCAAGATCGAGTTTCGCGGTCATCTCGTTTCCTCTTCCTGTAACGGTGCTTTGATTATTCTTTTAGACCCTTGCGCCGACGAAATGTGCGGCCTGAGCGCCGGCCTCATACCACATTTCCTTCACCGTCCTGAAGCTTGGCTCGATGATATCGGTCAGCGGCAGCGGCAGATCGGCTTCGGGGATGTGTCCGAGGATATGGCCGGCAAGCACCTTGCCGAACACGGTTCCGGGCGCGATGCCGCGACCATTATAGCCGGAAAAACCGACGACATTGGGTGCGAACTTGTGGAAGCGCGGCAGCGCATTGTCGGTCATGCCGATCTTGCCGTACCATTCGCATTCGAAGGGAATGTCGCCGAGCTGCGGGAAGAGCTTCCTGAGCGACCGCCGGGCCCAGCTCTTGTGCACGGCAAGGCCAGTGTTGCGCAACGCCCCGACGCTGCCGAAAACGAGCCGGCCGGCTTGATCCATACGGAAGGATGACAGGACTTCCTTGGTATCCCAGGCGCCCTCGCGGCCGGGCAGCACGGATTTGCTGAGGTTGTCGCCAAGCGGCACGGTGGCAAAGTTGAAATAGGGCAGATGCACCTGCTCATTTCGCACCTGCTCCCAGGGGCCGGTGCTGTATGCGTCCGTCGCAACGACGATCCAATTGGCGCTGACCTTGCCGCTATCGGTCGATACCACCCATTTCGTGCCGCTCTTTTCCGTTGATATCACGCGGCTGCCGGTGTAAACGGCGACGCCTGCCTTGACCACGGCATGGGCGAGCCCGCGCGCATAGGCAAGCGGTTGCAGCGTACCGGCACGCATGTCGAGCAGAGCCCCGGCATAGGCGGAGCTGCCGACGCGCCGCTCCGTCTCCCCCGCATCGAGCACAGTGACCGGCGCGCCGCGCTTACTCCACTGCCACGCCCGCTCCTCGATCTCCTTCAAGCCCTGCGGCCCAACGGCGCAGTGCAGCGTGCCGTTGCGCTCGAGTTCGCAGGCAATGCTGTGCTTGTCGATCAGCTCCATCACCAGCTTCGGCGCATTGCTGAGAAGCTCGAGAAGCCGCTCGCCGTGAACGGTGCCAAGCTCGCCCGGCAGATCGTCCGGCATCACCCACATGCCGGCATTGATCAGGCCGACATTGCGCCCGGCCCCGCCAAAGCCGATCTCATTGGCCTCCAGCAACACGACGCTGCTGCCTGCTTCGGCAAGGTGCAGCGCCGACGACAGCCCGGTATAGCCGCCGCCGACCACGACGACATCGGCAGCAACCTGACCGGTGAGCGGCTTCGTCGCCGGCGGTTGCGGCGCGGTCTTTTCCCAGAGACCGTGGGAACGGGGATCATTCAGCATGAAATCGGTCCAATCGACAGAGGCATTCGGGGGTAATCTAGCCTCACGCTTGCCATTGCGAAAGCGGGAAGAACGACATCCGGTGGACAGAGCATGATGCCGAAAAGTGTGATCAGTTTTCGGACCACATCATGCTCCACTTCTTTGGTTTCAGAGCGGATTCAGATTTTAGGTCGAACAGACCTAAAATCATCCGGCTCTGGAGAAAAACTTGCATGGCCATGGGGCTTTCGACCATTATAGAGGAACGCCGGCCACCGTCACGGCCGCCGACAGAATCAGGACAATCTCATGAAGCCCATTTTCGTTCAGCTCCAATGCGCCCCCGGCAAGACCTATGAGGTCGCCGACGCAATCTACCAGACGGAGCTGGTGTCGGAACTCTATTCCACCAGCGGCGAATACGACCTGCTGATGAAGGTCTACATCGCCGAAGAGCAGGATATCGGCAAGTTCATCAACGACCATATCGCCAATATCCCCGGCATCATCCGCTCGCTGACGACGCTGACCTTCCGAGCGTTCTGAGCGATCCGGACTTAGGGTCGGTGCATCGCCGTCTAAGGACATTCGAATACAGCCCCTCACCCCAGCCCTCTCCCCGTTCTGACGGGGAGGGGGAGCCTATTACCTTTTGTGCAGGGTGGGAATGCGCTGCAAACGCCGGAGCAGTCCCCTCTCCCCGTCAGAACGGGGAGAGGGCTAGGGTGAGGGGCCAGGCACAATGGACCGGAATCAACACCCTCACCTGAGAAGCTCAACACTCCCCAGAGCAACGCCCCGCCATTAACCCTCTTGCCCGAAACCGCTTGGCTTTCCACCAGCGATTAAACCCTTTTTAACCGCCCGGATGATCTGCTTTGCCGACTGATCAACAAGCGGCGCGCTGCGGCGCCGGATTGCCGATGCTTGGCGCGGCATAGGGGTCGAGGGTGGATCGATGACATCGGCAGTTGCGGATATTCAGGCAAACAAGCAGGCCGCGCCGCTGATCGTGCATGTCGTGCGCCAGTTTCTGCCCAATAAGGGCGGCCTGGAAGACGTCGTTGCCAATCTCTGCCGGCAGCTGATCGCCCACGGCTATCGCGTGCGCGTCGTCACCTGCAACAGCCTGTTTTCCGATCCTGGCCGAGAACTCCCGGCGAGCGAAACGATCGACGGCATCGAGATCGTGCGCATTCCCTGGTCCGGCTCCAGCCGCTATCCGCTGGCGCCGCAGGCCTTCCGCCACATCTCCGACGCCGACCTTGTGCATGTCCACGCCGTCGATTTCTTCTTCGATGCGCTGGCCTGGGGCAAGCTGATGCATGGGCGCCCCATGGTCGCCACCACGCATGGCGGCTTCTTCCACACGCCGAAATACGCCACCATCAAGAAGATCTGGTTCAATACGGCAACAAGGCTTTCGGCACTCGGCTACAACTCAGTGATCTGCTGCAGCCAGTCCGACGCAAAGCTCTTTTCCAAAATCGCCAAAAACCGCGTCCGCCTCATCGAGAACGGCGCCGACGTCGGCAAATTCGCCAATTGCGCTGCCCTGGAAGCACGCCGGCGCATCGTCACCATCGGCCGCTTCTCCGTCAACAAGCGGCTCGACCGCATGCTCGATGTCATGAAAGTGCTGGCCGCCCGCCACGCCGACTGGCACCTCGATATCATCGGCGCAGTCTCGGATCTCGACCAGCCGATGCTCGAAAAAGAAATCGCCGCGCGCGGCCTCGAACAGAACGTTTCCCTGCATGTGTCGATCGACGACTGCTCGATCCGCAACGTCATCGCCCGCGCATCACTCTTCGCCTCGGCCTCCGAATATGAAGGCTTCGGCCTGGTGGCGATCGAGGCGATGAGCGCCGGTCTGCTGCCGGTGCTGAATACCAACGAAGCCTACAAGGCCATGGCGGAAACCCATCCGGCCCTAATACTCTCGGATTTCTCCAATCCGGAAACGGCTGCCGATAGCCTGACCGCAGCCTTCGAACGCCTTCAGGCCGATGATCTGACTCTGCGGCAGGAATTGCTGCGTGATGCCCGCGCCTATGCTTGGGACGAGGTGGCGCAGCGCTACATGGATGTCTATGCCGAAACCCTGGCTCCGAAGGGCAAGTCGCCTCAGATCCTGCGCCAGCGCGGCCAGGCCGCATAACCCTCCAGGATCCCCATGAGCCAGGCGCGCTTGTAGCGCGCTGCATCGAGGTTGAGGCGGACCAGCGCCAAGAGCCAGCCTGTAATGGGCCGGAGCAGTCGATACGCCACATAGGGCAGCGGAAAGGCCTGCTTGCGAATGAGCGCACCGAAGCCGCGCCCATATTTGCGCGCCCGCTCCACCTGGCGCGGACCATAGTCTGTGGTGACGCGATCGTGATGAACGATCAGGTTCGGGAAAAACCTCACCCGCTTGCCGATGGCAAGCGCGCGCAGCAGAAAATCCGCCTCCTCGCCGCTCTGAAAGGGCGACTCCGAGCCGACGCCGAGGTTTTCATCGAAGCCGCCGATCTCGGCAAGCGCGGCGCGGCGCACGAAGATGCCGTTCGAATTGCCGCATTTAAGGTAGTTCCAACGCGTCAATGAAAGCTGCGTCTCGCCGGTCGGGCTGACCGAGGTCACGCCCTCGGCATCAAGCGTGCGGCCTGTAACGATCGCAAGCTCGGGGTGCTTGATGAACAGCATATCGGCGGTGGCGAGCGTATCGGGTCCGTACCAGCAATCATCGTCCGGAAAGCAGACATAATCGCCTTCGGCGACCGCCATGCCATTGTTGCGTGCCCGCGAAAGCCCTTTCGCGGACCGGATATGCCGGATGACGAAGTGAGAGGAGAAGCGGTCGATGAGCGTGCGCAAGCGATCGTCCGCGTTCTGGTCGACGAGAATAACCTCGAAATTCCGTTGACGCTGTTCGGTCAGCGACCGGAACAGGCGCTCGAGCTGGTCGAAGCGATCGACCGTGCAAACGATGAGGCTGAACAATGAAGCTCTCCGGACAAGTCCCATACAGCCAACATCAGGCCGCAACACCAGAGCGGATGAATATTAGCCGAAGTAAAAAGTGAACTTCGAGCAGCATTAAACCCTAAATATTAAGGCATATGAAATAGAGCTGACGCTATCTCCACGAAGAGCCGACATCCACATTGAGTTTCGGCGAATTGAGGGACGGTCATCTTCATGACGAAGAGCATCATGGCAAATTCGGTGTTGAACGCGGTAGCGGGTCTGAGCCTGCTCGCGACCGGCTTTGCATGTTCGATCATTGCCGCGCGCCTGCTTGGCCCGGAAGCCAATGGCATCATCGCCTTCTCGCTGTGGCTGACGACGACGGGAGCGCTTGTTGCCGAGCTCGGCGCCGGTGTTACCTTGCTGCGCCTGCTGCCGCAATTGAAGGGCCGGGGCTATTCGACGGAGGAGCGACTGGGTTTTGCCGCCTATCTCCTGCAGCCGACGATCCTTGCGACGCTGGTCCTCTTCATCGGCTATACGGTGTATTATTGGGATACGGAGCGGCTGCATTGGGCCGGCGAAGCATCCGCCGTCGTTGCCATCACCGGCATTTTCTTCGTTCTTCAGTCGCTCGGCGCCTATAGCAAGAATTATCTGATCGGCGAGCAGCAGCTCGGTGTGTTCCTGCGCATCACCCTGATGAGCTCGGGGCTGCAGCTGGTCACCGTACTCATTGGCGCAATCTTTTATGGCGTCAGCGGCGCGCTTGCCGGCTATGCGATCGGCCAATTGCCGATGTTCTTCGCGACCCTCAAGATCGCCATCGCGCGCAAGAATAGCTGCGGCGTCGGTCTCGCCTCCCTCGTCAGCTCCTCGTTCATTCTTTCGATCGAGTTCATCAACAGCTCGATCTTCCTCAACCGAATCGAACTCTTGTTCCTGCAGCACTACTGGGGCGTCGAAGCGGTCGGCTTCTATGCCGTCGGCCTCTCGCTCGCCAATCTGGCGCTGCAGCTGCCGGTGCAGCTGAGCGGCAGCCTCCTGCCTTATTATTCCGAGCAGATGCATGCGCGGGCATCCGACAAGCTGCCGGTGCACGTCTTCGCCGGCGTAGCGCGCAGCATAGCCTATATCACTCTGCCGATGAGCTTCGGCCTTGCCGCCATCGCGCCTGAGCTGGTGGTGGCGATCTTCGGCAAGCCCTTCGCGCCGAGCGGCGGCATGGTGGCGTTGCTGTCGCTGACCGCAGCGCCCTACGTCGTCATGCAGATTTGCACGCAATATCTCTATTCGCTCGATCGCGTGCGCGAACGTACGGTCATCGGCATCATCGCCAGCGCTATCATGGTCGTCGGCTGCCTGGTTGCAGTGCCTTTCTATGGTGGCGAAGGCGCCGCCCTGGTTCGCTTTCTGACCTTCACCGCCATGTGTCTGCTGATGGTAAGGCGCATGGAATTCGAGGGCTCGACGCGCGACATGCTCATCAACCTCGCCAAGGTGACGATGGCAGCCATTCTTTGCGCCGCCGCCGCCTACAGCTTCGTTCAAGCCCTACCGGGTATTGCAGGCCTTGTGGGCGCAATCATCGCTGGTGCATTCGCCTATGGCATCGCTCTCAGGCTGCTGAAAGCCGTGCCGGCCGAGGACATCGATGTCCTGCAGAAAGTTGCGGCGCGATTGCCTGCCCGCGCGCATCCGATTGCTGTTCACGCTCTGGCGTTACTGGCGCCACGCCGAATGTGAGGAGAATACGATGGCTGGTTGGGGAGCCGCCGGAGATCAAAGCGAAACGAAAGATATAAGATCGGCCGCGACGCCGGTAACCTTCGCCGGCACGGTCGGGCTGTTCATGGCCGCTGCCAAGCCATCGATGGGAACCGCAGTCCTGTTTCTCAGCCCCTGGGGCTTCGAGGAAATGTGCGTTCGCAAGTTCTGGCGGATACTGGCGGAAGATCTTGCCGATCTCGGCATAGCCAGCCTGCGTTTCGACTATGCGGGCACCGGCGACGCACTCGATCCTGCCGATGAAGGCGAAGGCTTGACGCTTTGGGAGGAAACGGCGCTTGCCGCTGCCGCCGAGCTGAAGTCGCTCTCCGGCTGCGATCGCCTGATCCTCATCAACCAGGGCCTCGGCAGCGCCATCGCCGCCCGGCTGGCGGAACGCCTTACCGGCATTGACGGCATCGCCTTTCTTGCACCCGTCGTCTCCGGGCGTGCCCATTTGCGCGAGCTGACCGTCTGGTCGAAGATGATCGACGAGAGCATGGGACTGGCGGAGGCGCAAAGGCAGACGGAAGGGGTCACCGTTGCCAGCCTGCGCATGCCCGACACCGTTGCCGACGCCGTCAAGAAACTCAATCTGATGAGCCTCGCCGGGCTTGCCGCACCGAACTGCCTTGTGCTGACAAGGCCCAACCGCCCGGGCGATACGGACTTTGCCCGCCATCTCGATACATTGGCTCCCAATGTCGTCCAGGCAACGTATGAAGGCTATGACGAACTGGTATCCAACCCCACTATCGCCGTCATGCCGACAGCGACGGGCCGCACGATCGTGGGGTGGACAAGGTCGATCGCCGGCCCATCCCGCCCGGCGGCATCGATCAGTTCAGAGACGGCGAGTGCTGCACCTCTCGCCGGCGACGGCTTTCGCGAGACGCCGCTGCGTTTCGGCAAAGGCCTGCGTCTCTTCGGCATTCTCTGCGAGCCCGAGGGCAAACGGACAGGCGCGACGGCACTGCTGCTGACCACGGCCTATGACAGGAATGCCGGCTGGGGCCGGATGTCGGTCACCATGGCGCGAGCGCTTGCCCGCGACGGCATTGCCTCACTGCGTTTCGACACCGCCAATGTCGGCGACAGCCCGCCGCTTCCCGGCGCACCGGAGCAGGTGCTCTATTCCAGCAAACAATATCGCGACGTCGCCGAGGCTCTCGATCTGCTGGAGGCACGCAAGCTTCTGCCAGCCTTTACCGTCGGCCGCTGCAGCGGCGGCTATCTGGCTTTCCAGGCAGCCGTGCACGACATCAGATGCAAGGGCCTCGTGACGGCGAACCCCTACAGCTTCTCCTGGGACGAAAGCCGATCGGTCGACGAAGCCCTGCGCTTCGCGCCGCGATCGCTTGAAACCTACGGACGGAAATTCCTGCAGGTGGAAACGCTGAAGCGGCTGCTTGGCGGCCAGATCGATGCGAAAAGCGCTTTGCGCAACCTGGCCACCGTCTTGGGCCGGCGCGCAGTGCGATCGGGCCGCCGGCTGCTCGGCTTCTTTCCCTTCCTCGCCGGTGCTCAAGGGCCCGTCGTCAACGGCTTCCGCACGCTTTCCAAACGCCGGGTCGACATGTCGCTGATCTACAGTGCCCACGACATCGGCCTCGATCATCTCCGCGAACAATTCGGTCAAGACGCCTGCGGCCTGAAGCAGTTCCCCGACATACGCCTCACCATCATTCCCGAAGCAGATCACAATCTGACCCCGCCCAGCGCGCGCAGCATATATCTCAGCGAGGTGAAAAAGATGGGATTGAGGCTCGGCAAGGCATGATTCTCGACCCCGATAATCGCTGGAAATACTCGCCATATCCGGCACTTGCTGTATAGTTGCTCCATGAGGCTCCTGATCGTCGAAGACAACCGCGAACTGGCGTCCTGGCTCGGCAAAGCGCTGCGTCAGGCACAATATGTCGTCGACATCGCCTATGACGGCGAGGACGCGGAGCACATGCTGAAAGTGGCAGCCTATGCCCTCGTCATCCTCGATCTGTCGCTGCCGAAAATGGACGGATTGACGCTGCTGAAGCGCCTGCGCCAGAGCGGCAACAAGGTGCCTGTCATCATCCTGACGGCCAATGCCAGCCTCGACGGCCGGGTTGCCGGCCTCGACAGCGGCGCCGACGATTATCTCGCCAAGCCTTTCGAGATTGCCGAGCTCGAGGCCCGCATACGCGCCGCTGTCCGCCGCGGCCACGATCGCGCCGCTCCCGAGATCGCCGTGGGTGACTTGGTGTTCGATGGCGGGACGCGGCAATTCTATCTCGCCGGCGAAATATTGTCGCTGACGCCGCGCGAGCATGCCGTGCTCGAACACCTCGTCATGAAGGCCGGAACGACGGTGACTAAGACCACGCTGTCGGAAAGCGTCTTCGGCTTCGACGATCTCGCCGATACCAGCGCCATCGAAATCTACGTCCACCGCGTCCGCAAGAAGCTCGAAGGCAGCACCGTGCAGATCGCGACGCTGCGCGGCCTGGGTTACCTCCTCCGCCATGCGCAATGAGGATGCTCCCCCGCCGAAAGGACGTCTGAGGCGAGCCATGAGCGCGGTGACGAGCAGCCTGCGGGCGCAATTGTTCGCCTGGGTCGTGCTGACACTGATCGGAGCGATCTGCGTCAACCTCTATCTCAGCTTCCGGACCGCCGACGCGACGGCCAATCTCGTCACCGACCGCACCCTGCTCGCTTCGGCGCGTGTGATCGCGGAGGCCGTGCGTGTCGATGCCAGCGGCAGCGTGCAGATCGATATCCCGCCTGCCGCATTGGAAATGTTCGACACAGGCTATGGCGACCGCGTCTTCTACAAGGTCGTAACTGCATGGGGAAACCTCGTGGCCGGTTTCCCGGATCTGCCTCGGCCGAAGCGCGACATGATCGGCGAAGACAGGACGTTTCGGACCGACGGCGTCCGCATGCTGATGTTGAGCCATCCTGTGGTCGGCCTCGATCAGGACGGTACGATTTCCGTCGCCGTTGCCGTCACCCACAACAGCCAGTATGCCATGCGCCGCAGGCTGTGGCTGTCGGACTTCACAAAACAGCTCGCGCTTGTGCTGCTTGCCGGCCTGGTGACGATCATCGGCCTGCAGCGCGGCCTCACTCCCGTGCTGCGGCTGCGTGACGCCGTTCGCGAGCGCGGTCGCCAGCGCCTGGATCCGCTGGACCCCCATATGGTGCAGAACGAGCTTCGGCCGCTCGTTCACGCCCTCAACGATCACATGGAGCGCGTGCAGAACCAGATGGCGGCGCAACGCCGCTTCGTCTCGAATGCCGCCCATCAGCTGCGCACGCCGCTCGCCCTTATCTCGACACAGGCAAGCGTTGCCGCACGCGAGACGGATGATCGCAGCCGAGACGAAGCGCTGGCCGCATTGCGCTCCAGCACGCGGCATGTGACCCGGCTTGCCAGCCAGCTCCTGACGCTTTCGCGCGCCGAACCCGGCAGCCGGCGGCCGCGGAACGACACGATCGATCTCGCTGAAACGGCCCGACGGGTGCTGGAAACGCTTGCCGAGGAAGCCTTGCGCCGCAACATCGATCTTGGGCTCGAGACAGACGAAACGCCGGTGCGCATCGAAGGCGACGGCACCATGCTGCGCGAGATGCTGGTCAATCTCATCGACAATGCGCTGCGCTACACGCCGACGGGCGGTCGGGTCACGGTCGGCATCAGCCGGGAAGGCGCTACGGCTCTGCTATGGGTCGAGGATAATGGACCGGGCATTCCCGAAGCCGAGCGCGCCCAGGTGTTCGAGCGCTTCTACCGCATCATGGGCACGGACCCGGAAGGCAGCGGCCTGGGGCTTGCAATCGTCCGCGAAGTGGTCGACGGCGCCGGCGGCTCGGTCACGCTTGGCGACGCGGCCGGCGGCGGGCTGCTCGTTAGCGTGCGGCTTCCTGCCATTTGAAGGTGTAGGCGGCGGTAATCACGGGATAGTCCTTCTCCCCGCGGGCGGGGAGAGGGTTAGGGTGAGGGGCTTTTCGCAGAAGGCCGTAAAAGCACCTCTACAGCTCTTCCCATGCGAAACCGATCATAACTCTCCCGCAAGTCGATAGCCCGCGGCCCCTCACCCCAGCCCTCTCCCCGCCTGCGGGGAGAGGGGGCCTCCGTGCAGACCAACAAAAAAAGGCCGGGCAAGATGCCCGGCCCTGGCCTTGGGAGGTGCCAGTAATTGGCGGCTTAGTGCGTGTCGAGGCTCTGCTGCGGACGCCAGCGGGTAATGCGGTTCTCGATGAGCGTCATCACATATTCGGCGCCGAGCGTGACGACCATCACGAGGATGATCGCGGCATAGAGGCCGGCCGCATCATAGGTGCCCTTGGCGATCGAGATCAGGTAGCCGATACCGGCCAGCGATCCCACGAACTCGCCGACGATGGCGCCGATGATGGCGAAGGAGAAGGAGATGTGCAGGCTTGCAAAAATCCAGCTCATCGCCGAGGGCAGGATGACGTTGCGGGTGACCTGCCAGTTCGAAGCGCCGAGAATGCGGGCATTGGCGATCATGTTGCGGTCGGCTTCGCGAACGCCCTGGAAGGCATTGGCGAACACGACGAAGAACACCATGATGAAGGCGAGCGCCACCTTGGACGGCAGACCGAGACCCATGATCATCACGAAGATCGGCGCAAGAACGACACGCGGGATCGAGTTGATCGCCTTGATGTAGATCGACAGGATGTCGGAAGCCAGCTTGTTGCGGCCGAGGGCGACACCGACGAGAACGCCGGTCACCGAGCCGATGACGAAGCCGATCAGCGCTTCTTCCATGGTCACGCCGAGATGATACCAGAGCGGGCCGCTCTCGGTGCCCTCGGTGATCCAGTCGCGGAGGCGCAGCGCAATGCCATAGGGGCTGGAATAGAAGAACGGATCGATCCAGTGCAGATCGGAGGAGAGCTGCCAGAGGCCGAGGATGCCAAGCAGAATGCCGATCTGCCAAGCCACGACGACGTATTTGCGGCGTGTCATCGCCTTCAGTGCTGCGGCTTCGATTTCCGCGTCCGAGGTGCCGGCGCGGAAGATCGGAGCATTGCCTGCTTCGAGAGCTGTGTTTGCCATGATCAATCCTCCCTTATGCCGCTTCTGCGGCACGGCGATAGCTGGTTTCGACCTCTTCACGCAGGTCGTCCCAGATCGTCTTGCAATAATCGATGAAGTTCTGCTCGTAGCGGATTTCCGAGACGACGCGTGGGCGCGGCAGGTCGATCGTATAGACCGATTTCACCGTGGCCGGACCGGCTGTGAGAACATAAACCTTGTCGGCAAGGGCGACTGCTTCTTCGAGATCGTGCGTCACGAAGACGACGGAAGCCTGACGTTCAGCCCAGAGCTTCAGAAGCTCTTCATGCATGACCGTGCGGGTCTGCACGTCGAGCGCCGAGAACGGCTCGTCCATCAGCAGGATTTCCGGCTCGTTGATGAAGGTCTGCGCCAGCGAAGCGCGCTTGCGCATACCGCCGGAGAGCTGATGCGGATAGTGATGCAGGAACTTCGAAAGCCCGACGCGAGCGAGCCAGTCCTTGGCGGTCTTTTCGGCCTCGGCCTTCGACTTGCCGCGGAACAGTGGGCCGGCCATGACGTTTTCGATGACATTCTTCCAGGGGAAGAGCGCATCCGTCTGGAAGGCGAAGCCGACGCGCGGGTCGATGCCGTTGACCGGGCCGCCCATCAGGCGGACCTCGCCGGCGCTCGGCTTGGCAAGGCCGGTGACGAGATTGAGCGTCGTCGACTTGCCGCAGCCCGTCGGTCCCACAACGGCGACGAATTCGCCGCGCTCGACGGTCATGTTGAAATCGCGAAGTGCGGTCAGCGACTTACCGGTCGGCGATACGAAGCGGCGGCTGACATTGATGAGCTCTATCGCCGGGGTGCGGCGTTCATCCTGTTGCATATTGCTGATCCTGACGCGTGCCTTCGGGCGTGCACGCAAAGCCCGGTGAACTGCCGCTTCCGGAACCGGCCGGAAGCAGCGGCATGACTGCTTACTTGACGTTCTTCACGAATTCCGTCGTATAGGTCTTCGACAGGTCGATCGTCTTGCCCTTCACGTTCTTGGAGAACTGCGAGAGCACGGCGAGAACGGTCTTCGGACCATCTTCCGGCATCACGCCATCGGCCGTGAACATTTCCTTGCCGGCGTCGAGAGCCTTGATGTAGCCGTCCTTGTCGCCGACGTAGAAGTCCTTGGGCATCTTGTCGGCAATTTCAGCGGCAGAATGGGTATGAATGAAGCGCAGCGTCTTGACGAAGGCGTTCGCAAGCTTCTGAACCTCTTCCTTATGGGCATCGACCCATGCGGCATCCATATAGAGCGAAGCCGCCGGATAGGTACCGCCGAGCGCTTTCTCGGTGCCCTTGAGCGTACGCAGATCGACCAGAACCTTGGCCTCGCCCGTCTTCAGTAGGCGCGAGATGGTCGGTTCGGTGGTCATGCCCACCTGGATGGCATCCTGCTGCATGGCGGCAATGAAAGTCTGGCCTGCTCCGACCGGAACGGGCGTTACATCAGCCGGCGAGAGGCCAGCCTTGGAAGCCATGTAAAGCGTCAGGAAGTTGGTGGAGGAGCCGAGGCCGGTGACGCCGGCACGCTTGCCCTTCAGATCGGCGAAGGACTTGATGTCCGGATACTTGGCCGAAACCAGCTCTACTTCGCCCGGTGCCTGGCTGAACTGCACGACGGACTTGATGAACTTGCCCTTGGCCTGTAGGTCGACACAGTGATCGTAGAAGCCGACGACACCCTGAACGGCGCCTGCCAGCAGCTGGTTTTCGGCGTCGACGCCGGCGGATTCGTTGAGAAGCTCGACCTCGAGGCCTTCATCCTTGAAGTAACCGAGGGATTCGGCGAGCTTGGCCGGCAGATAGATCTGCTTTTCGTAGCCGCCCACCATGATGGAGATCTTGTCAGCGGCGTTGGCTGCCGTGGCAGCGAAGGAAGCAGCTGATATGACGAGGGAAAGGGCTACGGTATGAAAAAACGTGCGCGATGGACGCATCAATGTCTCCTCCTATTTAGATCGTTGCGCCATGCGACGCTGCAGAAAAGGCGCTTCCTCCACGAAGCTCAGCGAACCTAACGTAGGTTACCTTTCAGTCAGCTTTCAGCACGCAACCCCTCCAAGGCGACATTGCAATTTTATTACGTGGACGCCGGCGGCACAGATATATGGCCGCCGGCGCTTGTCTTCTGTTTCCGGATCAGACGTGAAACCCACCCCCGGTTAAGACCGGGAACGATGCTCCGCGCTATTTGGCGTTCTTGACGAATTCGGTCGTATAGGTCCTCGCCAGGTCGATCGACTTGCCCTGGACGTTCTTGGAAAATTCGGAAAGCACGGCGAGAACGGTTTTCGGACCATCTTCCGGCATCACGCCATCGGGCGTGAACATCGCCTTGCCGTTTTCGAGCGCCTTCACATAGCCTTCCTTGTCACCGACATAGAAGTCCTTCGGCATCTTGTCGGCAATCTCGGCGGCCGAGTGGGTGTTGATGAAATGCAGCGTCTTGACGAAAGCATTCGCAAGCTTCTGCGTTTCCTCCTTGTGATCCTTGACCCACGCTTCCTGCATGTAAAGAGACGCGGCAGGATAGGTTCCGCCCAGCGCSGCCCTTGTTCCGGCCATCGTGCGCATGTCGATGAGAACCTTGGCCTCGCCGGTCTTCARGAGACGCGAGACCGTCGGCTCCGTCGTCATGCCGGCCTGGATGGCRTCCTGCTGCATGGCGGCAATGAAGGTCTGGCCGGCGCCGACCGGAACGGAGGTGAATTCCCCGAGCTTCAGGCCGCTCTTGACGGCCAGGTACTGCGTCAGGAAGTTGGTCGAGGAACCGAGGCCGGTGACGCCGAGGTTCTTGCCCTTGAAGTCGGCGGCGGACTTGATCTCCGGATGCTTGGCCGACACCAGCTCGACTTCGCCGGGCGCCTGGCTGAACTGCACGACGGATTCGACGAACTTGCCCTTGCCCTGCAGGTCGATGCAGTGATCGTAGAAGCCGACGACGCCCTGGACGGCGCCCGCAAGCATYTCRTTTTCGGCATCGACGCCCGCGGGCTCGTTCAGAAGCTCGACGCTGAGACCCTCATCCTTGAAATAGCCGAGCCCCTCGGCAAGCTTGGCCGGCAGGTAGATCTGCTTCTCGTAGCCGCCCACCATGATGGAAATCTTGCCGGCCGCCTGTGCAGCCGTCGTCGCAAACGACGCCGCAGTCATCGCGAGGGAAAGTGCCACCGAATATTTGAGAACGTTTGATGCACGCATTTAGTTTTCCTCTCCATTTGTGTGCCGGGGCAGTTGATCGCCGCACAGCACGCTTCCTCCTCGAAGCTTCAGCACGCTAGCGCCACCAACCTTTCAGTCAGCTTTCAATGGGACATCGAGCACAGCAATATTGAGCCTTTGTTTCGACCGAGCGTACAAATTGCTGCGCATGCCAAGACGGCTTCTTCGGTTGAAATATATGCGGCCACGCTCAGGGGACTGGACCATATCAGCGATGGTCCCGCAGTCTGACGACTTCAGCGCCCCGCAGAAACCGACCACAGCGCCAAGTTACTTAGCTGTCGACCGATCCTGATACGGTCGTCGTCATTTGCCGTAGAGCGCACGGGAGCGTTCTAAGTGCTTCAAGATGGCGTTCTCCGCGCCGTCGGCATCGCTTTGCTCGATCCGGCTGACGATTTCCTCGTGTTCGACAAGCGTGAATTTCTCCTTGCCCGCCCAAATCAGCATGTCGGTGTGATACTCCTTCAGCCAGGCAAGCATTGCTTCACTGAAGGCGACAAATATCGGGTTTCCAGAGATCTTCGCGATACGCGTGTGAAACTCCATATCCGCGTCGATGAAGCTGTCTGCATCGCCAATCGAGCTTCGCTGACGTTGAATTATAGCCTTCAGATCGTCGATGTCGTTCTTGGACACACGCTGAGCCGCTTCGCGGGCCATGCCGCGCTCAAAAAAAATCCGGGCGCTCTTCAGATGTTCGAGCGTGTCGTGCGACTGGGAAAGCATGATCTTCGCCGTCAGGTCGACTTGCTGGAATATCGACTGCGCCGTCAACCTGAGAACCTTGGCTCTTTCGCCATGAGAAATGTTTACGAGACCTTTGGCGGCCAGCGCCTGCATCGCTTCGCGAATGGCAGGGCGGCCGACGCCAAATCGCTCCATCAGGACACGTTCGGAAGGCATTTCGTCGTCAGGCTTGAGATCACCTGATGTGATCATTCGCTCAAGTCGATCGAATACCTCGTCGGACAGCTTCCGACGCACGATTTGTTCGATGGGTTGGGTCATTGGGTTCCGCTGGCTCAAATCTTCCCTCCTCCTACTACGTTCGCGTCTCGGGGCAAAGCGCCCGAAATTACGGCTTCTAAAATTTTCGCTTCCAATCACATGGAATACTCATTATACCAGCTAACGAGTTGACGCCACGACTATTTGATCTGGCGAGAGGAGCAACTGGCATTCGATGATGATTACGCTGACTTACCGCATCGAGACATCAGGCAGCGTCGAGGCTATGGCGGACAAGATCGCAAGCGATCAGTCGACCGGAACCTTCGTGTCGATCCCCGGCGAGACCGAGGAATTGAAGTTGCGGGTTGCCGCACGGGTATTGGCGGTCCGCCCACTTGATGACGGGGACCAGCCGACCTGGCCGGAGGTAGCCCCTGGCACACGCCTTAGCCGCGCCGACGTCGACATTGCCTTTCCTCTGGACGCGATCGGCACCGATCTCTCCGCGCTGATGACCATCGCGATCGGCGGCGTATTTTCCATCAAGGGTATGACAGGCATCCGCATCGTCGACATGAAATTGCCTGATGCCTTCAAGGACGCGCATCCCGGACCGCAATTCGGCATTCCCGGCAGCCGTCGCCTGACCGGCGTCGAAGGGCGCCCGATCATCGGCACGATCGTCAAGCCGGCGCTGGGGCTTCGTCCGCACGAAACCGCAGACCTTGTCGGCGAACTAATCGAATCCGGCGTAGATTTCATCAAGGATGACGAGAAGCTCATGAGCCCGGCCTACTCGCCGCTCAAGGACCGGGTTATGGCGATCATGCCGCGAATTCTCGATCACGAGCAGAAGACGGGCAAGAAGGTGATGTACGCCTTTGGCATCTCGCACGCCGATCCCGACGAGATGATGCGCAACCACGATATCGTCGCCAAGGCCGGCGGTAACTGCGCGGTCATCAACATCAATTCGATTGGCTTTGGCGGCATGAGCTTTCTGCGTAAGCGGTCCAATCTGGTGCTGCACGCTCACCGGAACGGCTGGGACGTGCTGACACGTCATCCGGGCGCAGGCCTGGACTTCAAGGTCTACCAGCAATTCTGGCGCCTCCTTGGCGTCGACCAGTTTCAGATCAACGGCATCAAGGTCAAATATTGGGAGCCGGACGAGAGCTTCGTTTCCTCCTTCGAGGCGGTCAGCGCCCCACTCTTCGATCGGTCGGATTGCCCGCTTCCGGTTGTTGGCTCCGGCCAATGGGGCGGGCAGGCGCCCGAGACATATCAGCGGACCGGCCGCACCACCGACCTTCTCTATCTCTGCGGCGGAGGCATTGTCAGCCACCCCGGTGGTCCGGCAGCCGGCGTTCGCGCCGTGCAGCAGGCCTGGCAGGCGGCCGTGGCTGACATTCCCTTGGAGATCTACGCAAAAGACCATCGCGAGCTCGCCGCCTCTATCGCGAAATTCGGCAATGGCAGAGACGCGTGAAAAAGATGACGGCCCCCCTCATCAGCTACTACGGCGACGACTTCACCGGCTCGACGGACGTGATGGAAGCTTTGGCATCGAACGGCGTTGCGACGGTGCTCTTTCTAGGGGTTCCTTCCTCCGAGATGCGCGGCCGCTTCAAGGAATGCCAGGCGATCGGCATTGCCGGAACGAGCCGAAGCGAGACGCCGGAATGGATGCAGTCGCACCTGACACCTGCGTTCGAATGGCTGAAATCCCTCGGGGCGAGCATTTGCCACTACAAGGTCTGCTCGACGTTCGATTCCAGTCCCAAGATCGGCAACATCGGAAAAGCGATCGAAATCGGTCGCGGGGTCTTCGATCAGTCTACCGTGCCTGTAATTGTCGGCGCCCCGCAATTGAAACGCTATACGGCTTTCGGCAACCTGTTTGCCGCTTACCAGGGCCGCACCTTTCGCATCGACCGCCACCCGGTCATGAGCCGCCATCCGGTAACGCCGATGCATGAGGCGGACCTGGTGCGGCATCTTGCGATGCAGACCGAGGTTCCCGTCGCATTGGCGGACTCTACTGTCATCACGGCTCCCGACGCCGACGACCGCATCGACGAACTCGTCGCCACGGATGCCGGCATACTCATGATCGACGTCAACTCCGCCGACACACAGCTGGCGGCCGGCCGACAGATGCTCCGCGTCACGGGAAAGGTGGGCACGTTCGTCGCAGGTTCGTCCGGAGTGGAGTACGCGATCGTAAGGGCGCTGCAGGAGCAGGGCGAACTGAAGGCAGGCGCCGGGTTCGCCGACGTCGGTGCCGTCGATCGACTGGCCGTGGTCTCAGGAAGCGTTTCGCCGACGACGGAACGGCAGATCCGGACCGCCCTCGAACAGGGCTTCGATGCGGTTGCGGTCGATCCGCTCGCGCTTGCCACATCGCAGGGCACACAAGCGGTTCAGGCCGCCGTCGCTGCCGGCCGCGAGAAGCTCAGAAACGGCAGGAGTGTTATTGTCCACACGGCGCTCGGACCATCTTCCGACGTCGGCAAGGCGCTTCAAGACGTTCCAGACGCGCGGCATCGGCTCAGTCGCGCCCTCGGGACGATTTTGCGCCAGCTTGTGGAAGCTGAAGGCCTCAAGCGCGCAGTCATTGCCGGCGGCGACACGTCCAGTCACGCATTGACGGAACTGCGCGTGGAAGCTCTGACGACCCTTTTGCCTCTTCCACAGACGCCCGGATCTCCGCTCTGCGTTGCCCATGGAACATACGTGCCCACCGATGGGCTGCAGATTGCGCTCAAGGGCGGACAGATCGGAACCGATGGGTACTTCGCCCAGATCCGCAACGGAAGGAGATCCTAGATGATCGATCGCCCTGGCAATCCAGGCAACGTTAAGGAGCAGGCAAATCGAGCGGCGCAAAGCGCGCGCTTCGTACGACGTGCGGGCGCAAGATCCATCTGATCTGCCGAAGTCCATCGTTGAATTGGGGCGCTGGCACCCGTGGTCTTTCGGATGCCAGCGCCTGAGTGGCCACAACGATATGGTGATCTGTCCACCGTATCGGCGTGATTTCAAATCCAGCATCTGAAAGGTCAGAGAAAATGACTAGAGTTGCCCTCTTCGGCGCCGGCGGCAAAATGGGCTATCGTCTTGCCAAGAACTTCAAAGGCTCGCGCTTCGATGTTCGCCACATCGAACTCAGCGATGCCGGCAAAGCACGCCTGAAAAATGATCTCGGCATCGATTGCGTCTCGGCGGAGGCCGGGCTCGATGGAGCCGAAGTTGTCATCCTCGCAGTCCCTGACACGGCAATCGGCAAGGTCGCTGCCGGTATTGCAGACAAGCTGAAGCCCGGCACTATGGTCGTCGCTCTCGACGCAGCGGCACCCTTTGCGGGTCACTTGCCCAAGCGCGACGATCTTACTTATTTCGTCACCCATCCCTGCCACCCGCCGATCTTCAACGACGAGACCGAGATGCAGGCCAAGAAGGACCATTTCGGTGGCCTCTTTGCCAAGCAGCACATCGTCTCGGCGCTGATGCAGGGACCTGAAAGCGCCTACGAACTCGGAGAAGAGATCGCCAAGGTCATCTGGGCACCGGTCATGCGTTCGCATCGGGTGACTGTCGATCAGCTGGCCATGTTGGAGCCGGGGCTTTCCGAGACGGTGTGCGCTTCACTGCTCGTCGTCATGCGCCAGGCAATGGATGAGTGCGTGGCGCGTGGCGTGCCCAAAGAAGCTGCCCGCGATTTCCTGCTCGGCCACATGAACGTTCTCGGCGCCGTCATCTTCGGAGAAGTCGATGGAGTGTTCTCGGATGCCTGCAACAAGGCCATCGAGTTCGGTATTCCCGCCTTGATGCGCGATGACTGGAAAAGGGTCTTCGAACCTCAGGAGATCGCCGACAGCATCCGGCGCATCACCTGAAACAGATGGCGAGGCAGGGCCTCGCCTAACACGCTCGGTCGGAGCCGACCGATTTTGGTCGGTCGGCTCCTCTCATTGTAGATGGCAAAGGCAGATTGAAATGACGGACTTGAAAGGTGCATTGATCGGTTGCGGCTTCTTCGCAGTCAACCAGATGCATGCCTGGAACGATGTCGAGGGCGCCAGGATCGTCGCGATTTGCGATCGCGACCCTGAACGCCTGAAGACAGTCGGCGATCAATTCGGGATCGAACGGCGGTACAGCGATGCCGAGGCGCTATTTTCCGATGGCCGCTTTGATTTCGTCGACATCGCGACGACCGTCCAGAGCCACCGCCCGCTTGTCGAGTTGGCGGCGCGGCACAAGATTGCTGCCATTTGCCAGAAACCGTTTGCCAAGTCGCTTGCCGATGCAAAGGCCATGGTGGAAGCATGCCAAAACGCCGGCATTCCCCTGATGGTTCACGAGAATTTCCGTTGGCAGGCCCCGATCCAGGCCGTCCGCAAGGCTCTCGAAGAGAATGCGATCGGCGTACCATTCTGGGGCCGGTTCTCGTTTCGCTCGGGCTACGACGTCTTCTCGGGTCAGCCCTATCTCGCCGCACAGGATCGTTTCATCATCGAGGACCTGGGTATCCATACCCTGGATATCGCCCGCTATATCCTCGGAGACGTCCGCGCCGTCACGGCCCGAACAAAACGGGTCAACCCAAAAATCAAGGGCGAGGATGTGGCAACCATCCTGCTCGACCATCAAAGCGGTGCGACATCGATCGTCGACGTCAGCTACGTCACTAAGCTTTCGAGGGAGCCTTTCCCCGAGACATTGATAGAACTCGATGGTTCCGACGGAACCATCCGGCTTACTCCAGGCTACCAGCTCGAGGTGACCAATGCTCGGGGCACGCACACGCTTGACGTATCCCCCAAGCTGTTATCCTGGGCTTCGCGGCCTTGGCACAACATCCAGGAAAGCGTCTATGCGATCCAGCAGCACTGGGTCGATCAGCTGAAGCGAGGTGGCGAACATTCGACGTCGGGTGCCGACAATCTGAAGACATTCGCTCTTGTCGAGGCAGCCTATGACAGTGCTGCCGGGCACCTGACGGTCGATGTCGAGGCGATGCTGCGATGACGGCGGATGCGTTCCAACTTTATGGCACCCGCGACGTTGAAGCGCCACCCGTTCAATTGCGCGCCGGAAGGCTTGAAGCGGATCTTGCGAGCGGCAATCTGCGCAACATTCGCTATGACGGGATCGAGGTACTTCGCGCCGTCTCCTATCTTGTCCGTGACCGTGACTGGGGCACGTATAGTCCAGAGATCACCGATCTAAAAATCGAAGACAGCGAAGGTTACTTCGAAGTCTCCTATCGGGCGCGTCTCGAAGGTCCCGACAGGACCGAGCTCACCATCGACGTCCGCATCGCAGGTACAACCGATCGGCTCGACTTCGAGGCTGAAGCCATCTCATACACCGGCTTTGAGACCAACCGCTGCGGCTTCTGCATTCTTCACCCAATCGTCGGCGTTGCGGGCATGTCGGCCATTGTAGAACACGTTGATGGGACGATCGAGACGACCCGGTTTCCCGATCTCATCGATCCATGGCAGCCGTTCAAGGACATGCGCGCCATCACCCATACCGCAATGCCCGGCGTCACTGTGGAATGCCGCATGGAGGGGGATACATTTGAAATGGAGGACCAGCGCAACTGGTCCGACGCTTCCTACAAGACCTATGTCAGACCGCTGGCGCTCCCCTGGCCCTATCGGATCGCAATAGACGAACCCGCAGGCCAGAGAACATCGCTGATCATCAAGGATGGACGCGTCAGCCAGTCGAGCCGCCACGCGTCGCCGAACGACATGATCAGGCTTGAACCAGGACATCGAACCGGCGTCATGCCGGCAATCGGGCTTGCCATCACTCCAGAGGAAGCCGAAGCGACACTCGCCGCGCGAGAGGCCTTGTCGGAGATCGCTCCAAAAGAGCTTATTTTCCATTTCGATCCCGGTGCCGGTCACAGCGGTGACGACCTCAGGCGATTTGCGGAAATTGCCACGATCCATCCTGGGCACACGACGCTCGAGATCGCCCTTCCCTGCAGGCAGAGTCCATCCACGGAAGCTGCGGACATTGCCCGGCTCATGCATTCGGCCGGCCTCAAGCCCGATGCGATCATGGTCTCGCCCTCGGTCGACAGGCAATCGACGCCGCCGGGCAGCCAATGGCCGGACTGCCCACCGCTTGACGAGGTCTATGCCGCCGCTCATGCCGCGTTTCCCGGCATTCGGATTGGTGGCGGCATGCTGAGTTACTTCACCGAGCTCAATCGAAAGCGCGTTCCGGCCAGGCAGCTTGGCTTCGTCAGTCATTGCACCAACCCCATCGTGCACGCCGCCGACGATCTCAGTGTCATGCAAACGCTGGAGGCCCTGCCCTTCATCACCCGTTCCGTGCGGGCCATCTACGGCGACATGCCATATCGGATCGGCCCATCGACGATCCCGATGCGGCAGAACCCCTACGGTAGTCGCACAATGGAAAACCCATCGGGTGAGCGGATCCCGATGGCCAACCGAGACCCCCGTCAAAACGGGCGCTTCGCAGAAGCTTTCGCTCTTGGATACGCCATCCGGGTGCTTGACGCTCATCTCGAATGCTTGACGCTGTCTGCGCTGACGGGGCCTTTTGGCCTGATTGCCGACGGTGACGAACCGATGGAGCGGGCGCTCCCTCGTCCATTGTTCAATACGGTGCGGACGCTGTCCAGGCTGACAGGCGCGGTCTGGCAGGAATGTATCTCGACGGCGCCGGCGGAGTTCCTCGCCGTTATCGTCAAGGATGGTTCGGGATCGACGCTCTACGCCGTCAATCTGACCAGCAAGACGCAGAGGGTCGATTGCGGCGCATGCGGTGCCGAAGCCATGTTCGTCGAGGTCGCTCCGTTTGCAACTGCGACGCTGCCGCTCATTCATTGAAATCGGTCGAACGGCTGCGACGGGTGGTCGTCATCGGGAACAAAGCGGACGCCGACCAGCTCTTACGGCGTCCCATCTCTAAATGGCGGTTGATGCTCAGTGCGTGCTTTGCCTTTCAGGTCTTTTCTGCCTATCCGCAATGTATGCTGACTACCTTGTTATACCAGTTGACATGTCGACGACTATCTGCAAAAAGACCTGAGCTTTACAAGAGGAGGATGGTAATGCTGACGTTTACCGCGAAATTGAAATCTGTGAGCATCGCTGCGCTGACGGTTGCCGCTCTCTCAGCAACGCCGGGGATGGCCGACAATCTCACTCTCTGGACCCTGAATTTCGACAACAACGCAGCCAATAGCGCTCTGAAAAAGGTGGCCAGCGATTTCGAGGCTGCCAATCCCGGTGCGCACGTCGAAATTGTTCAGCGCGCCGTTGACGAGCACAAGACCGCACTTCGCGTAGCGGCGGGTTCCAGCAAGGGCCCGGATATCTATTTCAGCTGGGCCGGGCTCGGCCTCGGCGGCGAATATGTAAAGGCGGGCCTCTCGCTGCCGCTCGACAAGTACTACACCCAGTACAAATGGAACGACGAGCTGCTTCCCTCTGCCTCCGCCTTTGCCGATCTCTACCTAGGCGGCAAGCATGGCGTCCCGTTCACATTCAAGGGCGAAGCGGTCTACTACAACAGGAAGCTCTTCCAGAAGGCCGGCATCACCCAGGAGCCGAAGACCTATGAGGAACTGCTCGCCGCTGCTGAAAAGCTGACGGCTGCGGGTATCCCCGGCTTTACGTTCGGTGGGACCGTCAACTGGCATGTCATGCGTCTTATGGACGTTATCCTTGAGACGAAGTGCGGCGCTGAGAAACACGACGCGCTCATGGCAATGAAGGTCGATTGGACCAAGCAGCCCTGCGCGACTGACGCCTTTACCGAATTCGCCAAGTGGACCAAGGACTACACGCTCCAGCCTTTCATGGGAATCGACAACAAGCAGTCCTACAGCCTGTTTACGGCGGGGCGGGCTGCGATGATGCTCGAAGGCGATTGGCTGGTGAGCCAGCTCAGCGGCAGTGGCGCGAATCTCGACGACTACGGCATTTTCCCGTTCCCGACGAACACCAACCGCCTTTATGGCTTTGCCGAGTACAACTACATCAGCACCAAGAGCAAAAACCCCGATCTTGCCGCCAAGTTCCTCGACTACTTCCTGTCGACCAAAGTGCAGCAGGACCTCGTCGGGCAGATCAGCGCGATCTCGGTGAACAAGAATGTTCAATACACCAACCAGAAGCCGCTCGAGGCGAAATGGCTGGATATCTTCAAGACCTACGGCAAGGTCTATATGAATGGCGACCAGGCGTTCCCGCTTGACGTTACGACCGAATACTTCCGGGTCATCAACGACGTCGCTGCCGGCAACTCCGCACCGGCCGATGCACCGAAACAGTTGCAGGCATTTATTTCGAGCCGAACCTAGTCCTCCCAAGTCGCGAGCCGATCGATCTGTCGGTCGGCTCGCTGGTTCGTTTCGCAGAACTGGCAGTGGCCATCCGCTGCCTGGAGGAGAGCATGTCCATCAAGCAATCGACACATGACCCGCGTGTGCAAGCGTTCATTCTGCTTGTGCCGGCTCTGGCGATCTACGCCGTTTTCGCCCTTTACCCGATGTTCAACGTCGTCCTGCTGAGTTTCCAGAAGTGGAACGGACTGGATCCCCAGCGCCAGTTTGTCGGGCTTGCAAACTACTCCGCGATCTTTACGAGGGACCCGGTTTTCTGGGTGGCCTTTCGCAACACCGTCATCTGGACGCTGATGAGCCTGGTCTTCCCCCCGATGGTGGGTCTGATGCTGGCTCTTAGCCTCAATCAGAGGATTTTCGGCCGCAACGGCCTCAGGGCGATCTTCTACCTCCCGGTTATCATCGCGCCGATCGCGGTCGCGACCATGTGGAAGTGGATGTATGACCCGTTTTTTGGTCTGTTCAGTCAGTTGCTGACGAACTGGGGCCTGCAGAGCTGGATCAAGGATTGGCTTGGTAACAAGGACATCGCGCTTTATTCGGTCTTCATCGCCTACCTCTGGCAGACGGTCGGGTTTTCGATGGTTCTCTTCCTTGCGGGCCTTCAGAACGTGTCCCAAACCCTCGTGGAGGCGGCTCGCATCGATGGCGCCGGCCGTTGGGCCGTCTTCAAGCATGTGACGCTTCCCGCGCTGCGTCCGACCGTTACCATCGTGCTGGTGCTTTCAATCATCTCGTCGCTCAAGGCCTTTGACATTGTCTACGGCCTTACCGGCGGCGGACCGGCACAATCGACGCAGATGCTCGCACTTTGGGCCTTCACGCAAGCAATGCAGATCTTCGATTTTGGCCGAGGCGCCGCGATATCGGTCGTCCTGCTGGCCATCACGATGGCGATCGTCATCCCCTACCTGCGCTGGACCCAAAAGCACGAGGAGACGGAAGCGTGACAGCCATTCAAACCGAAACCATCGCCCACGCGGACACGCAAGCCTCATCCGCAAAGCGTGACCCCGTACTCATCGCATTGTGGATCACGCTCGTGCTGGTCGCCCTGATCTGGGTCGCGCCCTTCGTCTTCATCGTGTTCACGTCGCTGAAGACGCCGGCTGCCATCACCGGCACGGGAGCATTCATGCCGCCGACCGAACTCGCCATCGACAACTATAGCGGCGCCTGGAGCCGCGGTAACTTTGCGAATTCCTTCCTCAACAGCGTCATCATCACGGTTATCAAAGTGCCGCTCGGCCTGATGCTCTCGGCCATGGCAGCCTATGCGCTCGCCAAGATCAGATTGAGGATCAGCAAGCTACTGCTTCTGCTCGTCGTTTTCGGAACCATGATCCCCTTCCAGGTCATGCTCGCTCCATTGTTCACTTTGGTGAATTCGTTCGGGCTGATCGACACCTATCCGGGGGTCATCCTTCCCTACATCGCCTTCGGCGTCCCCTACCAGGTCTTCATCCTGCATGGGTTCTTCAAGGGAATTCCGAAGGAACTGTCGGAAGCAGCGCTGATCGACGGCGCAACGCACTTCACGATTTTTCGCCGGATCTTCCTGCCCGTCTGCCTTCCGGTTCTTGCGGCTCTGCTCATTCTCGACTTCGTCTCGACCTGGAACGAGTTCGCCATGGCGCTGGTGCTGCTGCAAGACCAGCACATGTGGACGCTGCCGCTGGGTCTCATGTCGTTCCAGGGGCAGTTCTCAAGCAATTACGGCCAGCTCAATGCCGCGATCGTCATGACGGTCCTGCCGGCCACCATCGTCTACCTGATGTTCCAGCGCTACTTCGTGTCCGGCCTCACCTCCGGCGCGGTCAAAGGCTAAGGCCAGAAGAATTTCTACGAGGAGAATTCAATGTCTAATGCAGCTGTCGAAAAATGGGGCATGTTCGAGGCCTCCTTCCAAGGGCCTTCGCACGGAAATCCCTATCTCGACGTGGCGTTCGATGCCGTGTTCACCCACAAGAGCCGGGAGGTCTGCGTTCCGGGCTTTTACGACGGCAACGGGACATACCGTGTACGGTTCATGCCTGACGTTGAAGGCGAATGGACTTTCCGAACGCGCTCCGCGACAGAAGCACTGGATGGCAAGACTGGCTCTGTGGTGGCAACGGCACCCTCCTCCGGCAATCGTGGGCCGGTTCGCGTGCGCAACAAGTTTCACTTCGCCTACGCCGACGGAACGCCGTTCTTCTCCTTTGGGACGACCTGCTACGCCTGGACACATCAGCCGCTCGACATGCAGAAGCAGACACTGGAGACGCTGGCGAAAACGCGCTTCAACAAGATCCGAATGGGCGTCTTCCCGAAAGACTACCCGTACAATGTGAACGAGCCGCTTTACGCCTGCTTCGAAAAGAGTGCCGACGGCAAGGAAGACTTCGATCGGCCGAACCCGGTCCTCTTCCAGCATTTCGAACAGCAAGTCGCTGCATTGTGCACCCTTGGGATCGAAGCCGACATCATCATGTTTCATCCGTATGACCGGTGGGGCTATGCCGACATGTCTGCGGAGCAGGACTATCGCTATGTCGCCTATCTCGCAGCCCGTCTGTCGGCCTATCGAAACGTCTGGTGGTCGCTTGCCAATGAATACGACTTCCTGATCGACACGAAGCCCATGACGCAGTGGGATCGCTATTTCCACATCCTCGAGGAGAATGATCCGTACCAGCACCTGAGATCGATCCACAATGGTGACGTCAACTCGAACTACGACCACCGCAAGCCGTGGGTGACCCACACCTGCATCCAGAATCCCGACGTCAAGCGCACCCAGGAATGGCGTGAGACCTATGGCAAGCCCGTTGTAAATGACGAACCTGAGTACGAAGGAGACATTCTGGAGTCCTGGGGTAATCTGAGTGCGCAAGAACTGGTCCACCGCTATTGGATCACGGTCACCCGCGGTGGCTACATCGGCCACGGCGAAACCTACTCCCACCCTAAGGACCTGATCTGGTGGGCGAAGGGTGGCGAACTTCACGGCGAAGCCTGGAAGCGGATCGGCTTCCTCCGTGGTCTTCTCGATGCGGACGTCAAGAACGGCCTGGATCCGATCGGCCCGGTCACCCAATGGCCATGGTCGCGCGTCTCGGGGGCACGGGACGGGGATGGCGACTTCCGGCTGATTTACTTCGGCGAGCATCAGCCGATTATTTGGTCGTCTGGCCTGCCAATGGACGACGATAATTATGACGTCGACATCATCGACACCTGGGAAATGGCCATCACTCCCGCCGAGAGGGTCAAGGCTCCGGTTACCCATCCCGTGCGTCATGGTGCGGTAACGCGCGGCGGAAAGCCGGATGCGGCGTTCGGCGTGGTCATTCCACGCAAGCCGCATCAGGCTCTACGGGTCCGCAGACAGCGCTAGTCTAGAGGAGTTGAAATGTCTGGATTGAACATCAAGAACGTCAAGAAGTCCTTCGGCTCGGTCGACATCATCCACGGCGTCGATGTCGATATCGCCGACGGCGAGTTCGTCATTCTTGTCGGCCCCTCCGGCTGCGGCAAGTCCACCTTGTTGCGAATGATTGCCGGCCTTGAGGAAATATCCGCTGGCCAGATCAGCATCGACGGCAGGGTCGTGAACAACCTCCAGCCGAAGGATCGCGACATCGCGATGGTCTTCCAGAACTATGCGCTCTATCCGCAGATGACGGTTGCTCAGAACATGGGCTTCGCCCTGGAGCTTGCCGGAGTGAAGCGGCCGGAAATCGACAGGAAAGTCGGCGAGGCTGCATCCATCCTGGGCCTGCAGCCTCTGCTGGGACGGAAACCCGCACAGCTATCCGGCGGCCAGCGGCAGCGTGTCGCGATGGGCCGAGCCATCGTTCGAGATCCGAAAGTATTTCTCTTTGACGAGCCTCTGTCGAACCTCGATGCCAAGCTACGCGTCAAGATGAGAGCTGAGATCAAGGCGCTGCATCAGCGGCTGAAGACCACGATCGTCTATGTCACCCACGATCAGATCGAGGCCATGACCATGGCTGACAAGATCGTCGTGCTGCAGGGCGGTCGAGTGGAACAGATCGGTAGCCCTCTCGAACTATACGACCGGCCCAAGAACGCGTTTGTTGCAGGCTTCCTGGGATCGCCAGCGATGAACTTCCTCGAGGGATCTCTACAGGACGCCGGTGGTCCAGCATTGAGCTTGCCAGGCGGCTCGCGGATAAAGCTTTCGCGAGCGCCAAGCGCGTCGGAGGGCAGGCCTTTGATGCTCGGAATCCGGCCGGAGGACATAGCGCTCGGCGACGAGGATGGCGTCGACGCAGTCGTGAAAGTGATCGAGCCAACCGGTTCGGAAACCCATGTGGCCATTGAGGTCGAAGGCAGGGAACTAACATGGGTCGTCCGCGACCGTGTCGAGCTTGTTCCCGACCAGCGCGTAAAGCTTTCCTTCAAAACCCCCAAGGCTCACTTCTTCGACCAGCGGACCCATCAGCGTCTGGACGCCTAGCCCGGCCTAGAAGGCAAGGCCGCAATGAACAAATCGGAGCCCTCCATATCTCGACGGGATATGGAGGGCTCCTGATGTCGTTTTTGCGCCGTGGCGGATAGGAGGCGGTGCGCTCGCGTGGCGCTGTTCTCGCGGCACGAGAGTAGGAGAGAATACGGATCAATCTCTCTGCGGACAGCTAGCGGAGTTCAATAGGAGCCGCAGCTCGTTCTCGAGCCCACAAGGGCGTGACAACTTCAAATCGCAAGGCTGACATCACATCGGCACCTCGACATCAATTTATGCAAACATCGCATAAATTCCATGTCCAAATGTCGTTTGCGGATAAATCTGAACGCGGCGTAAGCTCCCTCCAAATTAAAAGATCGAACTCAAATTCGATACCAGGGAACAACTTCGTGAATAACTCAGCTCTCCTTGACCTTGATAAGCTCCAAATTGTGCGGCCACGAAAAATTGGCAACAAAATCATGGCTGCCATATGCATCGTGCTGCTTTTGCTGCTGGCGAGGGCCTTCTGGCAAGGCGACATCGCCTGGCAATATGTTTCGGAGAATCTCTTCTCCAAATCCATTTTGTCGGGTGTTTCCAACACGATCATTATGACGTTCTGTGCCATGGTCGTCGGTATCGTTCTTGGCGTTATCGCAGCCATCATGCGCATGTCGGACAATCCGGTTCTGCGCAATATTTCCATCGGATATGTCTGGCTCTTCCGCGGCACACCGGCCCTTCTGCAGCTGCTCTTGTGGTTCAACCTCGCCCTGATTTTCCCGAGGATAGGTATTCCGGGGCTGCTCTCGGTGCGCACCGTCGATGTGATGACACCATTCGTTGCCGCACTTCTCGGTCTGGGAATCCAGCAGGGTGCCTATACCGCCGAAGTGGTGCGTGCCGGTCTCCTGTCGATCGACAAGGGCCAGATGGAAGCCGCCCAGTCGATCGGCATGACGAAGCTGCGGGCAACGCTGAAGATCGTCCTGCCCCAGGCCATGCGCGTCATCGTTCCGCCGATCGGCAACGAGACCATCGGCATGGTCAAGCTGACGTCGCTCGCAAGCGTCATCCAGTATTCCGAGGTGCTGAGGAGCGTCGAAGACATCTACTACGTTAACTCGCGCGTCATCGAGCTGCTGATCGTTGCCGCTATCTGGTACATGGTCGCCGTCACCATCCTGAGCATCGCGCAGATCTACATCGAACGGCATTTCTCCAAGGGCTGGGGGCGGCGTGATGCCGGCGCACAGCATGCGACCCATCAGGCTCTGGTCGGGGAGGCTGGCTGATGGACGCGATCATCAAGGCACATGGGCTGCAGAAGTATTTCGGCACCTTTCACGTCCTGAAGGACATTAATTTCGAGATCAGGAAGGGCGAGGTCGTCTGCATCATCGGCCCTTCCGGTTCGGGCAAGAGCACCTTCCTGCGCTGCATCAACCAGCTCGAACAGATCGATGCCGGCTATGTCACGGTCGAGGATGAAATCGCGGGCTACCGCCGCGACGGCAACCGGCTGTTTCCGCTGCCGGATCGCGAGATCGCCCGCCAGCGCCAAGCCGTCGGCATGGTCTTCCAGAAGTTCCATCTCTTCCCGCATCGCACCGTCTTGCAAAACATCATCGAAGGCCCGGTCGGCGTGCAGAGAAGGCCGCGGCAGGAGTGCATCGCCGAGGCGCGCGCGCTTCTTCAACGTGTTGGACTGGCCGACAAGGCCGGCGCCTATCCGGGCGAACTTTCCGGCGGCCAGCAGCAGCGCATTGCGATCGCTCGCGCGCTCGCAATGAAGCCAAAAGCCATGTTGTTCGATGAGCCCACTTCGGCCCTTGATCCCGAACTTGTGGGCGAAGTCCTTGGTGTGATGAAGGAGCTTGCCGCTTCCGGGACGACGATGATCGTCGTCACGCATGAGATCGGCTTCTGCCGCGAGGTCGCGGATCGTGTCGTCTTCATGGACGCCGGCATGATCGTCGAGACCGGGACGGCCAGCGACATATTGGAAAACCCCAGGAATCCCAGAGTGAAGAACTTCATCTCTGCGGTGCTTTAACAACAAAACCTGAAGAACGATCATCAGAGGAGAATTTCATGAAGCCCATTCGTCTCGCCGTTTCGGCGGCCCTGCTGTCTCTCGCTGCGACCGCCGCCTCGGCGGATTCCAACCTGAACCTGCTCAAGGACGGCGAGCTGCGCATCCTGACGAACCCGATCTATCCGCCGATGGAATTCGTCAATCCGGACAGCGGCACCATCGACGGCTTTGACGTCGATCTGGCAAATGCGATCGCCAAGAAGCTCAATCTGACGACCGTCTTGGTCACCTCGGCTTTCCAGGAGCTGCAGAGCGGTCTCCAGACCGGCCGTGCCGATATGATCATTTCCGGCATGAGCGACAATGTGAAACGTCAAGCAAGCATGGACTTCGTCGACTACATTACCAGCGGCCCGATCCTGTTTACTGTCAAAGCCAATGCTGACACCTACAAGCAGGCGAGCGACCTTTGCGGCAAGACGGTCGCGGGAAGCCGCAGCACGTCCTTCGGCGATAACGTCAAGGATTGGAGCGCGGCCAATTGCCAGGCGAAGAGCAAGCCAGCCATCAAGTTCGAGGGAACAGCAGATTCGAACGCTGCCCGTCTCGGGATGAAACAGGGCCGCTATGATGCTGTCGTACAGGGCATCGAGACGATTGCCTATCAAATGCATGTCGAGCCAGACACTTACAAGCTGGTCGGCGATCCCCTGCTCAGCAACGACACGTTCGGCATGGCCTTCAAGAAGGACAACACGGCACTTCGCGATGCAGTTGCCGGAGCACTCGACGCTCTCATCAAGGACGGCACCTATGATCAGATCCTCAAGAAGTGGGGTCTCGTTCACAATGCCGTTCCGAAGGCCGTCGTGAACGGCGTCAAGTAACCTCTATAAGAAGCGCCGCCTCAAGAGCGGCGCTTCCCTACACAATGGAAGCAACATTCAGCCGAGGTGTGCAAGCACTCGCGGACGGGTGATTGCGCCCTAAACACATCTCAAGACGCATACAGAGTTCCATGATCACGAAGACTGCAACCAGGACGGCAAAACCTCCTCTGTGGCCGGCAGGTCGGCAGTCGGCGGTGGCGCTTGCCTTCGACGTCGACGGCCCGACGGGCGACGCGATGCTCGACGGATCGCTTCTGTCCAATCCGCGTTATTTCACCCAAGGCGCCTATGGCCCCTGGCGGGCCCTGCCGCGGCTTCTCGACCTCCTGCGCGACTACGATCTCAAGGCGACGTTCTTCGTCCCGACATGGGTGGTGGAACATTGGCCGTCGCAGTGCGAACGCATCCTCAAGGATGCCCACGAAATTGCCTATCACGGCCATTATCACGAGGTCTTCATCGACTGCAGCCGACAGCAGCAGCTCGACATTATGGGCCGCTCCCGTGAGATTTTCCGCAGCCACATGGGAGTGACGCCGGTCGGCTTCCGCACTCCCTCTGGCGACTGGAGCGAAGAGACGGCCGAACTGCTGCACGAGTTCGGCGTGATCTACTCCAGTTCGATGCGCGGTGACGACCGGCCCTATTTTCATACCACCTCTCGCGGCCGCGGCCTGGTCGAGATTCCAGGTCGCTGGGACATCGACGACTACACCGCCCTTGCCTACAGCGAGGACCCTGATTTCCCGATCGGTCTCGACCGGATTTCCGGCTACGCCGATGTTCAACGCAACTGGTGCGCCGAATTCGAAGGCTATCACCGCGAAGGGCTCTGCTGGACGACGATCCTGCATCCGAAGGTCTGCGCCAAGCCCGGCCGGCTTGCGATCCTCGAAGGCCTCTTCAAAACGATCACGACCCATGGCGACAGTGTCTGGGCGACGCATTGCGCCGAAATCGCAAAATGGTGGATCGCGCAACATCCGGAGAATGCCGCATGACCAGTATAGCTTCCGGAGCCGTCTGGCCACAGGGCAAGAAATGCGCCGCGATCGTCTCGGTGATCTTCGCAGATGGGCGCGATGCGATTGCTCAGGCACCCGATCTCACGGGGCGCAACAAGAGCTTTTCGGTCTGGCAATACGGCGCAGCGCGGGGCGTGGAACGCCTATGTAATGCATTTGCTGATGCCGACGTATCCGCGAGCTGGTTCGTGCCCGGCGCTGTTGCTGAAAAGCACGCTCCGCTGCTACGCGATATCGTGTCGGCTCGGCATGATATCGAAAGCCATGGCTGGGATTTCGAGCGCTACGATACTATGCAGGTACCCGCAGCGCTCGATCTTCTCCGGCACAGCCGCGAGACGCTGGGCGCGATCGCTTCGAATGAAGTCTCCGGCTTCCGGCTCCCCGCCGGCAACTGGCCGCGTCACTTTGACCATCTGCTTCTCCAAGCAGGCTATTCCTGGTCGGCATCGCTGAACGGCGACGATTTGCCCTATAGCCATGCATCGTCGCTGGTGGAGATTCCGGTTCATAACGAACTTGAAGACCGGCCCTACTTCCAGTTCAATTTCACCCCGGCCTTTCCGAAGGGCCAAGGGCGCATCCCCTCCTATGAGGCGGTCCTTGGCAACTGGATCTCCGAATTCGATGCCTACCGCAAATACGGTCTCTGCTACGTCCTCCAGCTTCGGCCGGAATGGACCGGCACACCCGGCAGGATCGCGCTCGTTGAAGCGCTGCTTAGTCACATCAACAGTTTCGGCGACATATGGCTGACGACGGCCGCCGAGGTTGCGCGCTGGCACGCCCGCAACGGTACCGCGGCACCCAGCGATCATCCGATCAATGTTTACGAAGCCTATGTCGATGAGGAGCAGGCCGGTGAGCGATAATCTGGCACGCATCCTGGCAGAGCTGGTCTGTGCGACCAGCTTCGATGCCTTTCCCCTTGAGACCATTCACAAGGCGAAGCTTCATATTCTCGATACGCTTGGCGCCGCGATCGCCGGTTCAGCGTCCCGCGAGACCGATGCCGTTGTCGAGGTACTTGGACTTCGAGCAGGAACCGGACTTTCGCCCGTCTGGGGACGGCCAATCATGTCGGACCCAAGGACTGCGGCATTCGTCAACGGCGTCTCAGCCCATGCCTACGAGCTTGACGACAGCGGCGGCTGCGACCATTCCGGTGCTGTCGTCCTGCCCGCCGTGCTCGCAGCACTAGGCGATCGTGATCGGCAGCTCAGTGGCCGTGAACTCCTGTGCAGTGTCCTGCTTGGTTATGAAGTCGGCCGTCGTGTGCTTGAAGCGCTCGGCGGATACGAAGAGCATAATGGTCTCGGCTGGCACTCGACAGGCACATGCGGCGCATTCGGCGCAGCCGCCGCCGTTGGCAGCATGTTGAACCTCGAGGCAACTGCCATGGCGTCCGCGCTTGGTTCGGCCAGTTCCTTTGCCGGAGGAACCTGGGCCTTCATCCATAATGGCAGCTCAACCAAAAAACTTCATGCCGGTCGCGCCGCCGAAGGCGGGCTCATGGCCGCCTATCTCGCAAGGCAGGGCTTCGAAGGTCCAGACAGCGTCTTCGAGGCGGGACGCTGGGGCAGTTTCTTCGCAACCTTCGGCGCGGGCAAAGATGATCCGCAGGCCCTTGTCCGCGACTTTGGACTTTCTTGGCGGCTCAACCGATGCTCCATCAAGCCGCACGCCACCTGCCGCGGCACGCATGCGGGGATCGATGCATTGGATTTGCTGCTTGAGCATCATGATCTCACAACCCGTGACATCGCGGCCATCGAGGTGGATATCAGCGGTTTCCAATATGGCATGTGCGGCGGCAAGGTCATCGAGTCTCGCGCGCAGGCGCAGATGAGCCTGCCCTACGCGTTGGCTGCCAGGCTGCGTTACGGCAAGGTTTTTCTTGCGGAGCTGGAAGAGGCTGCCTGGTCTGCAGCGGAGATCGGCCCGTTGATGGATCGCATCTCCGTCCGCATCGATCCGGCGATGAAGGATGAGGACGAACCGGCCATCACCATTGTGACCGTCGCTGGCGAGCGGCACCGGCTTGTCGTCGAGTTCCCCTTGGGCGGGCCACAGAACCCGCTGAGCGACGAACGGCTGGTCGGCAAGTATGCCGCACTTGCCGGAATGGTGCTGCCGGCCACAAGGATCGATGCCCTTAAGGACTTTGTCCTCGACCTTGAAAACCAGATCGATGCCCGCAGCCTGCCTGCGCTGCTTCAATAAAGGATGCGGCCGAGGAAGGGCGGCATCCGTGCAAAAGGGAAGACCGAGATGAGAAACCAGAAAGAAGCCACATGGTCCCCGCTGTTCAAAGAGGCGGTTTCGAGGGACTTCGAAAGCTTTCACGAATGCCTTGATCAGGACAAGCGCATAGCACTACACGATGTTGCAGGCTCCAAGGTTCATGCCAAAATGCTGGCGCGCGCCGGCATCATTACATCCAAAGAGAATGCCGCCATCCAGACCGGGCTCGATCAGATCGCCGACGAAATGCGTTCCGGCGCCTTCGAATGGAAGCCTGAACTCGAGGATGTTCATACCAATGTCGAAAACCGGCTAACGGCACTGATTGGCGATGCAGGAAAGAAGCTGCACACTGCCAGGTCGCGCAACGACCAGGTGGCAACCGATATCCGCCTTTATGCGCGTGAACAGCTGGATCTGCTGAAGGACGATCTGAAGAGGCTGATTGGCGCCTTCGTTGATCTTGCGGAAAACCATGCCGATGCGATCATGCCCGGATTCACGCATTTGCAGGTCGCCCAACCCATCACCTTCGGTCATCACATGATGGCCTATGCCGAAATGTTCAGGCGGGATCTCGATCGCGTCGGTGCCGCCCGCGAACGGCTCAATGTCTCGCCACTTGGGGCCGCCGCACTGGCGGGCACGGGCTATCCTATCGATCCCGAGTACAGTGCTTCTCAGCTCGGCTTTTCGGGGTCCTTTGCCAACTCCCTCGATGCCGTTTCCGACCGCGACTATGTCGTCGACGTCTGCAGCGCCGGTGCGGTGATCATGGGGCACCTGTCACGCTTCAGCGAGGAGGTCATCCTGTGGTGCACACCGATGTTCGATTTCATCGAAGTTGGCGATCAGTTCTGCACCGGTTCCTCGATCATGCCTCAGAAGCGCAATCCCGATCTGGCGGAACTGGTGCGCGGCAAGGCCGCTCGTGTCATCGGCAACCTTGCCTTTTCCGCGGCGCTGATGAAAAGCCAGCCACTTGCATTCAACAAGGACCAACAGGAATCGAAGCCGCCGCTGACCGACACTTTCGAAACCGTCCGTGCGGCCGTCAGCGTCACGGCCCAGATGCTTGCGACCATCAAAGTGAAGCATGAGAAGATGCTGGCAGCCGCCAACCAGGGCTATTCGACAGCAACCGACCTTGCCGACTACCTCGTGCGCGCCGGACTGCCGTTTCGCGATGCTCACCACGCCGTCGCAGCGATCGTCGGCGCGGCGCGCGACAAGGCGCTGCCGACGCTCTCGCAGCTTTCGCTCGCTGACATGCAGGCCTTTGCGCCATCCATTCGCGAGGACGTTTTTGCGGTGCTGACGGTTGAGGGATCGGTTGCCAGCCGCGATCACAAGGGCGGAACTTCACCACGCCGGGTCAAGGAGGCTGCTCAGGCGGCGCGGCTAACGATCGCCTGAGCGTATCGGTTGCCATTCAATCTGCATGCTTTAAAGCTTGTGGCTTCCAACAGCAGCGGGGAAGCCGGATAAGGGATGGAGCCGAGATTCGATCATAACAGGTTGCCGCCGTTGCAAACGCTGCAAACCTTTTCCGTCGTCGCGGAAACGGGCAGCTTCACGGCGGCGGCGGCCGAGCTCAATCTCAGCCAAAGCGCCATCAGCAGGCAGGTCCAGCAACTCGAACATTATTTCGGTTGCAGCCTGTTCGAGCGCCATACCCGCAAGGTGGCGCTGACGGAGCGCGGCATGGCGCTGATCCCGATCGTCGACAGCCTTCTTGCGTCGCTGAAGACCTCGTTCGAGGCAACGCGAATGACGGTGAGTTCGTTGACTGTCCGCATGCCGCCAACATTCGCACGAAAATGGTTCCTCCCGCGACTACCCGATCTCCACAGCCATCATGAAGATCTGAATATCAATATCGACACCGCATGGTTCCTGCGGCCCACCTTTTCGGTTGGCGATATCGACATGCTCATTACCTACGGCAACGGTCATTGGCCCGGCATGGATGTATTGCCGCTGCTACATGAACGGCTGACGCCGATGTGTTCCCCACAACTCCTTTTCAAGCTTGGGGATCCGCCTGAGGTGAAGAACCTGCAAGACTGCGTCCTGCTGCACTCCAATCCACGTCATAGCGACTGGACGCTCTGGCTGCAGGCTGAAGGCGCCTATTCCTTCCAGGCTTCTCGTCATCAGGTCTTCGACACGCAGGACTTCGCGATGACGGCGGCTGCAAGCGGCTATGGGGTGACGATGGGCGATCTCGCCTTTTCGCGGCAGGATCTGCAAAGCGGCGAGCTGGTTGCGCCCTTTGAGCGGATCATCGATAGCGGTTACGGCTACTACGCGCTTTGGCCGGCCCGGGCGGAAGCGCGCCAAAAGGTGCGTGCCTTTGCGGACTGGCTTGAGGCCGTCAGCGCGAATTCGGACTGAATGAGAGCCCCATTTTTGTGGGGCGCTCTTGCAAGACTAAGTTATTAGGAGAGGAGCACGTTCAAAGAGCTTCTCTCCTTGTGTCTGTTAAGCCTGTGGTTTGCGGCCACGCTTCGGCTTGTCGGCATCCGTCGTTGCCGCCGCTGCCTTGGCACCGGCCGTCTTGATAGACGCGGATTTCGAAGCGGCCGGCCTCGATGCAGGCGCCTTCACCTTCGACTTGGCCGCATTCAGCAGGGCTGCGCGACGCAGGCGGTTTTCCTCGAGTGCCTGCTGAAAGGCGACGTCATTCTCCGCATGCTGGGCAAGGTCATCCAGAAACTCGGCAACTTGGCTCACCGTTTCCACGACGATGTAGCTCAGCCCCTCTCCCGCATTGACCGCATCTCGGCCGATGGTCACGCCAAAGCCACCGGGCACGCGCTGAAACCAGGTCGAACGCCACTTATTGAAGCCAGCAGCATCGCGCTCGAACTCTTCGAGATAGGCCTTCTGTTCTGCTATTCTTCCACGGAAGGTGTCGATGGCACTGCGCATACCGGTCTTGGGCTTGTCAGCCTTCTTCGAAGACCATTTCTCCAGAAAATTCGCCATTATGTATGTCTCTTTTTGTTTCGTCATCAAACGGATTGTCATGCTTCACGGCAACAAAGTGCCTTGGCACCTGTCTGCCAGAACGTTCTACAGAATAGCCGTATGATGGCAACATCATGAGTCGAGTTTGATAAAGCCTGGAGCAGAGTTCGATCTCAGTGCACAATGTGCACCCGTCAAGCCAATCTCGATTGGCATCACCATAGCAGGCATCATCCCTGCCGCCTCGGAGGGCCGCTCACACCGCAAAGCTGCTCCCTTCAAAGCAAGCTGATCGATCCCGTTTCCGGCAACCGGCAACAAGGCCTGGGTCTAATCCGATTGTTCCTTTGGCTTGGCGGCGCGCAGAGCGTCGCTCAGCTCCATTCTAGCCGTTCCGATCAGTTGCTCCATGGCAAAGCGGGCGGCATCAGGACGGCGCATGCGGATCGCGTCCAGAACATCCTGATGCCGCGCGATGGCATATTCATGAGACTGGCTGGCCCGGTTGGTCAGGCGGAAACTTGCAAGCAGGGCTGCCCCGATGGCGGTGGCAAATTGGCGAAACACCCAGTTGCCGCTGGCATTGATAATAGCTGTGTGAAACTCCAGGTCCGCTTGGCTCCACGCCTCGTTGTCACGGGCATTGGCGGCGACCATGTCCTCGAATGCCTCGGCGATCCGCGCGAGCTGCTTTGCAGTAGCGTTGGCGGCTGCTTGCGCGGCGGCGGCGGGCTCCAGCACCTGCCGCGCATCGAGCAGGGAATCGTAGAAGCTCCGGTCGTTGCTGAGCGCCAGAGTGGCGTCGAGAACCAGCGGGTCCAGATAGTTCCAGTTCTCCCGCGGCAGGACCGTGGTGCCTGCGCGGGTACGCGAGCGAACCATTCCCAGCGCCGAGAGATATTGCATAGCCTCCCGCAGGCTGGTGCGGCTGACGCCATAGACCTCGGAAAGCTCGGCTTCATTGGGAAGGATCGAACCTTCGGCAAGGGCGCCCGAGACGATCTGCCCGATGAGCTTCTTCAACAGTTCCTCGCGCACTGTACGCCTTCCCTGCTCGGGCGTGGCCCGACCGTGCGTCGTCCGTAAAGACCCCAAACGCGTACTCATCACTTGCACTCCCTTCCGCTGGCCCGGTGGCGATCATGAGTGGCGCCACGCCCAGGCATCAATGCGCAACTGCAAGCCCGGCAAACTTCTCCCAAGGAATCTGATCGTCATGAGCGTGCGCGTTGCCCTGCCGCTGACGAGCGCAGATTGTCAAGCAGAACGGCGATCAGCAGAATGCAGCCGCGCACGAGATATTGATAAAAGGCCTGTATGTTGAGCAGGTTCATCACATTCTCAGCGATGCCCATGATGAGGACGCCGACGATCACACCGGTCATTGCTGCGCGGCCACCTGCGAGAGACACACCGCCGAGCACGCAGGCGGAGATGACGGACAGCTCGAGCCCTGTTGCCGCATTCGGTTGTCCTGACGTGATGCGCGAGGCCAGCAGAATGCCCGCGATGGCGCAGACAAGCCCCTGCAAGGCGAATATCCAGATCCGCATGTTGACGACATTGACGCCGGCAAGGCGCGACGCCTCGGGATTGCCGCCGATTGCCAATGTATTCTTGCCGAAAACGGTGCGATTGAGGGTGAAGCCGAAGACGATGAACAGCAGGATCATGATCCATATTGGCGTCGGCACTGTCAGGAAGCGCGAAAGCGCCAGCTGATAGAAGGCCGGATCATTGATGCCGACGGCGCGACCGTCCGATGCAATCAAGGCGAGACCGCGAACGATCTGCATCGTGGCAAGCGTGGTGATCAAGGCATTGATGCGGAACTTGGCGATGACGACGCCGTTGACGACACCGACGACGCTGCCGCAGATCAGGGCTGCCACGAGCCCAAGCGGAATCGAACCGGTGGAATTGGACACCATGACGGCGATCATGCCCGAGAAGGCGACGGTCGAGCCGACCGACAGGTCGAAGTCGCGCGAGGCGAGGCAAAACATCATGGTGCAGGCGACGATGCCGATCGTGACCACCGACTGCAACAGGCCGAGCATGTTGCGCTCCGTCAGGAAGCTCGGAACGAAGAGCGAAACGACCACGAAGGCGATCGCAAAGATCAACACGAGGCCCTGTTCGCCGAGGAGAATTTTTTTCAACGAGTTCATCACTATCGTTCCCGAATTAGATTGTGCCGGCGGCATTCTTGTCTGGCAGGGCCGCGGTCAGAATGGCCCGTTCGTCGAAATCGGCGCGCACGACATTGGCGGCAACGCGGCCCTGGCACATGACCATGATGCGATCGGAAATACCCATGACTTCGGGAAGCTCGCTGGAAATGACGACGATCGCCATGCCGCCTGCGGCAAGCTCGTAGAGGATTTCGTAGATTTCCGACTTAGCGCCGACATCGATGCCGCGCGTCGGCTCATCGATGACAAGCACTTTGATGCCCTGTTCGGAAAGCCAGCGGCCGAGGATGACCTTCTGTTGATTGCCGCCCGAAAGATTGACGATATCCTGTCGGCGCGAGGGCGTCCGGACTCTGAGCTTGGCAATGAACTGGTCGGCAACAGAGGCCTCCTTTTTCAGATTGAGGATGCCGAACGGCGAGAAATGCCGTCTTGAGGAAATGGCAATATTCTCCTCGACCGACCGCCCCTGAATAATGCCGTCGAACTTGCGGTCCTCGGGGCAAAGAACCATGCCGGCGCCGATGGCAGCCTGCGGGTTGTTCGGCGCGACGGCGATGCCGTCTATCGAGACGCTGCCCTGATGACGATGATCGGCACCGTAGAGAAGCTGGGCCATCTCACTGCGGCCGGCACCGATGAGACCGAAAAAGCCCAGAATTTCTCCCTTGCGGACCGAGAAGCTGACGGGGGTGCGCAGCTTGGAGCCCGAGAGCCCATTGACCTCGAGACGCACCTCGCCAAGCAGGCGTTCGCGCCAGCCCCAGATATTGTTGATCTCGCGGCCGACCATCTGTGCGATGATCTGCTCTCGCGTCGTATCGGCGATATTCGGATGATGCGCCGCGAGTTTGCCGTCGCGCAGCACGGTGAGGCTGTCGCAAAGCTGGAAGATCTCATCCAGGCGATGCGAAACATAAAGGATGACCGTGCCGTTGGCTCTCAATCGGTCGATCAGGGAGAATAGGATTTCGCTTTCTCGGGAGGAAAGCGACGAGGTCGGCTCGTCGAGTGCGATCACACGCGCTTCGACCATGACCGCCTTGGCGATCTCCACCATCTGGCGGGCGCCGATCGAAAGCGACGAGACCTTGGCTGCGGGATCGACATCGATGCCGATCTCTTTCAATTTCGCTCGCACCGTCTCGATCAACGTCCTGCCGTCGATCACCCCGACTTTGCCGGGGAAGCGACCAAGCCAGAGGTTTTCGGCGACTGTCAGCTCCGGCACCAGCTGAAGCTCCTGATGGATGACGATAACGCCGGCATGAAAGGCATCGCGGACGGAACTGTAGTTCTGTTCCGCACCATCGATGACGATGCTGCCCGCATCCGCTGCCTGATCGCCGGAAAGAACCCGGATCAGCGTCGACTTGCCGGCGCCGTTTTCGCCCATCAGACCATGCACCGCACCCCTTTCGACATCGAAAGAGACGTCGGACAGTGCCTGGACCCCAGGATAGCCCTTGGAAATGCCCTTGAATTCAAGGAAAGCCATGATTGCTCCATCGAGAAAGGCCCGGCGGCAGCGATGTAGCCGCCGGGACGGAGATCACCCCGACAGGATGATCATTCGATGCCGAGATCCTTGCGAACCTTCTCGTAATCGCCACGCAACGCCAACGAACCGGAGGTCAGCGTCAGTTTCGCCGGCTCCTTATTGCTGGCGATCCAGCCGTACATATCGAGCGCAGTCTCGTAACCGTGGCGCTTCGGCGAGATGATGACCGTGCCGAAGAAGCCGGTTGCGGCAGGCTTCTTGAACTCGTTGATCGCCGAATCCGCGCCACCGATACCGACACCGATCATGTTTGCAGTGGGTATGCCGACCGATTCCGATGCGCGGACGGCGCCGAGCACGGCTTCGTCGTTGAGACCGAAGGCGACCCAGTACTTGATATCGGCATGCTTGTTGAGAACCGTGGTCGCGGCATTGAGTGCTGCTTCCGTGTCGGTCTTTGCCTGCGGCGCATCATAAATATTCGCAGCCGGGAAGCCTGCGGCCTTCAGAACCAAGATCGCGCCCTCGACGCGGTCGACGGCCGTCGGCAGCTGATCGTAGGAAACGCGGATCGCGCCGACATTCTTCATATCCCAACCGCGCTTCTTGATTTCGTCGACAAGCGCCTGCCCCACGGTCTCGCCGATCTTGGTGGCGGAGATCCCCATATGTGGCACATCTTCGAGCGGCTTGCCCTCGGCGTTCACCAGACGGTCGTCGACGGTCATCAGCTTCAGCTGGTTGGCCGTGGCCTTAGCAACGATGCCGGGGCCAAGCTTGACGTCCGGCGTGCAAATGATGAAGCCCTGCGCACCTTGCGCGCCGAGATTGTCGATCGCCGACTGAACCTTCTCGCCATCCTCGGCGCCGATCTTGACAAGTGTGAAGCCCTTCTCCTTGGCCGCCTGGTCGGCAAACTTCCACTCATCCTGGAACCACGGCTCCTCCGGCTGCTTCACGATGAATCCGATCTTCACATCCTGTGCAAGGGCCGAGCCGGCGGCCAGAACGGCAAACGCGCCCGCAAGGATCGCTGCTTTGATAAAGCGCATGGTCTCTCTCCCTGAAATTTGGCTCTGCCATTGATCGGCAGCAAAGTGTGAATATGAAAAAACATCATACCAGTCAACATTTATGTATGATTATTTATGCCGGCTTTGCGCCACAGGCAGCCAAAACTCATTTGAAGAGATGTCATTTCATAAGGAATGCTAGGCAATTGCGCACGGCGCCGGCGATGTCGCAAAAATAAATCCTATATATTGACATTGGAGATGGCGGATATAGGGTGCCCATCCATTCAGGATCGGCCTTGGTTGTAAGGGGAAGGCAGCCGCTTAATGAGCATTATCGATTTGCAGGATGGCTCGCTTTCAGTCCGCGTATTAACCTTGGGCGGCGTATTGCTCGATTACTCTTGGACAATCGACAACCACAGGATTGCACTGCTGAGGCCCGCCCCGGATGAGGCGGACGCCTCATCCTCCGCCTGCTACCCCCTCGTTCCCTTCGGCAACCGGATACGGAACAATCGCTTTACATTTGCAGGGCGCGACTATCAGCTCCGGCCAAACACGGTCGCGGACCCTCACTATCTGCACGGCGACGGCTGGCAGGCGGAATGGTCCATCCTTTCCCGCAGCAGCAACGAATTGCAGATCGGCTTTCGCCATCAGGAAAGCGCAACGCCCTATAGCTACGAGGCAAGGCAGACCATCGCCCTGTCATCCGAAGGGCTGACGCTTCATATGAGCGTGGAAAATGTCGGCAAGGACGCGCTGCCGTTCGGACTTGGCTGGCATCCCTACTTCCCGATGACCGCGCAAACGACGCTCTTCGCGCCGGCGCGGCGATTTTGGACCGAAACCGAGGGCTGGCTGCCGGGAGAGCGCACCGACATCCCAGCTGATCTCGACTTCTCGCAATCTTCGCCGCTGCCTCGCCGCTGGGTCAACAATGGCTTCGAGGGGTGGAGCGGCGAGGCCCAAATCACATGGCCGGAAAGACGCGCCAGCCTGAAGCTGACTGCGGATGCGGCGGTTAGGCATGCATTCATCTTCATTCCCGACACAAGCTTCAACCCGGCCTTTCGCCACGACTATTTCTGCTTCGAACCGATGTCTCACCTAGCCAACGGTCATAACCTCCCCGATCTGGGAGATTTGAAGATCCTGCAACCCGGAGAGACGCTTGCAGGATCAATTCGCCTGCAGCCACAAAGATATGCTGATTGACTTGCGGCCGGCTCATCGCTGGATTTTCCGGACCAAGCTGAAAGAGGGAAACTGAATGCCAAATCGCCTTTCCGGAAAACGGATCCTCATTACCGGAGCCGCGCAGGGCATCGGATTGGCAATCGCCGAGGCTTTCGCCGCGGAAGGTGCAAGCATCTTTCTTGTTGACCGCGACGAGGCCCTGCTGGAACAGTCCGCGCGCAGACTGAAGGGAGATGGCGCTCACGTTGGCCATCAGGCTGCCGACATCACCGATGTCGAGGCCGTGCGCGCAGCCGTGGCTAAGGCGGCCGGCGAGATCGGCAGCATCAATGCGCTGGTCAACAATGCAGGTGTCAACGTCTTTGCGGAACCATTGCAAACCACGGACGAGGACTGGGAGCTGTGCTTCGATATCAACCTCAAGGGTGCCTGGAACTGCTGCCGATCCGTTCTGCCTGATATGATCGCCCGCGGCGGCGGGGTTATCCTCAACATCGCCTCGACGCATGCCTTCACGATCATTCCGCACACGTTTCCCTACCCGCTTGCCAAGCACGCCCTCCTTGGCATGACCAAGTCACTGGGGATCGAATATGCAGCAAGGAATGTGCGGGTGAACGCCCTGGCGCCGGGCTATGTCGAGACCCAAAAGGTCATCGACTATTGGAAGAATTTTCCCGATCCGGAGAAGGCAAAGGCGCAGACCATGAAACTGCACCCGGGCGGGCGCATTGCCACGCCACGGGAGATCGCACTTGCCGCGGTCTTCATGATCTCGGACGAGTGCCCCTTCATGAATGCCACCTGCCTGACGGTCGACGGTGGCCTAAGCGTGCTGCAGCATCAATGACAATTGGAGCGAAGGCAGCGGGCCGAACATAGAGACGAGCGCTGGCTCGGTTTGCCTGCCCAGGCACCAGGTGTTTTCGCCGTCCATACTTTCGAGGCAGAGCATATTCTCGTGCCCGAACACAATCGGGAAAATCGAGAGGCCTGCTCGAACACGCGGGCGAGCTAAACTAAGGACAAAGTGACAGCACCAGTTCCGGCCAAAAGTCTTCTGGTATTCGCCTTTTGCAAAGGAGCCAAGCGAATCTGGGTATTCATTAGGCTCCGCTGATTGACTAAATAACCGCCCTTCAACGCAAAGGATCGAGATGTCGGAACATTCGCGGGTGCTAGAGTCGACAAGACGTTGCATATCGGACCGAAAGCCAAACGGAGCCATTATCTACATAGTGGTTGCAATCGTTGCGGTTATCGCCGGAGCGACTTCGGGGCACCACGAGAGCCCACTGCCGCCCAAGGCGCAGCCTGTAACGGTACTTCAGTAAATCGACTGAGCGGCCGGGCAATTCGCTTGGCTGGGCCCAAGGATTGGCGTGTCGCTTATGTCCAGATAAGTTCCCGGTTACTCACCGTCAGTGCGATCCCTTTACCGACGACATAGATATCGATCTGCAAATGCCGTTCGACCGACATGCAATCAAGGAATTGCCTGCCGATCAGAATGTCACATCGATCCCTAGCGCTGGGCGATGCCAGGTGATCGAGCACCACGCCCCCATATCGAAATCCAGGTTGAGCTTCCAAAAAAACTAATTGCACGACAAAATCAGTTGTGTCAGCCTGCATCTGATTTCAAAATGCAATCAGATGGAGGCTGATATGGCTCGTGTGCGCGTAGCGGCATTTTCTCTCTCGATAGATGGCTTCGGGGCCGGACCGGAACAAAGCCTGAACGACCCTTTGGGCAAGCGCGGACCGGAATTGTTTGAGTGGTTTTTCCCGACCCGGACATTCCAGGCGATGTTCGGTAAAGAGGGCGAATCGGAAGGTGTCGACGCGAAATACGCATCGTCGGGAAATACCGGCTTTGGTGCCTTTATCCTCGGCCGCAACATGTTCGGCCCGATCCGTGGCGAATGGCCCGATGAAAACTGGAAAGGCTGGTGGGGCGACAACCCGCCCTATCACGCGCCGACCTTCATCCTCACGCACCATGCCCGCGAGCCTATTGTCATGGAAGGCGGCACGACCTTTTACTTCGTGACCGGCGGCATCGAGGAGGCACTGGAACGGGCAAAGGCGGTTGCCGGCGATAAGGACATCAAGATCGGTGGCGGTGTCAGTACGGTGCGCCAGTATCTTCAAGCGGGATTGATCGACGAAATGCAACTCGCCATCTCGCCGGTCGTTCTCGGCAAGGGCGAGGCCATGTTCGCAGGCATTGACCTGCCGGCCCTTGGCTTTTCCGTCACCGCCCATGAGGCCGGCGAACGCGCCACTCACATCGTTCTGTCCAAGTAAGGTCTATCTGCGTCGCCGCCGCAGGCGGGCGCCGCGCCGGCGAGCGGTATCGGTAACGATGAGATCAGCCGGAGGGATGCTTCTTTGCTACCGGACAGGAGCTTGCACTGATCTGCGCCAACAAAGTCGCTGAATAGACTACATCTGAAGAGCGCCCCGACTTCCCGCCAGCGTGCTTGCCGCGTGAGCAGTACGGGTTGCGCGGGTGTTGTCATCTTGTGAGCTGGCGGCCTCGGCGAGGTGTTCGGATATCTGACCTAGCGACGCATGCATGCCTTCGGGCCTTTGCGTTCCTGTTTCGGTTCGGTCAGTGCCGCGGTATAGGTCGGAGCCTTGTCGCTGTTGACGACCGTCGACTTTTTGCGATCCCCTAAGCCGCCGAGCATCGTTCCCGGTAATGGGCCTGCAGCCGGTTAGTGTTGCCTTAAAGAAACTCTGCAAGACTGCAGACTTGACCTTCAAAACGGCAATCTGATGAAGCTTCGAAGAGATCCAAAGATATTGCGCAGCTTCGCGAACTCTGCGGTCAGTAATACGAGCGCATTTGCCCCTGCAATATTTGCGGCAATCATTGCAATCATCGTTGTATGGGTTGCAACGAACTGGCGGTTAGAGCGATCGCTGGCCGATGAACGATCAGTTGTGGCGGGTGAGCTTGCTACCATATCATCACGGCTACAAACGAACCTCAACAGCAATGTGAAGCTGTTGCAAGGGCTTGCGGCAGGTATCACAGTCAATCCGGCAATGGACCAAAACGCCTTCTCCAAACTTGCCGCACAGATCTTACAGCCCGATTCACAACTGCGAAGCTTTGCCGCTGCACCCGGCATGGTGGTCAAATGGGTTTATCCAGAACGAGGAAACGAAAAGGTCATCGGACTCGACTACCGAACGAACGAAAAGCAACGGGATAGCGCGATGCTGGCGCGCAACACCCACAACATTGTTCTGACCGGCCCCGTGGAACTTGTCCAAGGCGGGACCGCTTTCGTCGTGAGGTGTCCGGTTTACATCAACGACGGAACAAGCCAGGTTTTTTGGGGACTTCTTTCTGGAGTCATAGACATATCAAAGCTCTACCAGGATAGCGGCCTTGGATCGACCGACCTTGAGATTGCCATCAGCGCCGTCCCGGATCCGAACCTGCCCAAGCAAGTTTTTCTCGGCGGTCTAGAAACGTTTTCAAAACAACCTGTCGCGGCGTCCGTTGATATGACGTATGGCCGATGGACGCTAGTCGCTGTGCCAGCAGGTGGATGGGGCCAAAACAATGGCATAGCCACATTCGAGATTTTCGCGAGCCTGTTGGCTTTATGTGTCGTTGCGCCGATCGTTTGGGTTGGCCTTCTGACTAAATCACGCCAAAGAACCATTGAAAAGCTTCGCCTTCACAAGAAAAAGCTCGTCCGAGCGCGGCAACGGCTGGAGTACCTATCGTTGCATGATGCGCTAACGGGGCTTCCCAATCGGCGATTTGTTGACCAAATGATCTCGCAACCACGGAGACCTGGTCCAAAAGATTGCCTGATCCTTATTCACATAGACCTGGATCGGTTCAAAGAGATCAACGACACGAAAGGACATATCGGAGGCGATGCGGTCTTGCAGACGACGGCTTCGCGCCTTGCCGGCCTGACTGGTCCGAACGATGTTGCAGCTCGGATTGGTGGAGATGAGTTCATCTTTGCCAGCTGGAGCGACAATCCCGGGTCCAAAGCAAACGAATTGGCCCAACAGATCGTTGCCACCCTTCAGCAGAGCCTCTTCATTGACGGCTCCGAGTGCCTGGTCGGTGCAAGCGTCGGTGTCGCCTGGGAAAACGAACGTGCGGACGTCCGAGACCTCGGCCAATTGCTACAAAGTGCTGATTTGGCTCTGTACGAAGCGAAGAAGACTGGCCGCGGCCGTGCGGTCCTCTTCACCGAAGAGCTTCGTAGCGCTGCAATCCGTTCGAAGGAATTGGCGGACGAATTCAACAATGCGCTCGATCGCGACGAACTGGTCGCATTCTTTCAGCCGCAGTTTAACGCAAACACGTTGGATATTGCCGGCGTCGAAACACTTGCCCGTTGGAATCACCCCATAAGAGGCCTGCTCGGACCAGACAAATTTCTTGGCGTCGCCGAAAGCCTAGGGCGTTCCGGAGACATGGATCGGCTCATCCTTCAAAAAGCGCTGTTCGAGATGGCAAGATGGGATGCCCTTGGAATGCACATCCCGCGCGTCTCAGTCAATATTTCAGCACGTCGGCTGGCGGAGCCAAATCTGCTTGCCGAGCTTTCCGCACTGCCCTTGGCGAGGGGACGCCTGTGTTTTGAACTGCTGGAGACGATCTCCTTCGACGATCTCCAGCCTGTTCTCAATCAGATCATTCCAGCGGTGAAAGAGCTTGGTATCGAAATCGAGATCGATGATTTCGGCACCGGGCATGCCAGCATTGTCAGCCTACTCAGATTCGAGCCACGAAGGCTCAAAATTGATCGAGAAATTATCAAGCCGATTGTAACGTCACCGTCTCAACGTCGCCTGGTCTCCTCTATTATCGAAATCGGCCGGTCGCAGAACATCGACATTGTTGCGGAAGGCGTGGAGACAATGGAGCACGCCAAAATCCTGAGGGATCTTGGCTGCCATCTATTGCAAGGTTACGCCCTGGCTCGACCAATGACCTCGAAGCATTTGATCGAATTTTGCCGCACGAAGGACGTTGGATTCGCACAGGCGGGATAAAAGCGACATCATGCTTTCCGCCGCCGCACTCCAGTTGAAGTGCGCCTCGGTTGCCGAATATGTTCGATCTGAACGGCCACCAGCAGAAATTCTATGCAAGATGGACGCGGAGGTGACGAGAATAGCGTTAAATCGCTCCGCCGGTCAATTTCCCAAGCGAACTGCGCTATTGCGATGGTTCGACGTCAAGCGCAAATAACGAAAAGGCGCATGTGTCCGGAGCCGATGCGCGACTTTCTCGAACATATGATGCCCCTATAATATGAACCATCCGCTCCGGTGCCGCTATTCGACGTCGAGATCAAAGAAATGCTGGGTCGCCAGAGCGGCGGCACCCCGCGCCCAGGAACCCGGCACCCAATCCGGAAGCAATTCGGGCGTATTCAAGAAGACATATTTTGCCATCGAGCGTCGGATCGGCTCGAGAATCGCATCGCCGAACTGCATGGCTTCGCCACCAGCAATCAGAACCTCGGGGTCGAACAAGTTTACGAGATCCGCCAGGTGACGCCCAATCAACTCCCCCGCTTGCGCCATGGTCTCGAGGGCATCCGCATCGCCACCCTCGATCGCGGCGGCGTATTCATCACGCGTTGCCTTTGCGCCTCGGCGCAGACCCCACTCGTCGATCATCGCGGCCTCTGCCGTATGGGCCTGAAGGCAACCCTTTCGTCCGCATTCGCAAAGCCGACCACCTGGAACCGTGATGATGTGACCAAGCTTCCCCGCAAGACCATGGCTTCCGTGATAGATCTCGCCACCCATGACCAGCGATGACCCAACCCCTGTACCGACTGCGATCGTCGCGAAATTGCTGTAGTTGCGGCCAGCTCCGAAAAGCCGCTGCGCGACGGTGAAGGCACTGATATCGTCATCGATCCAGACCGGGATATTGACCCGCTCACGCAGCAATTCGGGAAAGGCGAGATTGCGCCAGCCAAAGCGCGGGCTCTGGATGCAGATACCTTTGACTGCGTCGACCTCGCCAGGGATGGAAACGCCGACGCCCATCACGGGTGAGCCGGCGCGATCAGCATCGGCCAGAAGCCTCGGGATCGCCGTCGCAATGGCCTCGACCATCGTTTCCGGCAACGTGTCTGGCACCGGCATGTCGAAAGAGGCAATTGGCGTCGTCGCCAGATCGGTCAGAACACAATCAATGCTATCGTGGCGTAGCTTGAAGCCGACCGCCAGATGGCCAGCGTAGTTGATGTCAACCGGTATCGGCCGACGCCCCGTTGCACCCGGCTGCGTCTTTCCTTCGACGACGAGCCCCTCCTCGATCAGTTCCGTGACCACGAAGGTCACGGCCGCCGGGCTGAGGCCCGTCACCGTGGCGATCTCGGCACGCGGCATCGGTCCGCGGTTTCGCAGCAGGTTGAGGATGAGCCGCCGGTTGAGAGCTCTGGAGGTACTTGGGTTGCCGCGCACGATGATCCTTTAAATTAATTTTGTAAATTAACTATTGTTGCCTCCCGCAAGATACGGTATGCAATAGCCCATGGCAATGGAGGAATATCCGCTTGTGGTCGCATAAGCGGAAATGCCGGTTTATTGCGTAATTTCTGAAGGTTAGCGGCCGTTCACATCTGTGGACGGGGTTGGATTTTATGTGCCTCGGGAGGAAGTAGATGGCATCGAAGAACGAAATTTCACTCATCAATGCAATCAGGGCGTCTCGGCGTCAGTTCATAATCGGCACGGGTGCTGCCCTGGCTGCTACCACGCTCTATCGCCCGGCAATTGCCAATGGCGGCGAAGTGACGATCATCTCGGATATCGGCAACGCCGACCAGCGGGCGGTCCTAGAGCGCATCGCTGCCGATTTCACCAAGAAGACGGGGACGAAAGTCACCATCAACAATATGGACCATGAAGCCCACAAGACGGCTATCCGCAGCTACCTTGTCGTCGGCGCCCCCGATATCTGCTTCTGGTTCTCCGGCAATCGAATGAAGGCTTTCGTCGATCGCGGGCTGTTTGACGACATTTCCGATCTGTTCGCGAAGGAAGGTTACAGCGACAAGCTGGGCGCCACCATGACGGCCGTCACCGTCAACGGCAAGCAATACGGCCTGCCCCTTGGCGGCATTCTCTGGGGTCTTTTCTATCGCAAGGACATTTTCGCCGAAAAGGGTTGGACGGCACCGAAAAACTGGGACGACTTCCTGAAATTCGGAGAGGCGGCGAAATCCGCCGGCATGATCCCAATCAGCATGGGCACGAAGGAACTATGGCCGACCGGCGGCTGGTTCGACCACATGAACCTGCGCATCAACGGCTTGGATAAGCACCTTGCCCTGATGGAAGGCAAGATCCCTTACACGGACCCGATGTTGAAGCCGGTCTTCGACAAATGGGAAGAGCTCCTCAAGGCCAATTTCTTCTCCGCAAGCGGGCCGTCCTTCGGCTGGGAACAGGCCGGCGCCGCTCTGGCGCAGAAGAAGGCGGCGATGATGGACCTTGGAGGCTTCATCAAGTCCGCATTTCAGCCGAGCGACCATGACCAGCTTGCCTTCGCCCCCTTCCCGGAAATCGTTCCCGGCATCGAACGCTATGAGGATTTCTCCGTCAACTCGGTGCATATCCCGGCCAAGGCGAAGAACCGGCAAGGTGCCCGCGATTTTCTCGCCTATTTCTACCAGCCGGAAAATCTCGGCGCGTTCCTCGAAGCCGAAGGCGCCATCCCGCCGCGCAGTGATTGCCCGCCAAGCAAGGATCCGATGGTCAATGTCGCGGTGGAGTCGCTCAAGACCGTGAAGGGAACGTCGCAATACTACGATCGCGACACCGATCCGGATATGGCGCAGGACGGCATGAAGGGCTTTCAGGAATTCACGGTCAAGCCCGAGCGGCGCGACCAGATCCTGGCGCGGCTCGAAAAGACCCGCGCGCGCATTTTCAAATAGTCCTCCCGGACCAAGCCGCGGCGGGTCGTGGGTCTTGCGGCCCGCTGCGCCCGCCGCGCCTGTCATCAAAAGCAGCACTTGCTGAAGCGCCTCGAGTTATCGAACCAAAAAGTCTGAGCCATGTGGAAAAAGCACAGGAACTGGCTGACGCCCGTCCTCTTTATTGTGCCGGGATGCATCCTGTTCGGGACGATCATCATCGCCTCCTCGGCGGAATCGGTCTGGATATCGTTCTTCGATTGGGACGGCGTCGGCCAGAAGACCTGGGTGGGATTGGCGAACTATTCCGAACTCCTTTCCGACCCCCAATTCTACGTTTCACTAAAGAACAACCTGATATGGCTTGCCATGTTCATGGCGGCACCGCCGCTTGGACTGGCGCTGGCGCTGCTCGTCAACCAACAGATTAGCGGCATGCGGATATTGAAGTCGCTCTTCTTCATCCCGCTGGTGCTGGCAACAGTCACAGTCGGCGTCGTGTTCGGCTGGGTCTATGACCCGAATTATGGGCTCCTTGCTCTGATCTTCGGTCTTTTCGGGGCGACGGCACCGGCACTGCTTGCCGACGAGCATTTCGTGACCTTTGCCATTGTCGCCGCCGCGCTCTGGCCGCAGATCGCATTTTGCATGGTGCTCTTTCTCGCCGGCCTCAATAATCTGAGCTCCGATATCATCGGGGCAGGACGTGTCGATGGCGCGCGCGGTTGGAACATGCTCTGGCACGTCGTTCTGCCACAGTTGCGCCAGGTGGGTTTCATTGCGCTTGCCGTGACGGTCGTCGGCGCCTTGCGATCCTTCGACATGATCGCGGTGATGACATCGGGCGGCCCGTTCGGCTCGTCGGAGGTGCTGGCCTACCAGATGTACGAACAGTCGATCTTCTCCTATCGTTTCGGCTACGGCGCTGCGATCGCCACCGTCCTCTTTGCAATCATGATCATTTTCATCACCTGGTATCTGCGTGTCATGGTGCGCATGGAACGGGAGACGCGCTGATGTATCCTCGCCCTATCCCAGACGAAAAGCCCGCGCTTCGCGGCCTTTATACCGGCTTCGTCGGCCTGATCCTCATACTCTGGCTGCTGCCGCTTTTTGCCGTCATGCTGACTGCTTCCAAGACGGCCGATGAAATCATGGCCGGCAAATACTGGAGCTGGCCCGAGCACTTCAATCTCATCGAGAACTTCCAGTCGGTGTTCCAGCAGACGAACATGTGGGGCTATTTCATCAACAGCCTCATCATCACCCTGCCCTCGGTGTTGCTGGTTCTCGTGTTCTCGACGCTGACCGGCTACGTGCTTGCGCGCTATAATTTTCGCGGCAATGGGCTGCTCTTCTCGCTCTTCGTCGGCGGCAACTTCCTGCCCGCGCAGATCATGATGATCCCGGTGCGCGACCTCATGGTCTCGGTTGGCCTCTACGACACCTATTTCGCATTGATCATCTTCCATGTCGCCTTCCAGACCGGCTTCGCGACCCTATTCATGCGCAATTTCATCGCGGCGCTCCCCGACGAATTGTTCCAGGCCGCGCGTGCGGAAGGGGCATCTCCCTGGCAGACCATGCGCCATGTCGTCATACCGCTGATGCGGCCGGCGCTCGCAGCGCTTGCGATCCTGATCTTTACCTTCGTCTGGAACGATTATTTCTGGGCGATCGTGCTCACCCAGAGCGACGTCGTGAAACCGGTGACGGCAGGCCTGAACAACCTCAGAGGCGAATGGACGTCAGCCTGGAACATCGTGGCGGCGGCAACATTGTTCGTCGCCATCCCCCCGGTCCTGATGTTCTTCCTGATGCAAAAGCATTTCATCGCAGGCCTCACCATGGGCGCCGTCAAGGGCTGACCTTTCCGGCATTGTTGGAGACGATTTGGAGTATCACTGATGACCCACGTACAACTGATCGATATCGACAAATATTATGGTGGCTACCACGCCCTGCGTTCGGTGAACCTTTCCGTCGACAAAGGTGAATTCATCGTCATGGTCGGCCCCTCCGGCTGCGGCAAGTCCACCACACTGAAGACGATTGCCGGCCTTGAGACCATCAGCTCCGGCGAGATCTGGATCAACGGCCGCAACGTGACGCGCGAGGAGCCGGGCGACCGCGGCATTGCCATGGTCTTCCAATCCTATGCGCTGTATCCGCACATGACGGTTGCCGAGAATATGGGTTTCGGCCTGAAGATGGCCAAGCGTCCGCAAGCCGAGATCGAGGCTGCCGTTAAGCGCGCTGCCGATATCCTTAGAATATCCGACCAGCTTGACAAGCGCCCGAAGCAGCTTTCGGGCGGCCAGCGCCAGCGCGTCGCCATCGGCCGCGCCATTACCCGTTCGCCGGAAGTTTTCCTCTTCGACGAGCCGCTCTCCAATCTCGATGCGGCGCTGCGCACACAAATGCGCGTGGAGCTTTCGACGCTGCACCAGCAGCTCGGCTCGACGATGATCTACGTGACCCATGATCAGGTCGAGGCCATGACCATGGCGAGCCGCATCGTCGTGTTCAACAAGGGCATCATCGAGCAGGAAGGCGCGCCGCTTAACCTCTATCACAATCCGGCAAACCAATTCGTGGCCGGCTTTCTCGGCGCACCACGGATCAATTTCATCAACGCAAAGCTCGTTTCCCTTCGCGACGGCTTGGCTGAAGTCGCGCTCGAGGGTGGCGGCACGACGATCCGCGTTCCTGTGGGCGATGCCAGCGATATCAGGGCCGAGGCGAGCCTCACGCTGGGCATCCGGCCGGAATCGCTGAAGATCGGCTCATCCGCTGCCGACGCCGCCATTTCATTCGACGGCAAGGTCCGGCTCGTCGAACAACTCGGCCGCGAAACCATTCTCTACGTCGACGCAGGTCCGCTCGCCACGGTCGGCTCGGAAAGCGGCACGTGCAATTTCACCGTTCAGCTCGGCAACGCGACCGGGTTTTCAGCCGGCGAGCAGATCAAGCTCTCCGCTTCCACATCCTCCCTCTACCTCTTCGGTCCCGATGGCAGAACCATCAGCCGGCCGAAGCCCATCATTGCCTCTCTGTAAAGAAAGCTTGTGATTTCATGAAAGTTTTGGAAAGAAAACCGCTGTCGGTCTGGCGGACGCTCAATCTCGACGGCTTCATGGTCGGTGTGCCGCATTATCCCGAACATGTCGATGAGAGCTATTGGGAACGCGATGCCGAACGCATGGCAGCCGCCGGTTTCAACGCCGTTCGCATGGCGGAATTCGCCTGGCATATCATGGAGCCGCATGAGGATCATTTCGATTTTTCGCTCTTCGACAAGGCGATCGCCGGCCTGGCCAAACACGGCATCAAGACCATCCTTTGCACACCGACGGCAACACCGCCGCGCTGGCTGACGGCAAAATACCCCGAAGTCCTGCGCGTCGATGCCAATGGCAGGCAGGCAAGCCATGGATCGCGCCAGCATTGCGACACGACAAGCCCGGTGCTGCGCCGACACAGCCAGCGCATCACCCGTGCGATGGCCGAGCATTACCGGGACAATCCTCACGTCATCGGCTGGCAGACGGATAACGAACTGAACACGACCACGTCCGAAAGCTACTCCCCATCGGCGCTCATCGAGTTCCAGAAATTCTGCCGCGCGAAATACGCGACAATCGACGCGCTGAACTTTGCCTGGGGCGGCGATTTCTGGGCGACAGCCTATCAAAGCTTCGACCAGATCGTCTTCCCGAAGCCGATGAATCCATCCTTCTCGAGCCCCGGTCATGTGCAGGACTATCACCGCTTTCTCGCCTTCGCCACGGCCCTCTTCCAGCACGATCAGGTGGAAATTCTAAGAGCTACCAATCCCGCATGGTTCATCTTCCATAATCTCGGCAACCTCGCGGACATCGACTTCCGCGGCCAGTTCGGCCAGGATCTCGATTTCATCGGCTTCGACATCTATCCCTTCCTCTATGACGAGATGCGTCGCAGCGGCGGGCATGCGATCACGCAAGCCTTTCATCTCGATCAGTGCCGCGCCTATTCCGGCAATTTCATCGTTCCAGAACAGGCCTCGGGCCTCGGCAGCCAGCCGGGCTTTTCCTCATCCGTTCCCGAACCGGGCGAGATGCGCCGCATGGCGATGACCTCGGTCTCGCGCGGCGCAGACGGCCTGATGTTCTTCCGCTGGCGTCCCGCGCATTTCGGCGCCGAGATCTATTGGAACGGCATTATCGACCACGATGACGTTCCGCGTCGCCGTTACGAGGAAGCCAAGCAATTCGCGTCGGACATCCGCAAGATCGAGGACAAGCTTCTCGGCACGACGGTTCGCATGGACATTGCCATCGCCGGAGCGGATTTCGACAATCAGGAAGCCTACAAGACCTATGCGATCGGCCTGCCGAGCCCCATGCAGGACGCTGCCCATCTGCACCGCGCCTGCTACAAGGCAGGCATCGCCTGCGGCTTCATCCATCCGGAAGACGATCTGTCGCGCATCAAGGCTCTCTACGTTCCCCATTGGGTCATGTGGAAGCAGGAGTGGTCGGCAGCGATGGAGAAATTCGTCACCGATGGCGGCACGCTCATCCTGTCGGCGATGACGGGAACCCGCGACGACAACAACCACATCATCCGCACTCAGGCGCCGGGCACGGCACTTTCGAAGCTTTCGGGCGTGCGCGTCTACGAATTCGGCCCCGTCTCCGCTCCAGGTGCGGACGGGCTGTTCACCGGTTTCCGCGAGGGCGGCATCGGCAGCCACCAACCCTCGCCACGTCCGGCAGCGACGTCGGCCTCACGCAAATATGCCTATGCGATCGGAAACCGCCAGCTGGAGGCTGGGCACCTTTACGAGAAGCTGGAAACGACCGCGGATACTGAGATCATCGGCCATTGGTCCGACCGCTTTCTGGAAGGCTCTCCCATGCTGACGCGGCGCCGGCATGGCAATGGTCAGGTCTATTATCTCGGCACCTATCTGACCGAGCCGCTTGCTGAAACTATCCGCGATATGGTGATTGGCGACGGTGTGGTGATGCCCCTGGTGCAGGACCTGCCGGCGGGTGTCGAAGTGTCGCTGCGAGAAGGTGAAGGCAGGAAACTGCTGTTCGTTCTCAATACGGAGCATGAACCGAAGACCGTCAATCTGCCGGCGGGTATCGATCTGCTGACCGACAAGGCTATATCGGGCACGACCGAACTTAGCGGCTATGGCGTACTGGTGATCGAACAATCGGCCTGACACGCCAATGAAATGCAGGCGCCGAGGATAAATCTTCGGCGCCATGACACATGGGTTGGAGGTGCTCGATCCTCAGGGCCTGCCTTTAGGCTAGGGAAATTGCCGCTATTCAAGCCTCCTCCTATTTTCAAGCGCCACGTAAATATGAGTTTAACTCTCTTGTTTTTAATCACCTGGCTGGGCTATACGGCCGCAGACGCTTTCATGGGTTAGAGCGCACAGTAATCGCCAGGATATTTTCCGTGACCATATTGAAATCATTTTTGGCCGTCTCGGGCCTTTGTGCCGCACTCGGCTTCGCTGTGACGACAGCCTCAGCGGCTTCGACCAGCTATCCATTGACTATCGATAATTGCGGCAGCAAGGTCACGTTCCAAAAAGCTCCGGAGCGCGCGATCGGGCTCGGACAGAATAGTGCCGAAATCCTTCTTCTGCTCGGTCTCGAGGGCAAAATGGTTGGCACCGCCTTTTGGCCGAGCAAGGTTCTCCCGCAGCTCGCCGACGCCAATGCCAAGGTCAAGCTCCTGACCGTCGAGTTCCCCACTTTTGAATCGATCCTTTCCGAAAATCCCGATTTCGTCGCCGCCGCCCTGCCAAGCCTGATGGGGCCGAACAGCAAGGTCGCCAAGCGTGAGGATTTCGAAAAGGTCGGCATCCCGACCTATCTTTCGCCGAGCACATGCCTCAGCACCGCTGTGGTCAAGGACCAATATGGCAGCCGCGCCCAGCTCTGGAACATGGACCTTCTCTACAGGGAGATCGACGAGCTCTCGCAGATCTTTAATGTGCCCGACCGCGGGCAGGCCCTGATTGCCGATTTCAGGGCACGTGAAGCGGCTCTGCGCTCGACCGTGTCGAAAGATGGCAGAAAGCTCTCCTATGTCTTCTGGTTTTCCAGCCAGTCGCCCTCCTCCGACGCCTATCTTGGCGGCAAGAACAGTGCATCCGGATTTATCGCCGATCTGCTTGGCGGCCGTAACGCGATTACGGCAGAGGCGGAATGGCCGACGCTCGGCTGGGAGAGCATCATCGCCGCCAACCCGGACGTCATTGTCGTCGCCAGCCTTGATCGCAATCGCTGGGAACTCGACAAGCCGGAAGCCAAGATCAAGTTTCTCACCGCCGATCCCGCCGTCAGCCAGCTTCCTGCGGTCAAGAACAAGGCCATCGTCGTCATGGACGGCCAGGCAATGAACCCGACCATCCGGACGATCTATGGCGCCGAGCAGGTCGCCCAGCAACTCAAGGCGCTTGGCCTCCTGAAGTGACCGCCACTTATCGGACCCTCAGGCAGCTGGCCGCTATCGGCCTGCTGCTTTTCGCTTCTCTTGCGGCGATCAGCCTGATTATCGGTGTCAGCGTCGGTATCGGCGACCTGCCGATCCCGCTGTCGACGACCTTCCATGCCGTCACCAACAAGCTGGGATGGACGGGGATCGAACTTAACCGCATCCACGAAACGGTGATCTGGGACTATCGCCTCAGTCGGGCATTGGTGGCTGCTTTCTGCGGAGCCGGCCTGGCGCTATCGGGAGCGATCATGCAGTCGCTCCTTCGAAATCCACTTGCCGAACCCTATGTGCTCGGCATTTCAGCGGGCGCTTCGATCGGCGCCGTGGCAATCGTCATATTGGGTGTCGGCGCTGGCGCCGTTTCGCTCTCGGCCGGGGCCTTTGCCGGCGCATTTACAGCCTTTCTCTTCGTCGCTCTCTTGTCAAACGGCACACGAGGCGGCGCTGATCGCACGATCCTTGCCGGCGTTGCCGCCTCTCAGCTGTTCAACGCCGCAACGTCCTATATCGTGACGACATCGGGAAATGCACAGCAAGCGCGCGATGTGATGTTCTGGCTACTCGGTAGTTTCGGCGGCGTCCGCTGGCCGGAATTCATGCTGGTTTCAACCATTGTCAACTTAGGTCTAGCCGCCTGCCTGCTTAACGCGCGCGTCCTCGATGCATTCGCCTTTGGTGATGAGGCGGCCTCGTCGCTTGGCGTTAATGTCGGGCGAGCGCGCATCGGATTCTTCGCACTGACCGCGATGATGACGGCAACGATCGTGAGCATGGTCGGTTCGATTGGATTTGTCGGTCTCGTCGTGCCGCATGTGGCGCGCTTCGTCGTCGGGCCGCTCCATGTCCGGCTGCTGCCGGCCTGCGCCATCGTCGGAGCAATCTTCATGGTGCTGGCGGATATCGCCTCGCGCCTCCTCATCCCCCAACAAGTTCTACCGATCGGGGTGGTCACGGCACTGGTGGGCGTTCCCTTCTTCTCGATCATTCTCTACCGGTTCCAGCGCGCATCATGAGCATCAAGGCCGACAACATCATCTGGAAAATCGGCGCGAGGACCATTCTCGATGGGGTCTCCTTCGAGGTGCCGGCCGGCAAGATGCTGGGCCTGCTCGGACCCAACGGCTCCGGCAAGACTTCGCTTCTGCGCCTGCTTGCCGGATTGAAACGACCGAATTCCGGCCGCATCATCCTTGAGCAAAAGGATCTTCGGCAGATGCCTCGCCGTTCGATCGCAAAGCGTATCGCCTTCGTCGAACAGCACAGTACCACCGACGCCAATCTCAAGGTCATCGATGTGGTAAAGCTCGGTCGATTTCCGCATCGATCGATGTTTTCAGGCTGGACCTCGGCGGACGACGAGGCTGTCGAAAACGCACTTGAACGCACCGGCATGATGGGGAAACGCAACGACCGATGGCAGAGCCTGTCGGGCGGAGAAAAGCAGCGCACCCATATCGCACGAGCCCTGGCACAGGCGCCGAAGGAACTCATCCTCGATGAACCAACCAACCATCTCGATATCCAGCATCAGATTAGCCTGATGCGGTTGGTTGCCGGCTTGCCGGTCACCAGCATCATCGCACTTCACGATCTCAACCATGCCGCCATGTTCTGCGACCGGCTGATCATCATGCAGCAGGGCAAGATCGTTGCCACCGGCACCCCGCAAGATGTGCTGACCGAAGATCTCTTAGGCGACGTCTTCGCCGTGGAAGCACGGGTCGAGACCTCACGCCATCATGGGCGGCCTCACGTTCATTACCTTCGATGAAACGCGACGGGCCTCGATTGATAGCCATAAAACGGCCAGCCATCGCCATGACCTTCTCACTCCGTCGCCACGACGAATGCTCGTCAGAGAAAAATCATCAGGAAGATGTTGACCTGCTCGTTCGCGTCACCGAACTACTGCTTGTCGATGAAATCGTGCAGCTGCGACGCAAGCCCGAAGACCAACAAGGCTGAGACGCCATATAGATCAGCAACCGGAGATCTCAGCCCTCATCGTCTTGGGCGCCGAAACGAGATTTTTCGACGCCGGTTGAATTCGGCCCTAAAAGGCGTCGCCCGTTTCCTGCCAACCACGAAGCAAAGCAAACAACTCGTCGCGATCCTTCTCGTCGAGGCGTGGCAGGCCGGGAACGCGGACCGGCCCGACATTCAAGCCGGAATATGTGACCGCCTCCTTGACCACGGTGACGTTTGCCCCATTGCGGAACTTGGTGCGCATGCGCTCGAAGGGTTCGAGCTTGTTGACTATGGCCCGCGCAGCGGCAAAATCGCCTTTCACCAGGGCCGCGTGAACGGCAAGCGACAGCTTTGGTGCCACGTTGACGAGCCCGGAGGTGAAACCCCGCGCCCCAGCCGCCGCAAAGGTCGGCGCCCAGCTTTCGGCCAGACCGCAAACGAACAGTGCACCATTGGGGTCAGAAGCGGCGATCGCCCGCGTCAGCAACATCAGGTCCGTCGTCGCAAACTTGATGCCGGCAATATTGCCGTGGCCGGCCAGTCGAACCATGTCGTCGACGCTGAAGCCATCGGCACGGACATAGGCAACCAGTGGCAGGGGCGAAGCCTCCGCCAGGTCGCGGAAATAGTCGATCTGCGAAGCAGGAGCGGCGAAGGGATCCACGGGTTGATGGGACATTACCGCCGAGGCACCGATGGAGGCGGCATCCTTGGCCATGCGGATCGCCTCGCGCAACGAGCGGCCGATTGCCGCCGTGACCGGCGCTTTGCCATCGACGCCTGATATCGCAGCTTCGTGGACGCGGCAGATTTCCTCTGGCGTCAGCGCATAGAACTCGCCGGTGTTGCCTGCCGCAACGATGTTGTGAATGCCGGCGGCAGCCACGCGCTGATAGACCCTGGCGGTCACGCGCGGTTCTACCTCGCCGCTTCCATCATAGGCCGTCACTGGAACGCCGGATACGCCGGTCAGCGCCTGCCGCATGGTTTCAATGCTCATCTTCTTAACCCTTACCCTCATCACCTGCCGAGGTGGAAGCGAGGAAGCTTCAAGAAGCCGGTCGCTTCACTCTCACCTCATCCAATGTCCTAGACGCCCTGGAACATGCGGGCGCGTGCATTCAATATGTGTCGCTTCATGGCATCGTGCGCTTCGGTCTCCTGACGCGCAAAGATTGCTTGCACGATCACCGCATGCTCATCCTGGACGCTGCGGATCTGTTCAGCCGTCCGCTTGAGGCTGAGACTGCGGGTCACGGAATGACCAATGGCAAAATGCGGCCGGAACAATTCGCGAGCCGTAATATGGAATTGATTGCCGGTCGCGATCGCAATCGCATCGTGCAATTCCTGATCCTCTTCCGCACCGAGCCTGCCCTCACGAAGACACTGTTCAATCTTCTGCAGCGCGGCCATAATGCGATCCTTGTCGGCAGGCTGCCAGTTACGTGCAGCGAGCTCTGCAGCCTCGGCTTCAAGCCCGGCGCGAAATTCGAAGAAGCGCTGGACATCGGCGAGCGATCCGACCGGCACCATCTTCAGGACCGAGGAATCGGGCCTTTGCCTGACATAGGAACCTGACCCCTTGCGCGAGACGATCAAACCGTCGGCGCGAAGCCGTTCCAAAGCGTCGCGCACCACGGGCCGTGAGGCGCCGAACATCTCTGCGAGCTTCGCTTCCGCGGGCAGTCGTTCGTTTACCGGAAACGTTCCGTCCGCAATCATGGCGACGATCCTCTCGTAGATGATGTCGCCGAAGCGCGTCGCGCCCGTACCGGAATCGTTGGCGACAGAGAGTTTCATCATCGTCCTTCGTGAATGCCGACCGGCGACAGCCATAGCGCATTTCCTGCGCGACAGGGCTACTAAATCTGTAAATATCTGTCAACTCTTGTAATTATCTGAGAACATAATATGGTCTCGACGCTGCGCCAGAGGGGTGCATCGCGGCGGGTTGGGAGCTTGTCGCATCGGCAGAGGCACAGTCCGGCCGAGGTTCAATTGGGAGGGATTCGATGCGCGATGAAATATTGTCTCGCGGCGTGAGCAGACGCGCCGTCCTCGGAGGCATGGCAGGAATGGCCGCCCTATCTTTGGCCGGCCGCGCCAGCGCTGCTGACACCGGTGGCGAGGCGCCTGCCTTGGCGCAACTCGTCAAGGACGGCAAGCTGCCGGCGCTGGCGGACCGACTGCCGAAAAAGCCGATGGTCGTCACCCCTTACGAGAAGGTCGGCAGTTATGGTGGCACGTTGCGACGCGGCCTGCGCGGCTCATCCGACCATAACGGCATTCTGCGCATGGTAGGCAATCAGAGCCTGGTGCGCTGGAATCTTGAGTTCACCCAGGTGCTGCCGAACCTTGCCGAGCACTGGGACGTCAATGCCGACGCCACGCAATTCACCTTCTATCTCATCCAGGGCGCGCGCTGGTCTGACGGCCATCCGTTCACAGCCGACGATGTGGTCTTCGCCATCGAAGACTGCGTCAAGAATACCAATCTCTACAGCGCGACGCCGGCACAACTGACCGTCGCCGGCAAGGCCGTCGATGTCACGAAGATCGACGACTACACGGTGAAATTCACCTTTGCTGCACCGAATGCACTCTATCTCGAAAATCTGGCGACGCCGCTCGGCCAGCATCCGACGCTGTTTCCGAAGCACTATTGCAGCCAGTTCCTGCCGAAATACAATCCGAACGTGGCAGAAGACGCGAAAAAGGCCGGTGCCAGCAGCTGGGCCGAACTCTTCCGTGCACGCTGCGGCGATATCGAAATTCCGTCGCGCTGGGGCAATCCCGATAAACCGACGCTCGATCCTTGGGTCGTCAAGGAACCCTATAGCGGCGGCGCCACCCGCGTCGTCATGACCCGCAACCCTTATTTTTGGCAGGTCGACACGGCCGGCAACCAGCTTCCCTATGTCGACGAGATCAATTTCGGCATCTCGCAGGACGTGGAATCTCTGATGCTGAATGTCATTTCCGGCAAGATCGATATCCAGGAACGTCACATCAGCGTGCTCGCGAACAAGCCGACACTTTCGCAGAACATGAAGAAAGGTGACTATCGCCTTCTAACTCTTATTCCTTCGAGCTCGCAGCAATGCCAGATCTACTTCAACATTACCCATAAAGATCCCGCTATGCGCAAGATGTTTGCCGACAAATCGGTCAGGCAGGCGCTCTCACTCGGGATCAATCGGCAGGAAATCATCGACATCGTCTACTTTGGCCAAAGCCAGAGCTACCAGGCTGGGCCGCGACCGGAGCATCCCTGGTACAATGAGAAGTATGCCCGCCAATTCACCGGCTACGATCCGGACAAGGCAGGCGCCATGCTCGATCAAGCCGGTTACGGCAAAAAGGATGCGAACGGCTTCCGTCTGAGACCGGACGGTCAAAAGATGTTCTTCGCCATCGATGTCATTCCGACCCTCTATCCCGATCTGGTCGACGCACTTGAACTGGTGAAGGCACATTGGGCGCAGATCGGCGTCGACATGAAGGTCAATACGATCGAGCGGGCGCTCTACTACACCCGCGGCGACGACAACGCCCATGATGCCCAGGTCTGGCCGGGGCCCGGCGGTCTCGATCCCATGCTCGATCCGCGCGATTTCTTCGCCTTCCATCCGCAGGGTTCGCGCTACGCCATTCCATGGTCGGTCTGGTACACCTCGAACGGCAAGCAGGGCGAGGAGCCGCCGGAAAGCCAGAAGAAGCGCATGAAACTTTTCGACGAGGCGCGCTCGACGGCCGATCTGGAAAAGCGCGGCGCCGTCATGAAGCAGATCTTCGACATCGCCGCCGAAGAGTTTGAAACCGTTGGGCTTTGCCTTGCCGTCGGCGGCTTCGGTATCATCCGCAACAACCTGCACAATGTTCCGGAGAAGCAGCCGGATAGCTGGTCCTGGCCCAATCCAGGACCGGCCATGCCGCAGCAATTCTTCTTCACCAGCTGATCACAATGATCCTGCGCCGTCCGCAAAGGGCGGCGCTCTCCTTCATGCGAAGCTGCCCAAGGCAGCGTTCAATGCGAGAAATAGCCATGCTGGTCTTTATCGCCAAACGTCTCTTATGGATGATCCCATCCCTGTTTGCCATCAGCTTCCTCGCCTTCGTGCTGATCCAGCTGCCGCCCGGCGACTATGTGACCACTTATATCGCCACGCTTGCCTCCTCGAATGAAGTGATCGACCAGAACATGGCCGCGGAATTGCGCGAGCGCTTCGGTCTCGATCAGCCAATGATCATCCAATATATCAAATGGATGTGGGGCATTCTTTCGCGCGGTGATTTCGGCATTTCGTTCGAATGGCAGCAGCCCGTCTCCGGCCTCATCTGGGAGCGCATGGCGCTGACGCTCGTGCTGGCGCTTGCGACCCTGATCGCCACCTGGGCGATCGCGCTTCCGATCGGCGTCTATTCCGCCGTCAGGAAATACTCGATCGGCGATTATTTCTTTACCGCCTTCACCTTTCTCGGGCTTGCCATCCCCTCCTTCCTGCTGGCGCTGGCGCTGATGTATGTCGCCGCGGTCGAGTTCGGTCAGGATGTCGGCGGCCTGTTCTCCTCCGAATTCGAGACAGCCCCCTGGAGCATCGCCAAGATGCTGAACCTCCTGTCGCATCTCTGGTTGCCGGTGATCATTCTCGCAGTCTCCTCGACGGCAAGCCTGATCCGCGTCATGCGCGCCAATATGCTCGATGAGCTACCAAAGCCCTATGTGACGACCGCCCGCGCGAAAGGCCTGTCGGAGTTCCGGCTGCTGGTGAAATATCCGCTGCGCATCGCGCTCAATCCGTTCATCTCGACAATTGCCTGGCTGCTGCCAAATCTCATTTCGGGGTCCGTCGTCGTGGCGATCGTTCTCAATCTGCCAACGGCAGCACCTCTGCTGCTGCAGGCCCTGATGGCGCAGGACATGTATCTCGCCGGTGCCTTCGTGCTGCTGATCTGTGCGCTGACGCTGATCGGGTCACTCATCAGCGACATCCTGCTTGCCCTCGTCGATCCCCGCATCCGGTTGGAATAGGAGCAGCCCATGACCGATACTGCCGTTACAAACCTGCGCCCTGACCGCAACGCGGTCGCCTCGCAATGGCAGCTGATCTGGTGGGCATTCCGCCGCCACAAGCTCGCCATGGCCGCCCTCGTCGTCACCGTGGTGATGTATGTCGTCGCGATCCTGCCTGGGTTCTTTGCGATCAACGATCCCAATCAGCAAAACGCGCGCGCAACCTTCCATCCGCCGCAAAGGGTCCATTTCATCGATACGGCTAACGGCTTCTCTATCGGGCTGCACTACTACCCGCTGAAGCTGACTCGCGACCCGGAAACGCTCGCGGCAATCTTCAAGGAAGATACCTCGAAGCGCGTCGCCATCAGCCTGTTCGGGCGCGGCTACGAATATTCCGTGCTGGGTCTCTTCACGAGCAACATCCATCTGCTGGCATCCTCGGACAAATCGACGCCTCTTTTGTTGTTCGGAGCCGATCGGCTCGGCCGCGACGTCTTCAGCCGCACCGTCCAAGGCGCACAGATTTCGCTGTCGATCGGTCTGGTCGGCGTGTTCTTTTCGCTTCTGCTCGGTATCGTTCTTGGAGGAATTTCAGGCTATTACGGCGGAAAGCTCGACTTCTTCATCCAACGCTTGATCGACTTCGTGCTGTCCCTGCCTACTATCCCGATCTGGCTCGCCATGGCGGCGGCCCTGCCGCAAGGCTGGCCGGCAGCGCTGCAATATATGATGATCACAATCATCCTGCCGCTGACTGGCTGGGCGCAGCTTGCCCGCGTCGTACGCGGTCGTTTCCTGTCGCTGCGAACGGAAGAATTCGTCGCTGCAGCAAGGCTCGATGGCGCCAGCGAGGGGCGCATCATCTTCCGCCATATGCTGCCGAGCTTCGCCAGCCACATCATTGCTTCTATCACGCTTGCAGTGCCGGCGATGATCCTGGCCGAGACGTCCCTCTCCTTCCTAGGGCTCGGCCTGCAGCCGCCGACCGTCTCCTGGGGCGTGCTGTTGCGCGAGGCGCAAAACATCCGCTCGATCGCCACAGCACCATGGCTCTTCCTGCCGGGGGTCGCCGTCGTCATCGCCGTGATGGCTCTGAACCTTCTCGGCGATGGCCTGCGTGACGCGGCCGATCCCTACAACAAATGAGGCGGGCATGACCGATATCGTTTCAATGAGTACCGCCCGCCCGCTGCTGCAGGTCAAGAATCTCACTGTCGACTTTCCCTTGCGAACCGGCACATTTCGCGCGGTCGACAACCTCTCCTTCTCCATCGAGTCTGGAAAGACACTTTGCGTCGTCGGGGAAAGCGGCTCGGGCAAATCTGTCACCGCACGCTCGATCCTCCAGATCGTCGATTCCCCCGGACGCATCACCGGCGGTTCGATCATCCTGAATGGCGCCGGCGGCAATTCGGTGGATCTCGTCAAGCTCAACCCGCGCGGGCGCCAGATCAGGTCGATCCGCGGGCACGACATCGCCATGATCTTTCAGGAGCCGATGGCATCGCTCTCGCCAGTCCACACGGTCGGCGACCAGATCATGGAAGCACTGCGCCTCCATACAAAAATGAGCAAGGCCGAAGCGCGCGCCGAGACGATCTCGCTTCTGAAACAGGTGGAAATCCCCTCGCCGGAAAGGGCTATAGACCGCTACGCTTTTCAATATTCGGGCGGCATGCGGCAACGCGCCATGATCGCCATGGCGCTTGCCTGCAAGCCGCAGCTCCTGATCGCCGACGAGCCGACGACGGCGCTCGACGTGACGACGCAGGCCGAGATCCTCGATCTCATTGCCCGGCTGCAGAAGGCCAAAGGCATGGCGGTGCTGTTCATCACCCACGACATGGGCGTGGTCGCCCAGATCGCTGACGACGTGCTCGTCATGCATAATGGTGTCGTCAAGGAGTACGGGCCGGTCGAGCAGATCTTCCATGCGCCGAAGGATGATTATACGCGCATGCTGATCGGCTCGGTGCTGAAGCTCGAAAGGAAGGCCGAAATCCGGTTGGCACGCCCGCCGCTCGACAGAGCCGCGGCTCCGATCCTTGAATTGCGCAACGTGTCGATGGCCTTCAGCGAAGTCCGCGCCCTCAATGATGTCTCGATCTCGCTTTTGCCGCGCGAAACGCTCGGAATCGTCGGCGAGAGTGGATCAGGCAAAACGACGATGGGCCGTTCGATCATGCGTCTTATCGACCCAACTGCCGGGGAAATCCTTTATCGTGGCTCCGATGGCGGCGTCACGGATCTGGCAAGCGCGAAAGGGACAACTCTTGCGGCCGCCCGCCGCGAACTGCGCATGGTGTTTCAGGATCCCTTCGGCTCCCTCAATCCGCGCATGACCGTCTCGCAGATCATCGGTGAGCCGTTGCTCGTCAACGGCATTGTCAAGGGCCGGGCACTCGATGAACGCGTTTGCCATCTGATGGAGCAAGTCGGGCTCGATCCAAGGTCGCGCGAGCGCTATCCGCATGCCTTCTCCGGCGGTCAGCGCCAGCGCATCGGTATTGCCCGCGCCATAACCCTCAATCCACGGGTGATCGTCGCCGACGAGGCGACGTCGGCTCTTGACGTTTCCGTACGCTCCCAGGTGCTTGATCTATTGATGCGCCTGCAGGACGAACTCGGTCTTGCCTATATCTTCATCAGCCACGATATCGGCGTCATCCGTTACATGTGCGACCGCGTCGGCGTCATGTACAAGGGGCGCTTGGTCGAGGTCGGTGATGCCGACAAGGTCTGCAACGCACCCGAACATGCCTATACGCAAGCGCTGATCTCAGCGATCCCGCGCCCCGATCCTCGCGATCGGGATCGTTCGCGGCGCTTCCGCTATGTCGAGCCCGAAACCGTGAAGAACGGCAGTGCCGCATGAGGCTCTCGATCGACATTGCCCCGGAACGCATTCGCCACCGATCCGACTTCGGTTCGACGTGGCGACGATTTCCTGACCTGCAGCACCTCCCATGCCGCATCCATAATCATCGATAGAAGGAAAGTAAGATGAAGATCGACCGCATGCGGATATTCATGACCCGCGACAAGGATCGTCCGCGCGTCATCGTGGCACTGGATACGGATGACGGACTGACCGGCTGGGGCGAATGCTACAATCACGGCCCCGATTTGGCACTGCCGCCGATCCTCGACTATCTCTATGGCTTTATCGCCGGCCAGGACCCAAGCCGCATCGACTATCTCATCAACCTGCTGATCCAGCAAAGCCGCTTCCCGCCCGGCGCCCTTGGACTTTCAGCGATCTCCGCGCTCGACCATTGCCTCTGGGACCTCTCGGCAAAAGCCCTCAATGTTCCGGTCTACAAGCTGCTCGGCGGCGCGGTGCGTGATCGCATCAAGGTCTATGCCGGCGTCTATACCGCACCGGATGCTCCGGCAGCGCGCGAAGAGTTTGATCGCCTGAATGCCGAATGGGGCTTTACCGCGTTCAAGCTCAGCCCATGGCGCATCGACATGCATGCTCATCGCTGGGGCAATGTCGTCAAGGCATCGGCCGACTACTTCCGCTCGCTGCGCGAAACCGTGCGTGACGATTATGAGATCGCCTTCGATGCGCACGCCAAGATCTTCGAGCCGGTCGCTGCGCGTCAGCTCGGCAATGCGCTCGCACCTTATGATCCGCTCTTCTACGAGGAGCCCCTTCGGCCAGAGAATATCGAGATGTGGGGTGAATTGAAGCAAGGCCTCAATTGCGTCTTGGCGACCGGTGAATCCCTTTATAACCGCAATGAGTTTCTGCGCCTGCTGCAGGTCAAGGGCGCCGACCTGATCCAGCCCGATATCTGCGTCGTCGGCGGCATCAGCGAGATGCGGCGCATTGCGACGATCGCCGAGGCGCATTTCGTCGGTGTTGCTCCACACAATCCGATGGGCCCGCTGGCAACCGCCGTCAATGTGCATTTCTCGGCCGCCGCGCAGAACTTCAAGATCCTCGAATACCGGCTGCCGAAGGGCCAGGCCTATGTCTACGGCGGCAACGAGGTCGAGCAGAGACAGGGAGAAACGCGCTACGTCGTCGACCCCTACCTGCCGAAGGACGGCTATCTGGAGCTTCGGCCCGATCGACCTGGCTGGGGCGTCGATATGGACGAAAAGGCGATGGAAGAGGAAGGCTATATCCATTGGCAGCGGCGCGTGCCTAAGCGTCCCGACGGATCCTATGCCTTTGCCTGACGATCTCTGAATGCACTGCCGACAAATGCAGGAATTGCTATCATCGATTTGAGAGGAGCGGCCTTTTGGCCGCTTTTTTCATTTCAAGCGTGTCAAGCTTGCGGTGTCTGCGAACCAAACCTGGCCGCAACACGATCAAGCAGAATGAGCACGCCTCCAAGAGCCAGGAACAATACGCCCAGGAACGCCATATTGATCAGAACGGCTTGCAGACCGATGTCGCGCACGTCCAAAAAAGGATAGGGATAAAAGCGCGATAATTGACCGTGCACGAGCGAGTACACCGAGTAGAGCGCCGGAAATAACAACCACCAAATCGCATTGCGCCAGTCGAGCCTGTTACGCTCGACAAGGAATATCCAATCGAACGCAGCCAATAAAGGGATGCAATAGTGAAGTATCTGATCGCCCCGCAGCTGCCAGCCGCTCGGATGCCAGACATCTTTTAGCAGCCAGGCATAGATGCCGCCGGCGACCCCGACATATATGAGCAGAGCGGTCTTTGTCGAGGAACGGCTCGCCCATCGCCCAAATGCCAATGACGGTGCGATCTCCGCCGACAGCAGCACAACGGCAAACAGAATGTTCGCCTGGATCGTAAAGTAGCTGAGAAAATTCGTCGTCAACGTCAATCGCGAGACATGCGCTGCCGGTGTAATGGCAACATATGATATGACGACACCTGACAGCGCCAGCAACGCGATCGCCCAGCGGTAAAGGCGGACTGAAGCTCTCATGGACATCGTGGACTCGCAAAACTCTAAGGCAACCGAGCGGCCCACGAAAAGCAAAAGATTTACGCGGCCGTGCGGTCAAATCGACAGAGCCTGTCTCTAGCGCATCAACTCCAAAATCGGAATCTATTTTCGGCTCGATGGCTGAGGATCGTCGGGCACCTATGTGCAAAGCCACTCAAAATGAGCCTCTGCATTCCGGGCAAAAAATGCGATGTATGATTCAACCAAAACCGCTCATGCGATTACCTCAGGGATTAAAATGCGCCGCTTTCTGCTTTCCTCTTTCCTGGCGATCCTCACCGCGTCCGCAGCATCCGCCCAACAAGCGGATCACTATACGGCGACGAGCAATACAGCCATGAGCATCACCGGCGACGTCTGGCTGGACGATTTCAGCATCAAGTTCGAAAATGGCGAGGTGCTCGAATTCTCCGACCTCGTCGCCGATCATTTCAGCGTCGATGGCCGAACCGTGCCGGCATCGGTCTATCGCGTCAAAGAACCCGCCGATCCGGAGTTGCAGAATGGCAATCAACTCTGCGGCTCCGGCGACGTCACTTTCGTCGCGTCGTGGGCTGGTGGATCGGAAATGACGGCAATTGCCGTCTTCACGAGCAAGCGCGCGCCCAAGAGCAGCGCTGAAATGTGCGCACTTTATAACTATGAGGACCCCAAATAGAGTTCGATCAGATAGGCGCTATGGCTTAGGTGGGTTTTACCCGGGTTATGGGGAAGGATTGAGCTGGCGGCAGGCCGAGCGTTAGAATGCGAAGTCTTCCTGCGCAAAACAGCCCGGCTACATGCTGGGGCTGGCTGCATCGGTTTGTTTCCGAGTTCGTATTCACGCGACTTCTTGCAGTGCAAGTTCTCGAGGGCCGTGCGATGCCGGCCCTCGAGAGGTTGCGTCGATCACGCTGCGAACTGGTTCATCGTGTTGTGCTCGCCACCGGCCTTTAGCGCAGCCTCGCCGGAGAAGTAGTGCTTATGGTCGTCACCGATGTCGGAGCCGGACATGTTCTGGTGCTTGACGCATGCGATGCCCTGCCGGATTTCCTGACGCTGAACCCCGGCGACATAGCCGAGCATGCCTTGGTCGCCGAAGTACTCCTTGGCCAGATTGTCGGTCGAGAGAGCCGCCGTGTGATAGGTCGGAAGGGTGATCAGATGATGGAAGATGCCAGCGCGGGCGGCTGCATCCCGCTGGAAAGTTCTGATCTTTTCGTCCGCCTCGGCCGCCAGCTCGGTTTCATCATATTCTACGCTCATCAACCTGGCTCGATCATAAGCCGTAACGTCCCTGCCCCCCTGCTTCCACGCGTCAAAGACCTGCTGGCGGAAGTTTAGCGTCCAGTTGAACGAAGGCGAATTGTTGTAGACCAGCTTCGCATTGGGAATGGCCTCGCGCACCCGGTCGACCATTCCGGCGATCTGCTCGATATGAGGCTTCTCCGTTTCGATCCACAACAGATCGGCGCCGTTCTGCAGGGCGTTGATGCAATCGAGCACGCAGCGGTCTTCACCCGTACCCGGGCGGAACTGGAAGAGGTTGGAACGCAACCGCTTTGGCCGGACAAGCTTGCCGCCGCGATTGATGACGACATCGCCGTTTAGGCTTGTCGCATCGGCAATCTCCTCACAATCAAGGAAAGAATTGTACTGGTCGCCGATATCTCCCTCTCTGGCGCTGAAAGCGATTTGCTTCGTCAGGCCGGCGCCGAGCGAATCCGTGCGGGCAACGATGACGCCATCATCGACGCCGAGCTCGAGGAAGGCGTAGCGGCAGGCGCGGATCTTGGCGACGAAATCCTCGTGCGGAACCGTGACCTTGCCGTCCTGGTGGCCGCACTGCTTTTCGTCGGACACCTGGTTTTCGATCTGCAGGGCGCAGGCACCGGCCTCGATCATCTTCTTGGCAAGAAGATAGGTCGCCTCGGCGTTGCCGAAGCCCGCATCGATATCGGCAATGATCGGGACGACATGCGTCTGAAAATTGGCGACCTGATGCTTGAGATTGGCTTCGCGGACGCCTTCGCCGGCGGCGCGTGCCTTGTCCATCTCGCGGAAGAGCATGCCGAGCTCACGTGCATCGGCCTGGCGCAGGAAGGTATAGAGCTCCTCGATCAGCGCCGGAACGGAAGTCTTCTCATGCATCGACTGGTCCGGCAGCGGGCCGAACTCCGATCGCAATGCTGCGACCATCCAGCCAGAGAGATAGAGATAGCGACGTTCGGTGGAACCGAAGTGCTTCTTGATGGAAATGATCTTCTGCTGACCGATAAAACCGTGCCAGCAGCCGAGCGATTGTGTGTATTTCGCCGGATCGCGATCATAAGCTTCCATATCCTTGCGCATGATGGCGGCCGTGTAGCGGGCGATGTCCAGGCCTGTGCGGAACCGGTTCTGCAGGCGCATGCGGGCGACCGCTTCAGCCGTAACCCCAGTCCATTGCGGGTTCGACCCGATCAGCTTCCCGGCGCTTTCGATCAAGCTTTCGTACGACATGGTTCCTCCAAATTCGTCATGTTGCGATGCAAAAGACATATGACGGGATTTTCCCTCATGGGAGAGCAAACGAAGTCAACGTGTCAAACTTTACAAAGATATCTTGTAATGTTGTAATGCCGCTGCACTGGGAGGAGATCGCGTGGAAAAGCAAGGCGTCTATCTTGGACCGCGGCTGCGTCGCCTGCGGCGCGACCTGGGCCTCACACAGGCGGACATGGCCGCGGATCTGGATATATCACCGTCCTATATCGCGCTGATGGAGCGCAACCAAAGGCCCGTTACCGCCGAAACGCTCTTGCGGCTGGCAAAGGCCTACAAGATTGATTTCAATGAATTCGCCAATGATGCGGGGCCTGATCTGGCAAGCCGGTTGCAGGCGGTGGTGCGCGATCCGATCCTGGCGGATATCGATTTTGGCTCGCTGGAAATTACCGATGTCGCCCATAGCTTTCCCGGCTTTGCGGAAGCCATGCTGCGGCTTCACGCGGCCTATAAGGAGGAGCAATTCGCCATCGCCGATTACAGGCAGGGAGCGTTGGAAGACGGCATCGCCGGCGATCCGGTGGCTGCGGTTCGCAACTTCCTTTCAGCGCGGAGGAACTGCTTCCCGCTGCTCGATGCTACCTCCGAAAAACTGTCTGCCAAAATCGCCGAAACGGGCGGGCTTGTCGCCTATCTGAAAACACAGCACGGTCTGCGCGTCCGGCGCATGCCGTCCGATGTCATGACCGGCTCGCTGCGACGGCTCGACTGGCACCGAAAAGACCTGCTGCTGGATGAAGCGCTTGATGTCGCCAGCCAGAATTTCCAATTGGCGCAACAGCTTGCCTACCTGGAATTCGAGCAGGACATTCAGGCGGCGGTCAATGAAGCCAAATTCGAGAATGACAATAGCCGTCGGCTGGCACATAGGGCGCTGGCGGCCTACTGCGCCGCCGCCATTATCATGCCCTATGCGGCCTTCGCCCGAGCCGCCGAGAACCGGCGCTATGACATTGACATGCTGTCGCGGCAGTTCGGTACCAGCTTCGAGCAGACGGCACATCGTATGACGACGCTGCAGAAGCCGGGACAGGAGCGCATTCCCTTTTTCTTCATCCGCGTGGATGCCGCCGGCAATGTTTCAAAACGGCTGAACAGCGGTACCTTTCCCTTTGCCCGCCATGGCGGAGGCTGTCCGCTGTGGAGCGTTCATCAGGTTTTCACCACCCCGCGCCGGATCGTGACCCAGTGGCTCGAATTGCCGGACGGCCAGCGCTTCTTTTCGATCGCGCGCACGGTGACCTCCGGGGGCGGAGGTTATAATATGGCGACCGTCGAGAGAGCGGTCGCCCTGGTCTGCGAGGCTCAATATGCCGAACGGCTCGTCTATAGCCGCAACCACCAGCAGGCAAATTCTCCAACGCCAATCGGAATTGCCTGCCGTCTCTGTCATAGGACGGCGTGCACCTCACGCTCGGAGCCACCCATTGGCCGGCAAATTCTCGCCGACACGTTCCGCCGGCCTGAAGCGCCTTTCGGTTTTTCCGATTCATAGGGCGATGGAACCGCACCGCTTCGCCGAATCTGAGGATCGGGATACCTCTCCATGGCCGACGATACATTGTCAGACGAGAACGTCATGGCCTTCACGTCCATCCGATATCCCAAAGGGCGAGATCATCGCAGAAACTTCCGGCACATTTTCTTAAAGCGAGACTGCTTCCTCGCTGAGAAAGCGCTGGAGACGCGGCACGATGAAATCGAGGAAGACGCGGACGCGTTGGGGCATTCGCGCGCCGCCGAGAAAGACGGCGTGTATCTCTTCCTGATCGGGCTCGATGGCGTCGGAGAGAACCTCGACCAGACGACCGGCGGCAAGGTCGGCTCGCACATGATAGTCACCCATGCGCGCCAGCCCCACACCGGCGAGCGCCATGCGTCTGACCGTCTCGCCATTATTGGCAAGCAGCGAGCCCTTCACCACGCGGTCGACGATCCGCCCGCTTTCCTTGAGCGGCCAGACCGGAGCGAGACGACGGAAGTTGAAACCCAGGCAATTGTGCCGGGAGAGATCCTCGACCTTGCGCGGTGTCCCGTATCGGTCGAGATAGGCAGGCGAAGCCACGATCTTTCGGCGAGCCGTGCCGATGTGACGGGCGACCATGCCGGAATCGGGGAGCCGTCCCACCCGGAACGCGATGTCGGTCCGGTCTAGATAAAGATCGACGATCTCGTCCGACAACGAGAGATCGATAACGATATTGGGATAGGCGCCCCAGAATTCCGGCAATAGCGGCTCCAGGCCCAGTACTCCGAGCGCAACCGAGACGTTGACCCGGATCGTGCCGTCAGTCGCGGCAGCCCCCTGGGACAGCTCCCGCTCGATCAGATCGAGGTCCTGGAGGAGCGCCTGGCTGCGCTCGTAATAGATTTGCCCTTCGGCGGTCAGCGACAAGCGCCTTGTGGAGCGTTCGACAAGGCGCACGCCGAGCCGTGCCTCCACGCGCGAGATCAGCTTGCTGACGGTCGACGGAGTCATGCGCAGCAGCCGTGCCGCTTCGGAAAAACTCCTTGTCTCCACCACGCGCAGGAACACCTGCATCTCTCCGGTCCGGTTGTCCATGGCCGCCTCATCTATGATTTTATTTCACAAATGATGTGGAAATCGGACGGATTATCAAGCCCGAACCGGCGCTTTATTTAATCCCTCATGACAAACACATCCGCACTCGACCTCATCCGCGTTCCCAAACGCATGACCCTCGGCATCGAATTGCCGCTTGATAATGACTGGTCGCCGGCCGGCGAAGCACGCCGCGTCGCCTCGGGCCGCCCGCATGGCGTTCCGGATCTTAGCGCCCAGGCCGATCTGGTCCGCAAAGCCGAAAACCTCGGCTTCTCGGCGGTATGGATGCGCGACGTCCCCGTCTTTGATCAGGTCAATATGGGCGACGCCGGCTCCATCCACGACGTCTTCGTCCTGCTCGGCTATCTCGCCGGCATCACCCGGCGCATAGCGCTTGGCACGGCCGCGGTCGTGTTGCCGATCCGCCATCCGATGATGATCGCCAAGGCGGCAGCCTCCGTCGACGCGCTGTCGAATGGCCGGCTGATCCTCGGCGTCGCTTCGGGCGACCGGCCTGTCGAATACCCGCTTCTCGGGCTCGATTTCGAAAAGCGCGGCGAGATGTTCAGGCAGACGGTGGAGTATATCCGCGCCGCCTGGCAGCTCGGCGGTTTGCCCGTCAATGGCAAACGCGTTCCGCAGCTCGACCTTCTGCCCCGGCCGGCGCAGTCAACCATTCCTCTGGTGGTCGCCGGTCAGGCCCAGCAGGAAGACGCCTGGCTTGCGGCATATATGGATGGCCGCTTCGTCTATCCGAACGGTGTCGATCGCCTGCGTGCCCAGGCCGCAGGCTGGGCGGAAGCGACGGCGGACCGCGCAGCCTTCATCAGCGCGTTCCACCTCGATCTCGACAGCGACGCCTCAGCACCGCTCATGCCGATCCGCTTCGGCGCTCGGGGAGGCCGTCACGCCATTCTTACCCATTTCCGGGCGCTGGCCGACGCAGGCGTCGACCATCTCGCGATCAACCTTCGGCAGTCGCGGCGCGCGCCGGCCGAAGTTCTCGATGAAATCGCGTCCGACATCATGCCGGCGCTCAACCAGTGCAATGCGGCCAAAGCCGCCTGACGTTTTCAAAGGAGGTGACATGAAAGAGGCGGCCTCCACGGATAGAACGGATCACTGAGATGCAGATGATGATCGAGGGACAGTCACACCTCCAGCCTTTCGGCTTACCTTATTGGGGTTTTGAAGATCTCAACAAGGGAGTTGGAAGCATGACTGCCTCTTATGATTACCATATCGGTGTCGACTACCACAAATCCTACAGCCATCTGGTGGTGCAGGACAGTAGCGGCAAGACGTTGCGCTCTGGCCG